>JAIXLB010000104.1:0-52109 GCA_026931905.1 Chitinophagales bacterium
AAATAAAAGGCTGTGTATAGCGTTCATAGTTAAACCAAATGCCTTTTTCTGCAAACTCATTTTTATGTATAGGTATGGCAGGAGAAAAATATCCCATAATTCCTTCAACTGCATGTATAGGAATATTCCAAATTCTAAAAAAACCTAAAATATGGTCTATTCTAAAAGCATCAAAGTAGTTACTCATGTATGCAAAACGTTGTTGCCACCATAAGTAATTATTGCTTTTCATGGCACTCCAATTATAGGTAGGAAAACCCCAGTTTTGACCTTTCGTTGCAAAATCATCTGGTGGTGCACCAGCTTGCATGGTTGTATTAAATAAATGGGGTTGTTGCCAAACATCAACACTAAATTTATGTACACCAATGGGTAGGTCTCCTTTTATTGCTACCTTATTTTTATGAGCATATTGAACTGCTTCTTGTAATTGTTGATGCAAATAATATTGCACAAAATAATGAATGGCAATTTTATCATACACTTTAGAACCCTTTTCTGATAAGGCTTCTATTGTTTTTTGGTTAAATTTTTTATAACTTTTCCATGTATTAAAATCAGCAGTTTTATGTTCATCTCTTACATAACAAAATGCTGCATAAGGCATTAACCAATGCTTGTTTTCTTGAAAAAATATTTTGAATAATGAGGAGGAAAAAAGTTTTTCTTTTTGTTGATGAAACAGTTGATGAATGTATATCCATTTTTGTTGTAATACTTTTTCGTACTCTAAAAATGTTGAATTATTGAGTTGTTTTTTTTCTTCATTGTACTGTTGTACTAATTTTTTCTTTTTTGAAGAAATTAGAGCTTCTATGTTTAAGTAAATAGGATGTAATGCAAATGCAGATATGGCTGCATAAGGATAAGAGTCGCTGTTGGTGTGTGTTATTGTAGTGTCGTTTACAGGCAAAAGTTGTAATAGTTTTATGCCAGTTGTGTTAGCCCAATTACTTAAAATTTTGATGTCTAAAAATTCGCCAATACCAAAACTATTTTCTGTTCTAATACTAAATACAGGAATGGCAACTCCTGCTGCTTTCCATTTACTGTAAGGCAGTGCAACAAATACATCATGAACAATTATATTTTCATTTTCAGTATCAATTTTATTTAATACACGATTTTCGCCTTTTTCATAATATTCAAAACAGTTGTTGTTCATATCATACACACCATATTTGTATTCAATAGGAAATGTTGCTTGGCTTAAATCTACATTTACAGAATAAAAGTTTTCGTCTATATTTTTTGAAAGTAGTATGGGGTTGTTAGTGTTCCAAATGCTTAGTGTATCTGCGTTTCCAAGCAAACAAATGGTTTTTCCTTCTTCTACAATAGGGGCTTTTACTTTAAATGTGTGAGTAAATTTTTTATTAGATTTCGATTGGGTTTTTATTTCCTTTTGTTGTAAAAAAACGTTTTGAAAAGGTTTGGTGTAAAAAATATTTTCAGCATAACTCATACTATTCCATCCATCAATAATGTGCAGGTTTAATTTGTATTTTGCAGGGTTGAAAAATTTATCTTTATTGGCTTCATAAATGGTAGAAGCATTGTTGTTGGTTATAAAATAACTGTAAAAAATATTTTCGTTTATTAAATCTTTTTCATAAAAATGAATTTCTATTTTCCAGTATTTATTATTAAAATATTCCAATGCTATTGGGTGTTTGAAAGAATGATGTTGTATTTCTAAAAAAATATTTTCTCCATAATTTGTATGATATTTTAGCCAAAAAGTTATTGTAAATTTCTTACTTTTTTTAGTTTTTATTTTCTTGCTAAAACTTTTTACCATAGTATGCAATATAAATAGTTTAGTTAAAGATTTAGCTGCTAATCATATTCTTATAAATCTAATCACAAATCCCTTTAATTTTGAATTTAATGATAAAGCTACTGAATATATTATGGAATAGTTTTAAAATGGCTATGCAAGAACTTAGGGTTCATAAGCTTCGTACATTGCTATCATTGTTTGGTATTGCTATAGGAATCTTTTGTATTATAGGCGTATTAGCAACCATTAATAGTTTGGAAGGTTATATAAAAAGTAATATTGAAAAATTAGGAAGGAATACAATTTACATACAAAAAACACCATGGGTAAATAATGAAAACACGCCTTGGTGGAAATATCAACAAAGACCAGAAATAACCTCTTACGAACAAATTGAAATTAAAAAGCGTTCTAAATTAATATCTGAAGTTGCCTATACTATGTTTTACACAACGCCTGTAAGCTATGGCAATGCAGAGTTATCCAATGTTTCTTGGATTGGAGCTACAGAAGAGTTTGATAAAGTTTTATCGCTTGATGTTGAAAATGGAAGGTATTTGAGTAGTGCTGAATTTGCAAGAGGAACAAATGCTGTTGTATTGGGACATACGGTTGCAAAAGAAATTTTTGGAAATCCAGAATATGCCATAGGTAAAACATTGAGTATGGGCAATAAAAAAGGTGTTATTGTTGGTATTTTAAAAGAACAAGGAGCATCTATGGATGGTTGGCAATTTGATGATAAAGTTATTGTTCCCTATTTGTTTTGTAAATTAGTTGCAAATGAAGAAAAATCAGGTGGATTTATTGTAGCCAAAGCCGATGATAAATATAATATTGAAGATGTAAAAGGAGAACTGACAGGCATTTTAAGAGCTATAAGAAAAATTGCACCAACCCAAGAAGATAATTTTGCTTTAAACGATATTTCTGCAACTGCCGATCCATTAAAATCTTTTTTTGGTAATGTTACTATTGGTGGTTGGGCAATTGCAGGTTTAAGTTTAATTGTTGGTGCTTTTGGCGTTGCTAATATAATGTTTGTAACAGTAAGAGAGCGTACCAGCCAAATTGGTTTAAAGAAAGCATTAGGAGCTAAAAGCAGTACAATACTTACAGAGTTTTTAATTGAAAGTGCATTTTTATGTGTATTAGGAGGAATTATAGGATTGCTGTTGGTTTGGATATTAACCAAAGCATTAAGCAGCGTTATGCCTTTTCCAATTTTTATTGCATTTGATATAGTTGTACTTGCCTTTAATATATGTATAGTGTTGGGTGTTTTATCAGGAATTATACCTGCTTCTATTGCTGCAAAAATGAATCCTGTTGTTGCTATAAGAACTAAGTAAATAATTATTTTCTTTTGAAGTTTTTAAATTTAATTTAATAAAATTGTCTGTAAAAATACTTGCCATAGAATCTTCTTGCGATGATACATCAGCAGCAGTTTGTGTTGATGGAAAAATTTTATCAAACTATATTGCCAATCAAACAATACATCAAGAATATGGAGGAGTTGTGCCTGAATTAGCAAGCAGAGCTCATATACAAAATATTATTCCTGTTGTAGATATTGCTTTAAAAGAAGCAATTAAAAAAACTGCTACACCTTTTTCTTTACAGGAAATAGATGCTATTGCTTTTACTCAGTCGCCAGGGTTAATTGGTAGTTTATTGGTAGGCACACAGTTTGCAAAATCGTTAGCACTCGCTTTAGATAAACCATTAATTGCAGTACACCACATGCAGGCTCATGTAATGGCAAATTTAATAGATGAGGTAAAACCTTCTTTCCCTTTTTTGTGCTTAACTGTTAGTGGTGGTCATACACAAATTGTAATTGCTCACTCTCCATTGCATCTTGAAGTAATTGGTGAAACTATTGATGATGCAGCAGGAGAGGCTTTTGATAAAACTGCAAAACTTATTGGTTTGCCTTACCCTGGTGGTCCTTTAATTGATAAAAATGCTAAGCTGGGTAATCCTTTGGCTTTTAAATTTGCCGAACCAAATATTCCCGATTTGAATTTTTCTTTTAGTGGTTTAAAAACATCGGTTTTATATTTTTTACAAAAACAAGAACAGGGTTTTATTGAAAATAATATCAATGATATATGTGCATCTGTTCAGCATACTATTATTCAAATTTTAATGAAAAAGTTAAAAAAGGCAATACAACTAACTGGTATTTATGAAGTATGTTTAGCAGGTGGAGTAAGTGCAAACTCTGGTTTAAGAAATGCTTTTACAGAAGCAGGTAAAAAATATGGCTGGAAAACGTACATTCCAAAATTTGAATATTGTACCGATAATGCAGCAATGATAGCTATTACAGGCTATTACAAATTTTTAGAAAATCAATTCTCCGATTTAAGTATAAGTCCAAGTGCAAGAGCTGAATGGTAGAATAAAAAAAGGCACAATTTATTTTGTGCCTTTTTTTTATTATTTATTGACAATCAAAATTAATATCTATAATGTTCTGCTTTAAAAGGACCTTCTTTGGTAATGCCCAAGTAAGCAGCTTGTTCATCAGTTAATACATCAAGTTCAACTCCAATTTTTGCAAGGTGCAAACGTGCAACTTTTTCATCAAGATGTTTTGGTAAAACATAAACTTTGTTTTCATATTTATCGGTGTTTGTCCAAAGTTCTATTTGTGCTAAAGTTTGGTTAGTAAATGAATTACTCATTACGAAACTTGGGTGTCCTGTTGCACAACCTAAATTTACTAAACGACCTTCAGCTAAAACTATTACATCTTTACCATCAATAGTGTAAAGATCTACTTGAGGTTTAATGGTATTTTTTGTATTACCATAATTGTCATTTAACCAAGCCATATCAATTTCAATATCAAAGTGTCCAATGTTACAAACAATAGCTTTGTCTTTCATTAATCTAAAATGTTTTTCAGTAATTAAATCACGACAACCAGAAGCAGTAACTATAATATCAGCTTCTGCTACAGCTTTAATCATTGGTTTTACTTCAAAGCCATCCATAGCAGCTTGTAAAGCACAAATTGGGTCTATTTCAGTAACAATTACACGACAGCCAGCACCCTTTAAAGAAGCAGCAGAACCTTTGCCTACATCTCCATAAGAACCAACAACAGCAACCTTTCCAGCCATCATAACATCTGTAGCTCTACGAATAGAATCAACTAAAGATTCTTTACAGCCATATTTGTTATCAAATTTAGATTTAGTAACACTGTCGTTTACATTAATTGCAGGAATAGGTAATGTACCTTTTACCATTCTTTCATATAAACGATGTACACCTGTTGTAGTTTCTTCGCTCAAACCTTTAATGCCTGAAACAAATTCAGGGTATTTGTCAAATACCATATTAGTTAAATCGCCTCCATCATCTAATATCATGTTTAATGGTCTATCTGCACCACCAAAAAATAATGTTTGTTCTATACACCAATCAGCTTCTTCTTGTGTTTGACCTTTCCATGCAAATACACCAATGCCAGCAGCAGCAATAGCAGCAGCAGCTTGATCTTGTGTAGAGAAAATATTACAAGAACTCCATTTTACTTCTGCACCTAAAGCCACTAAAGTTTCAATTAACACTGCAGTTTGAATAGTCATGTGTAAGCAACCTGCAATTCTTGCACCTTTTAGAGGTTGAGATGCACCATACTCTTCACGAAGACTCATTAAACCTGGCATTTCTGCTTCGGCTAAACGTATTTCTTTTCTTCCCCATTCTGCAAGCTCAATGTTGGCTACTTTATAGGGTAATTTAAAATCAATGCTCTTAGTTAATGTTGACATATTTTAATATTTAGATTGCAAAAGTATATTTTATAGAATAATTTTATGATAAACTATTGAAATTTATGATTTTTAAATAATATTTTTCAACTTTACAGAATAAATACATAGTTTATTATGGCAAAACTTAATCAAACAGAACAAAACACTAATGGAAATATATTGTTAGACGAAAAGGATATAGCAATTCTTAAAGTTTTACAACACAATGCAAAAGCAACTGTAAAAGATATTGCTCAAGAAATTCATTTAAGCACAACGCCTGTGCATGAAAGAATAAAACGATTGGAAAAAAATGGAGTTATAAAACAATATGCAACCTTATTGGATTATACCAAAGTAAAAAAAAGCCTGATGGTTATTTGTTATGTAAGCCTGAAAGAACACAGTAAAAATGCAGGCACAAAATTTATTAAACATATTCATACCTTACCAGAAGTAATAGAGTGTTATAATATTTCAGGAGAATTTGATTTTATGCTGAAAGTAATTGCAGAAAACATGGATGATTATTATAATTTTCATGTAAACAAATTAAGCCAAAGTGAAAATATTGCAAATGTTCAAAGTGTGTTTGTAATGGGTGTAATTAAACAAACACATGTAGTAGTGTAGTAAATTTTTTATAATACAACTATTCATCAATCATTACAATTTGCTTTACGAAAATTATTTTCACTGCATATATTTTTAATAGCCAACTTCAGCAATACTATTAGGTATTCGTTGAGCCATAGTTTTGAACGTTCTTATCAATAGTTAGCTTTATAAAAAAATGAACGTATCACAAACGTATATTTTCGTATCAAATCGTATCAGAAATGAAGGATAAAATATATGATTTCAATTTAGATATTGACTTGGAGCTGATTAGTTTAATCAGCGAAATAGACCGTTTTGGCGTAAATTGGCACGTTGTGAATCATTTTAGAGGCGACCGTACAACTATCAAGTTTCTACATTTATTTGACAAACTGTAACAGACCAAAACTAAAAAAGTGTAACTTTGTCAGAATAGAATTTTTGAATGGAAGTAGCAGTAAAACAGAGCAACAAAAACAAATTTGGGCAATACTTTACACCAAAAGTAGTGGCTGACTTTATGATTGGTTTGGCTGACATTTCCGCAAACTCAAAAATTTTAGAACCGTCTTGTGGCGAAGGAGTTTTCTTAGAAATTCTGCAACAAAAAGGTTACAACAACCTGACCGCTTTTGAAATTGACGAAGATTTAGCGACTGACTTTCCTTTCGTTCGTTACGAAAGTTTTGTTTCTGCGAATGTTAACGAAACCTTTGATTTAATTATCGGAAATCCGCCATACATACGTTGGAAAAATTTAGAAGATGAATTAAAACAAGAACTTTCTACAAACCCAATTTGGAATAAATATTTCAATTCGCTTTGCGATTATCTCTACATTTTCATTCTCAAATCTATTGAACTACTCAATGAAAATGGACAATTGATTTTCATTTGCCCAGAGTATTGGATGAACACCACTCATTCCATTTCGTTGAGGAATTATATGGTGCAACACGGCTACTTTGAAGAAATTTATCACTTCAACGAAACACCGATTTTTGACAAAGTAACTGTTTCAATCGTTATTTTTAAGTTTGTAAAAAGTAAACAAAAAACGGACAAAATTAAGGTTGCAAAATTTTACGCTAACCAACGCCTGATTTCTGAAACGCTTGAAAATTTACAAAACCAAATTCCGTTCAAAGATGCAGAATATTTACACGTTACGCAATTCAAAACGAATGAACGTTGGCTATTGCAAAGTGATGAAGTTCGTGAAGAATTACAGAAATTAGAAACTGTTTGTCAAAAACAAAATCCTACATCACTACTTGCATTGTTTGACGAAGAAAAAACAGAATTTCACACCATTGGCGAAATTTGCGATATCGGAAACGGACTTGTAAGTGGACTTGATAAAGCATTTCAAGTGAAAAGAATTAAAAGATGAAGTTGATAGATTTAATCATAGATATTTTAAACAAAAGTGAAGTGCCTTTGCAACAAAAAGAAATTTTTGAACAAGTAAAGAGACATCCTAACTACAAGCTATGTGATGAATTGTTGCGTGTTAAAGTTCCGATTTCTGCTATTGCAAGAACATTAAGCAAGTATTCTGTTGGCACAAATCCGATTGTTGGAATCCATTCTGAAAGTAAAGATAAAGTAAGTTTCAAACGGTTTTTCTTAAAAAGTAAATCATACAATGAAATCCAAACCTTATCAGAAATTGAATTGCATCCTTATTTGGTAAAATTTGCTCACGATAGATTTGGTGTTTTTTGTAAAACAATTAATGCGTTGAAAGCAACTAATATAAAAAATAAAATTGGGAAATGGACTAATCCTGATATTGTCGGAATAAATCCCGTTATTTTAGGACTAAACAAATTGTTTCAAAATGAAATACAGAAATTAGGATTATTTTCTACAAAAGTTGTTGAATTTTATAGCTTTGAACTTAAAGTTAAACTTGATAAATCAAACATAACAGAGGCGTATTTTCAGGCTGTCTCCAATTCTACTTGGGCAAATTATGGCTACTTAGTAGTTGAAGACTTTGAAAGTGATAACGTGTTTTTAGATAATCTATCAAGACTTAATAATGCTTATGGAATAGGATTGATAAAACTGAATATCAGTAATCCAGCCAAAAGCGAAATAATTATTTCAGCAAGATTTAATGAAACGGCTGACATTAATTTTATGAACTTTTTAAGTACATCCAATAAAGATTTTCACGATTTTGTAGAAACAGCTATTGAGATAATTGATAAGAAGAAAATAGATAGTATTTATTTTGACAAAATAATGAAATAGGTTTATGGTAAATTACAATAACATACAATTGTCAAAATCATTTGAGCATAATTTAAGTCTATCTCAGATGACTAAGAAAGAGATTGAAGTTCAATATCCGAAACAAACTTTTTATCAAAAGGATTATTTGTTTTCACTCTTTACAAATAAAACGGATAATCAGACAATTCAAATAAAACAACAACTTTATTCTAATCCAACATTACACTATCTTCTCAATGCAAAAATTGAAGACATTGAAAATCCGTTTGACGAAAAACAAAATGACACAGCAGATATTTTGGTAGTGAAAGACAATTTTTACGAAATTATTGACATCAAAACACGCAATGTTTCCAAATCGGCACAACCACCGAACATTATTTCAGCGTTCAAATTGGCACAGGTTTGTGCTAAAATGCTTGACAACAAAGAGTTTGATAATTTCACAATTAACTATTTTGAAATTGATTGGATGTTGAATAATGACAAATTGATTTGCAACGAAATTCATTTTGCTTGTTTGTTCAAAGCACATCCAAACGACCTTTACATAAATTGGGCGGCTGCAATGCAAATTCAGTTTCACGTTAGCGACTTAGACCAATCATTTAACGGAACTATGAAAAGCTGGGCAAAGTTATATTTAAAACATTTTGTAATCCAAGCAAAAAAACGAGCAGATGATATGATTAAGAAATTTGTAAAACCATTTGAAAAATACATCGATTAAAAAAGGTACACAACAAACAAATTAGCTAAAGTACTTCTATTGAGTTTTTGAGTAAGTTTGAAGAGTAGTATTTCTATTTAATATTTGTGCTAAAACCCGCCACTTCGCAAAGCCCAGAAACATTATTGAACGCAAAGAAGGGCACAGCCTGAAAGAGTTGAAAATATTGTAACTACGAAAAGAAAGGGAGTATGTTTCTCATTATTCGTTTGATGAATGGCGAAAATTTGCTTGTCAATAAACCTCATCATGAGAACCAATATCTATAAACAGACTTTTTGGGGTTTGTTTTTGGTGAAATAAAAAAACAAATCGTAATAGGCAAACCTTACACAAAATAGAACATACCAAAGTAAATCCATCTATATATGTACTCTACAAAATTGCAGAAGAACTGAATGTTTCTCTTAAAGAATTGTTAGATATTGAATATCCATTTTCTAAAAATAATTAACTAATGTTTTAACTATTTTCACTGGCTTATTTTCATTTATCTTCGCTTAATGACAGAGAAAATACTCATTCTTGATTTTGGAAGTCAATTTACACAACTAATTGCTCGTAGTGTAAGAGAAGCAAATGTTTATTGCGAAATAATTCCTTACAACCAATCTTTTATTATTGATGAAACTTTAAAGGGTATTATTTTAAGTGGTAGCCCTTTTAGTGTAAATGATACCAATAATCCTGATGTAAATATTCAAAAGTTTATAGAAAAAATTCCTGTATTAGGAGTGTGTTATGGTGCTCAACTTACTGCTAAAAATTTTGGAGGAAAAGTAGATAAAAGCAATAAAAGAGAGTATGGACGAGTTTCTTTACATCTTGCAAAAAATGATGTTATTTTTAAACATGTACACAACAATTCTCAAGTATGGATGAGCCATAGTGATAGTATTGTAAATCTTCCAGAAAATTTTGAAATATTGGCAACAACTGAAAACATTCCTATTGCTGCATTCAAAAAATCTGCAACAAATACTAAGCCTTTATATGGATTACAATTTCATCCAGAAGTATATCATTCTGCCGAAGGCAAAACAATCATCAAAAACTTTTTGACAGAAATATGTGTTTGCAAACAAGATTGGACACCTGCCTCTTTTGTTCATGAAACTGTTGCAAAACTTAAACAACAAATTGGCAATGCTCATGTAATTATGGCTTTGAGTGGAGGTGTTGATAGTACTGTAGCTGCAATGCTTATAAGCAAGGCAATAGGCAACAGGTTGCATGGTATTTTTGTAGATAATGGAGTACTTAGAAAAAACGAATTTGAAAAAGTATTAGAAACTTACGAACAACTCAACCTGAATGTTACAGGAGTTGATGCTAAAAAAATATTTTATAAAGAATTACAAAATAAAATAGACCCAGAAGAAAAAAGGAAAACAATAGGAAAATTATTTATAGATGTTTTTCAAGAAGAAGCTAAAGATATTGCTGAGGTAAAATTTTTAGGACAAGGAACCATTTATCCTGATGTTATTGAAAGTGTAAGTGTACATGGTCCAAGTGCTACTATAAAAAGCCATCATAATGTAGGAGGTTTACCAGATACAATGCATCTTGAATTGGTAGAGCCTTTGCGTTTTTTGTTTAAAGATGAAGTAAGAAAAGTAGGTTTGTCTTTAGGCATTCCAGAAAATATGATTAATAGACATCCTTTTCCTGGTCCTGGTTTAGCCATAAGAATTTTAGGAGAGGTTACTGAAGAAAAAGTAAAACTGTTGCAAGCTGCAGATGATATTTATATTCAACTGTTGAAAGAGAAAAATTTATATGATACCATTTGGCAAGCAGGCACTATTTTATTACCTGTAAAAAGTGTAGGTGTTATGGGCGATGAAAGAACGTATGAATATACTGTTGCATTAAGAGCTGTAACAAGTGTTGATGGTATGACAGCAGATTGGGCTCATTTGCCCTACGATTTTTTAGCTTTAGTTTCTAATGAAATAATTAATAATGTTCGTGGAATAAACAGGGTTGTGTACGATATAAGTAGCAAACCTCCAGCAACTATTGAATGGGAATAATTTATTTTAAAATTTTTGGCATTATATTTATTAACTCATTTGCTAAAAGTCTAAAGCAATTCAATTTAATTATGAGGTATTTATTTTTAATAACCCTATTTAGTTTTAATTTTTTTTCGGCATTAGCTCAAAACGAAAATGACAGCACTACTCAACCAAATGTAGTGTATAAAGTTGTTGTGCTTGCTCCTATATTTATTGATTCTGCATTTAATGGAGAAACTTATAAAGTAGTTGGCAACACTATGCCAAGAAATATTTTGCCAGGGTTAGATTTTTACAATGGTGTAATGATGGCTGTAGATAGTTTGCAAAAAGAAAAAATGCCATTAGAAATTTTGTTCTTTGATACCAAGAGCAAAACAATGCCCATGAAAAAAATTATGACTCAAAAATTTTGGGACAGCGTTTCTTTAATCATATCCTATTTTAAAGAAAATAACGAAATAAAGCCATTAGCAGATTTGGCTAAGAGTAAAAAAATTCCATTAATTTCTGTAACCTATCCTAATAATGGTGGTGTAGCAGATAACAACTATTTTGTATTATTAAACCCTACACTACATACACATTGTGAGGGTTTGTATAAATACATTCAAAGCAATTATTCTACAGGAAAATTAGTGTATATAAAACGTAGAGGAAAATTAGAAAATGACATAGAAAACATTTTCAAAGAAATGAAAGATGTAACACAAGCCATTCCTTTAAATTATACAACAGTAGAATTAACGGATACTTTTAGTTTAACTCAATTACGCAAAGCCTTAGATAGTTCTAAAAACAATATAATTATTTGTGGTACAGTAAATGAAAAGTTTGGTTTGAGATTAGTGAATAGTTTAGACCAGTTGAAAAATTTCAAAAAAACAGTAATAGGTATGCCAACCTTTGATGGTATAAAAGAATTGAATACAATACCTTTAGAAGGTGCTGCAAAAGGTTCAGAAATTATTTATTCATCGCCATACAATTTTGTAAGAGAAAATGGTTTTGGAAAATATTTAACCGATGTTTATAATGATAAGTTTTTTGCTCGTGCCAGCGATTGGTTTTTGAAAGCTTATGAAGCAACTTATAAATTTTGCCATCATCTTATAAAGTACAAACAAGATTTTATACAAAACTTATCCAGCAACGATTTTAATGTATTTACAAACTTTAATATTCAGCCTGTTTTAAATAACAACGATGTACCAAGCATCAATTATTTTGAAAATAAGAAATTATACTTTTATAAAAAACAAGATGGTATTTTAAAATCGGTTGAGTAACATTGAATAATTTTATTAAAAAACAAAAAACATTTTTTATGAATAGAATAGCAGAATCAGAATTAATCATTAATGATAGAGGGGCAATTTATCATTTAGATATTGCACCAGAAGAATTGGCAGATACTGTAATTACTGTTGGAGATCCTTTTAGAGTTGCTAAGGTTAGTAAATACTTTGACTCAATAGAGTTTCAAGGACAACACAGAGAATTTGTGCATGCAACGGGTTATATAGGTAAAAAAAGAATTACTGTTGTATCATCAGGTATTGGTCCTGATAATATTGATATAACCGTAAACGAATTAGATGCTTTAAAAAATATAGATTTTTCTACCAGAACTATCAAAGAAAATCTTACCCCATTAACCATTATTCGTTTAGGAACTTCTGGAGCTTTGCAAGCAGATATTCCTGTAGATAGTTTAGTTGTTGGTTCACACGGCTTAGGCTTAGATAATTTATTAAATTATTACAGACTTGAAATGAATTCTGAAGAGCAACAATTACTACAACATTTTATTGCACATACGCAACTTACAGGCAATATTCAACCTTATATTGCTTCTGGTGGAGTAAATTTAATTAAGCATTTTGTAGATGGATTTCATAGAGGCATAACTGTTACCTGTCCTGGTTTTTATGGACCTCAAGGACGTATTTTAAGATTAGGAATTTCCAACCCTACTTTAGTAGATAATTTAACGAGCTTTAGTTTTGGTAATCATCGCATCAGCAATTTTGAAATGGAAACAAGTGCTATTTATGGTTTAGGAAAACTATTAGGACATCAATGTTTAAGTATTAATGTTATAGTAGCCAATCGTGTAAGAAAAGAATTTAGTAAAGATGGCGATGCAGCAGTTGAAAAATTATTAAAAACCTGTTTGGCTATTATTGAAAATATTTAATAAAAAAACAGCTTCTTTTATTTCAATTATTTTTTGTCAGGTAAATAAAATTTTGCTTTCACTTACTTTTGCTTTATGCGAAAATTAAGCATGGATGAATTAGGCAGAAAGTCTGTTGAAGAATTTAAACAAGCAGAAAAAAATCCTGTTATTATTGTATTAGATAACATTAGAAGTGTGTACAATGTAGGTAGCATTTTTCGTACTGCTGATGCTTTTTTAATTGAAGCCATTTTTATTTGTGGTTATTCGCCTACACCAGAACATAAGCAAATGGCTAAAACTGCATTAGGAGCTACTGATACGGTTGATTGGATACAATTTAATTCTGCTTTAGAAGCTGTACAAACACTACAAAAAAACGATTACCATGTTTTTGCAATAGAACAAGCAGATGAAAGCATATCGTTGGAAAAATTTGAGGTAAGTGCATATAAAAAAATTGCTGTTGTGTTTGGGAATGAAGTAGAAGGCGTACAACAAAATGTTATTGATGCTTGTACTAATTGTATAGAAATTCCTCAATTAGGTATGAAACATTCTTTAAATGTTGCTACTGCTGCTGGTGTTGTTTTATGGAAATTGGTAGAGCATTTTATTAACTCCAAAAAATAACTTTATTTAAACTGAACATTTCAAATAAGCCCTACATTGTTAAGCATGAACACTTAGCTTTGCACAGGTTTAAAATTATTTATTATGTTGGCTGATATTAAGAATATTAAGGCTATTGTAGATGCAGAAAAAAACACTTCATTAAAAGAAATTGCCTATAAAATTTTAGATAATAAAAGAATTAGTTTTGATGAGGGTGTAATGTTGTTTGAGCATGCTTCTTTATCGTTTGTAGGAAGCTTAGCAAATTTTGTTCGTGAAAAAAAACATGGCAATAAAACTTTTTTCAATAGAAATTTTCATATAGAGCCCACCAATATTTGTGTATTCAGTTGTAAGTTTTGCAGCTATTCTCGTTTGTATGCACACAGAGAAGAAGGTTGGGAATTGAGTATTGATGATATGCTGAATATTGTAAAAAAATACGATAACCAACCAGTAACAGAAGTACATATTGTGGGTGGTGTTCACCCAAAATTAGATGTACATTTTTTTGCAAATACTATAAAGGCCATCAAAGCCCATCGTCCTGAATTGCATGTAAAAGGCTTTACTCCTGTAGAGTTAGAATATATGTTTCGTAAAGCTAAAATGACTGTTGAAGAAGGTATGCAGTTTTTAAAAGATGCAGGCTTACAATCTTTACCTGGGGGAGGAGCAGAAATTTTTCATCCAGAAATAAGAACGAAAATTTGTGAAGATAAAGTTGATGCAGAAGGTTGGTTAAAAATTCATAAAGCTGCTCATCAAATAGGTATGCATACCAATGCAACTATGTTGTATGGGCATATAGAAAAATATTGGCACAGAGTACATCACATGGAAACTTTAAGACAATTACAAGACGAAACAAATGGCTTCAACACTTTTATCCCTTTAAAGTTTAGAAATAAAAACAATGAAATGAGTGATGTACCAGAATCGTCTGTAGTTGAAGATATGCGTATGTATGCTATTGCAAGATTGTATATGGATAATTTTCCACACATTAAAGCTTATTGGCCCATGTTGGGTAGGCAAAATGCTCAACTAACTTTAAGTTTTGGAGTTGATGATATGGATGGTACAATAGATGATACAACAAAAATTTACTCTATGGCTGGTAGCGAAGAGCAAAGCCCATCAATGACTACAGAAGAATTAGTACGTTTAATACAACAAGCTAAAAGAATACCTATAGAAAGAGATACACTGTATAATGAATTGATAAATTATAATACCTTAGAAAAAGAAAATACAATAATAGCAGATGAAGCAGTTATTTAAAACACACCTAATTTCAACCTATATTTTTAAATCAATAAAACCTCAACACATGAAAAAATTTTTCCTTTATGCACTCTTACTTTTAGTAGTAGCTTGTGGCAGCGAAGAAAAAACAGAAGTAAAAGATGTACCTACTGCCTCATTAAGTAAAAGCAAAAACTCCGATGCTTTCAATCAATCTTTTAAAGAAGTAATGGATAATTATTTTCATTTAAAAGATGATTTTATTACAGAAAGTGATACACTTATTAATGCTTTTGCAGGTAAAATGTTAGTAGCTGTAGATAGTTTGAAATTAAATGAATTAAAAGGCGATGCAGGAATTGTAGAAAATGCCAAATCATTTTCACAAAGCATGTCTGCAGAATTAAAAGGCTTAATAGCCGAGAAAACATTATTAAACAAAAGAAAATCTTTTAACGTACTTACAGACCAATTATACAATTTAATAAAAGTGGTACAATACGATAGAGAAATTGTGTATCATCAACACTGCCCAATGGCTTTTGATGAAGGCGATGCCAATGCTTTTTGGTTAAGCCGTTCTTCAGATATTAAAAATCCTTATCGCCCTACAAGTATGCTTGAATGTGGTGATGTTGCAGATTCTTTGAATTATATAACAAAGTAATTTAGTGTAGAAGTAAAAATAAAAAGAGGCTGCATCTTATGATGCAGCCTCTTTTTATTGAAATAATGTTACTTAATTTTAATACTCATCTTCATTAAACATAAAATCATCTTGACTTGGATAATCTGGCCAAATATCCTCAATGCTTTCATACACTTCTGTTCCTTCATCATCTAATTCTTGTAAATTTTCTACTACTTCAATAGGGGCACCACTACGAATACTATAATCAATTAATTCATCTTTTGTAGCTGGCCATGGTGCTTCTTCTAAGTAGCTTGCTAACTCTAATGTCCAAAACATAGTCCTTAATTTTTTGCAAATGTAGCCGTATAAATGAAATTACCAAATAAGAGTTTTTTTGAAGAAAAACCTAACGCTGCAACTTGGCTTTTACAGTAAATGTTGGCTTATAAAAAAGTGTAAGAATTTTAATTTTTGCTTATAGAATGGCTGTTAGATTTTAACCTTCCAGCACCTTTGTATCTATTTTTCCAATAGCTCTCAGTTAAATCGCTTATCATTACACCATTACTGGTAGAGGCATGAACAAACTTATTATTCATTAAATAAAAACCAACATGCGAAACCCTTTTACCTCTTCTTCCTGTATGAAAAAAAACCAAATCACCTTCTTGTAAATCTTCTGTTGAAATAGGATTGGTTGCGTTGTATTGTTCTTGAGAAGTTCTGGGAAGTTGAGTTTCGTAAACATCTTTGGCTATTGTTTGAGTAAAGGCAGAACAATCAATACAATTTTCTGTTGTACCACCTAAACAATATTTTGTTCCCCACCATTTATCTATTACTTGCAATAAAGTAATGTTATTTAATTTTTCTACTGTAGCATCTAACTTTACAGCATATTTTAACTGTAAAAAATCTGCTTTTTCTATATTAGAATTTGATAGGTCCTCGTTAGGTTTTGTGTAGCTAATTGTTTGCGTATTGCTTTTTTCTTCAGTACTTTTTTTAGTTATTGTATTGGTATTTTTATTTGTTTTATGTTTAGATGTTACTACACTACCTGGTGTTACTTCTATGGTTTCTATAAAACTAACTTTAGTATTTTGTACAGTTGATGATTGCTGTTTAGGAGCAGATGAAACATCTTTTGCAGTTAAACTCTGCAAAGGTTTACAGCTTGTAAAAATGGCAAAAGCTGCTATTACTGATAAAAGTTTTTTTAATTTCATAACTACCGATTGATGCAAATTAACCTTTCATTACCTAAAAATCAATTAACCTGCAAAACTTTTTAACATTCTTTTCAGTTTATGAAGTAGTGTGGATAATTGCAACTTCTGCCTCTAAACTTTAAAAACGATATTTGAAATCCTTTCAAAAAAATAGAAATGTTTGCTTTTTTACGAATTATACCATTATTTCTCTTCTTATTTACGCTGCTCATTGTTGCTAAACAAAAACGAGTACTAACTACTATTTCTACTGAAAAGGCAACAGATACTACACCTCATAAAAAAGATTATACCAAATTAATTTTTAAAAAATCAGAAATTGTAGATGCTGATGCAGGAACAAAATCTGTTTTATTTAACAGCAATGGAACAAAGTTATATGCAATGAATTTAGAAGCCATGAGCATTTTTGAATACAATAGAAATGAAAGAAAAGTAAATAGAATATTTAAGTTTAAAGCAACAAAAGCATTAGGTTGGGATTATGATAAAAAAACTACAATGGAATCTTTTGAAGAAAAACCTGTAGAGGCTTGTTTTAGCAATGATGATAAAATTTTATGGGTATCGTTGCATAATGCAAAAGGAATTGTACCCATACACATTGACACTGTTATGAATTATAAAACTCAATCAGTTCCTAATAAAAAACTTTTCATAACACATATTAAAAATAAAATCAAAGACTCAGTTTATGTGCCATTTATTAAAACAGGAAAAACGCCAAAAGTTATTTCTTGCACCAATGATAATAAATTTTTATTGGTAAGCAACTGGCATAGTTACAATGTAAGTGTGTTGGAGTTAAATGATACATTATATCCTTATGGAAAAGTAATTACTACCATTCCATTATCATCTATTCCAAGAGGTATTGCTATTGATAATGAAAATAAAAAATCGTACATAGCAATTATGGGAGGAAAATCAATTACAGTAATTGATAACAATACATGGAAAATTGAAAATAATATAAAAGTAAAATCTGCACCACGTCATATTATTTTAGATAATCAACAACGACTTTTTGTAAGCTATAATAGTTTAAATAAAATAGCATGTATTAATGAGCAAACAGGAAAAACTTTATTTGAAATAAACACAAATTATCAACCACGAACTATAGCATTAAGTAAAAATTCTAAATACTTATTTGTTACATGTTACAATGGCAATACTTTGGATGTTTTTAAAATAAATGATTCAAGTTTTACAAAATTATATTCATTGGAAAGTAAAGAAAAACCAGTAGGAGTAGATGTTTACGAAGATGAAAATAAATTAGAAGCTTGGGTGTGCAATTATGTTAGTGGTAGTTTAAAGGTATTTACTTTTCAAAAAGAGTAGGTATATTTTTTCTAAAGATTTTTTTAATAAATAGATAAATCAAAAAATAAAAATGTTATTTTCTCATTTACACGTTCATACACAATACTCATTATTAGATGGAGCAGCCTCCATAGAAAGTTTATATAAAAAAGCCATGAGAGATAATATGCCAGCATTGGCAATTACAGATCATGGCAATATGTTTGGTGCTTTTTCTTTTGTTGCAGAGGCTTGGAAAAAAACTAAAATAGTAGGTAAAAATGAAGATGGTACTGATAAAATAGAACCTATTGTAAAACCTATTGTTGGTTGTGAATTTTATGTAGTAGAAAACAGGCATAAAAGAACCTTTACCAAAGCAGAAAAAGATAAACGTTACCATCAGGTATTATTAGCAAAAAATAAAACAGGCTATCAAAACTTAATTAAGCTTACATCGCTTGGATATATTGAAGGAATGTATAGCAAATATCCAAGAATAGATAAAGAATTAATTCTGCAATATTCTGAAGGATTAATAGCTACAACTTGTTGCATTGGTGCTTATGTACCTCAAACAATTTTAAATGAAAACGAAGCAGCAGCAGAAAATGAATTTAAGTGGTGGTTAGATGTTTTTGGAGAAGATTATTATATAGAATTACAACGACACAATTTAGCTGAACAAATAAAAATCAACGAAACGTTGATGAGGTTTTCAAAAAAATTTAATGTTCCTGTTATAGCTACCAATGATAGCCATTATACAGATAAAGAAGATTATAATGCACATGATATTTTGCTTTGCATCAATACAGGCGATAAACAAGCTACACCAGGCTTTGATGATATTATAAATGATGATTTGCATGTAAAAAATAAAAGGTTCAAATTTCCTAATGATCAGTTTTATTTCAAAACATCTCAGGAAATGAAAAATTTATTTCAAGATATTCCTGAAAGTATTGAAAATACAAATGCTGTAGTAGATAAAATAGAATCCCTAAATCTTAAACAAGATATTTTATTGCCTGCATTTCCAATTCCAGATGCTTTTAAAATTCATACAGATGATAACTTAAATCAATGGGAGTATTTAAAACATCTCACTTACGAAGGGGCTAAAAAACGTTACCATGAAATAGAATCTACAACTCAAGAACGAATAGACTTTGAATTATTTACCATTAAAACAATGGGTTTTGCAGGTTATTTTTTAATAGTAAGCGATTTTATAAAAGCTGGTAGAGATATGGGCGTTTTTATTGGACCAGGAAGAGGCTCAGCTGCTGGTAGTGTAGTTGCTTATTGTATTGGAATTACCAACATCGATCCTATAAAATACAATTTACTTTTCGAAAGATTTTTAAATCCTGATAGAAAATCAATGCCAGATATTGATACTGATTTTGATGATGAAGGAAGACAAAAAGTTATAGATTATGTAGTAAAAAAATACAGTAAACAACAGGTAGCACAAATAGTAACTTTTGGTACAATGGCTGCCAAAAGCAGTATTAAAGATGTAGCAAGAGTAATGGATTTACCCTTAGCTGATAGCATTGCATTAACAAAATTAGTTCCTGAAAAAGTGGGTACAGAATTAAAACATTGCTTACATGCAAGGCTTACAGCAGATGGTTATTGGGTAAAGAAAAAAGACACAGAAGAGCTATTTAGTTTAGATGCTGATAATGTAAAAAAAATAACACAGTTGCGAGAAATATATAACGCTACAGAAAAAGATTTAAGAACACAGGTTTTAAAAGAAGCAGAAAGATTAGAAGGTAATGTTCGCAATGTTGGTACACATGCAGCAGGAATTATAATTGCCCCAAAAGATCTAACAGAACTAATACCAGTTTCTACTGCAAAAGACTCTGATTTATGGGTAACACAAATTGAAGGAAGTGTTATTGAAGAAGCTGGTGTAATTAAAATGGATTTTTTAGGTTTAAAAACATTATCCATCTTAAAAACTGCTTTAGAATTAATAAAACAAAATCATAACATTGATATAGATTTAGATAACATATCCTTAAACGATACCAAAACTTTTGAACTATTTCAAGCAGGTGATACCAATGGCATTTTTCAATTTGAAAGTATAGGAATGCAAAAATATATGCGTGAATTAAAACCAGATAAATTAGAAGATTTAATTGCATTAAATGCCTTGTATAGACCTGGACCTATTGCCTACATTCCTAAATTTATTGCACGCAAACAAGGCAAAGAAACCATTACTTACGACCTGCCTGAAATGGAAGAATATTTAGCAGAAACTTATGGCATTACTGTGTATCAGGAGCAAGTAATGTTGTTGAGTCAAAAATTAGCAGGATTTACAAGAGGCGATGCAGATGTGTTGCGTAAAGCAATGGGTAAAAAACAAAAAGATGTACTGCATAAAATGAAAAGCAAATATCTTGAAGGGGCAAGTCAAAAAGGGCATCCAACAGAAAGGTTAGAAAAAATTTGGACCGATTGGGAAGCCTTTGCAGAATACGCTTTTAATAAATCGCACTCTACATGTTATGCAGTAGTAGCTTATCAAACAGCTTATTTAAAAGCACATTATCCAAGCGAATTTATGAGTGCTGTTTTAAACCATCAAGGTAGTATTGATAAAATAACATTCTTTATGGCAGAATGTAAAAAAATGAATATAACAGTATTGGGTCCTGATATCAACGAAAGTTTAAAAGGCTTTTCACCCAATAAAAAAGGAGAAATTCGTTTTGGTTTAGGAGGTTTAAAAGGAGTAGGAGAGGCAGCTATTTCAAACATTATTGAAGAAAGATTAAAGCATGGAAATTATAAAGATATTTTTGATTTTATTACAAGAATAAATCAACGTACAGTAAATAAAAAAACGCTGGAAAGCCTTGCATACAGTGGTGCTTTTGATTGTTTTACTGCTTTACACAGAGCTCAATATTTTCATGTTGCAGAGAATAATACATCTGGCATAGAAAAAATTATAAACTATGCTCAAGCTAAATTGAATGAGAGTGCATCTACAAGCAACACTTTGTTTGGAGATTTATCGCAAGTAATGAGTTTAGCTACTCCAAAAATTCCAGATTGTGAACCTTGGACTTTAATTGATAAATTAAATTATGAAAGAGAGGTTGTAGGTATATTTTTAAGTGGGCATCCTTTAGAGCATTTTCGGTTTGAACTAAACAATTATAATATTTTACCATTGATAGAATTTGAAGAAATTAAAAACGATAATGAACAAGTAAATGTAAGGGTAGATAAAAATATTTGGATAGCAGGATTGATTACTAACGTTGCTCACAGATTAACAAAAACAGGCAAAAATTATGGCATTTTTACTTTAGAAGATTTTAGTGGTAAAACTGAATTAGATGTGTGGGGCGAAGATTATATAAAAATGAAAAATTATTTAGAAGTAGGGAAAATAATTTGTGTTATAGGAAGTTTTAAACAACGTTGGCAAGATGCTCCAATAAAATTTGGTGTTAATCAAATTTTATTGTTAGAGACCTTAAAGAAAACACATACCAAGCACTTTTGTATAAGTATGCACTCTTCTTCTTTAACACAGGATATGCTTGTGTTTTTAGAAACAAATGTGAAGCAAAACCCTGGTGCTACAAAGCTTTCATTTAATTTTTATATTGACGTTGCCAATGATAATGTAAGTACCACCATGAGTTATAACTTAAACAACTTTTCTTTGAATGATGATTTAATAGATTTTTTAATGAATCATAACGAAATATCAATTACAATAAAATAATTACTGCAATACATGTTGTTTGAGTTTATTGATACAGCTTATTCTTGTACTATTTTAATTTTAATAATTGCAGGTTTCTTTATAAGAAAAGCAAACAAAAAATATGTCAATAGCCTTATAGCCACTGCCAATACAATGTTGATTTTTTATAGTTGGTACTTATCTTATCAGTTTTATAAATTGATACAGTTTGTTTTATCGTTGAAAATTCAAATACCCAATGATGTAAAAGAGCAACCTGTTGAAATTTCTTGGTTTCATTTAAAGTTTATATTACTCATTATTTTACCTTATTTCTTTTTAATAAAAAAAATAGCAGATAGCAAAATACTTGCCTTAATAATGTTAGTGTTATTGCAATGGGATATTGTGCAAGATTTGTATTTTAATTTTATCAAAACACAAACCACTTCAGGAGTTTTGTTTTATATGCCTTATATGGTTTTATACAAAATTCTAAGTTTTGTTTCATTATTCATTGCAGTTTATGCCTTACTTTGGCTCATTAAAAAACTGCCTCATCAACAAGAAAAATAGTTTATGTATTCGCCATTTATTGCAGTTGTAAAATATATTCAGTATTGCTTGAAAGCAAGCAATAGCAAGGGGCATGGCACACATTCACCATTTATATATAATTTTATAACGAAGGTTTTAAATGATAAAAGATTTTTTTATGCTTATGAAAGTATCGAAAAATTAAGAACCCAGCTTATTACAAATGAAACAGTTTTACAAATAGAAGATTTTGGGGCAGGCTCTAAAAAAGCATTTACCAAACAAAGAAAAATAAAAGACATAGCAACTACATCATTAAAGCCTAAAAAATATGCTCAGTTGCTATTTAGAATGATAAATTATTATCAACCTAAAACAATTATAGAATTAGGAACTTCATTAGGTATTACAACTGCTTATTTAGCAACTGCAAATGAAAATGCTACTGTAATTACAATGGAAGGCTCATCAAATATTGCTAAGGTGGCTAATGAAAATTTTAAAAAATTAACTATTCAAAATATTCAATTAATACAAGGAAATTTTGATGAAACTTTACATAGCACCATTCAACCATTAACACAAATAGATTTTGCCTTTTTAGATGGTAACCATCGTTATCAACCTACTGTAGCATACTTTGAAACTATTTTGCCCAAACTGCATGAACATAGTATTGTGGTATTAGATGATATTCACTGGAGCAAAGAAATGGAGCAGGCTTGGGAAGAAATAAAAAGCCACAATGCAGTTACTGCAAGCATTGATTTATTTGCAATAGGAATCATTTTCCTGAATAAAGATTTTAAAATAAAACAACATTTTACTATAAGGTATTAAATCTGCAATCAAGTTTCTTTCCCTCCCTTACCTCACAATCATAAGCCAACCATTATACATTTTATTACTATTGTTGATGGCAAGAATGCAGTTATAAACAATTATGCTAATTACAAAATACAAATACACGCAAAAACGCAAAAAAACATTCAATTAATATCGCTATGTTTCAATAAAATCAATAATTTTACGACCTATAAATTTATACAATGATTGTAGGAATTTTAAAAGAACCTTATGGCGAAAACAGAGTTTCATTATTGCCGGAGCAAGTAAAATCGTTGCTAAAAAAAAACGTACAAATAGTAATAGAAAGTGATGCAGGAAAAAATGCAAGTGCTTTTAATGAAGCTTATATGGATGCAGGTGCAACAATTGTAAACAGACAAGAAGTTTTAAAAAGCGATATTGTTTTGGCTATTCACCCTTTAAGTAATGATGATTGTAATAATTTATCATCTCATTCAATACTATTAGGTGTGTACCAACCCTTATTTCATAAAGATTTGATGCAAAATTGGGCTACTAAAAATATCTGTTGTTTTAGTATAGATATGATTCCTCGAACTACAAGAGCACAAAGCATGGATGTTTTAAGTAGTCAAGCAAATATTGCAGGTTACAGAGCAGTATTATTAGCTGCTACTTTATTACCTCGCTATTTTCCTATGTTTATGACTGCTGCAGGAAGCATTGTGCCTGCAAAGGTTTTGATATTAGGTGCTGGTGTAGCAGGCTTGCAAGCTATTGCAACTGCAAAACGTTTGGGTGCTGTGGTAGAAGTTTTTGACACAAGACCTGCTGTAAAAGAAGAAGTACAAAGTTTAGGTGCAAAATTTATTGAAGTAGAAGGTGCTGCTGATACAAGTAAAGCTGGTGGTTATGCAGTAGAACAAACAGAAGAATACAAACAAAAACAACAACAAAAAATTGCTGAAAGCGTAGCCAAAAGCGATGTAATTATAACAACTGCACAAATACCTGGCAAAAAAGCTCCTATACTAATTACAGAGGCTATGATTCAATCAATGAAAACGGGTAGTGTAATTATAGACCTTGCTGCTGCTACAGGAGGTAATACTCCTTTCACAAAAAACAATGAAAATATTACTACCAACAATGGAGTACTTATTGTAGGTAACAGTAATTTGCAAAGTGGTATGCCCTTTGATGCAAGTAAAATGTACGGTAAAAATATTTTAAATTTTTTACAGCTAATTGTTACCAACGAAGGAGTTTTGAATTTGAATTTTGATGATGAATTGGTAAAAGGAACTTGCATTACCAA
This sequence comes from Chitinophagales bacterium, assembly GCA_026931905.1. Classification (GTDB taxonomy): domain Bacteria; phylum Bacteroidota; class Bacteroidia; order Chitinophagales; family Chitinophagaceae; genus UBA1930. Next base: position 24,775 of record JAIXLB010000104.1, read on the forward strand.
CCAGGGTGCTATAGTACATGAAAGAGTTAAAGAATAAAATATTTAATAAAAAATTTTCATTTTAAAATAATAATAATAATGCTAAACACTATTTTAAGTTTTTTCCAAGAACACGAACAAATTATTTACATAGTAGTATTGATGATTTTTTTAGGGATAGAAATTATTGGTAAAGTACCAAGTGTATTGCATACACCTTTAATGAGTGGTGCCAATGCAATTCATGGTGTGGTAATTATTGGGGCAATTATTGTTATGGGCAAAGCAGAAACAGATAACTATTTAGCACTAATATTAGGCTTTTTAGCTGTAATTGTAGGCACACTCAATGTGGTTGGTGGCTTTGTAGTAACAGATAGAATGTTAGAAATGTTTCGTGCCAAAAAGCCTAATGCCAAAAAAGAGAATTAGTTATAAAATTTCGTTCTCAAAAAGTACAATTATTACATGGCAGCCAACTGTACTTTTTGTGTAAGTTCCATTACATTTTCTCTAAAAATGGTATCAGTATCCATTAAATCTTTTACTGTTTGACAACTATGTATTACAGTGGTATGATCTCTTCCTCCAAAATGTTCTCCAATAGTTTTTAAAGAGTTTTTTGTAAATGCTTTTGCTAAGTACATAGTTATTTGTCTGGCTTGTACAATTTCTCTCTTTCTGGTTTTATGTAATAGCTTTTCATAAGATACATCGAAGTACTCGCATACCATTTTTTGAATAGCATCTATAGTAATTTCCTTACTACTTGTTTTTACAAAATTTCTTAAAACTTTTTTAGCAAGTTCAAGGTCAATTTCTTTTTTGTTTAAAGATGATTGAGCTAATAAAGAAATTAAAGCTCCTTCTAATTCACGAACGTTGGTGTTTATATTATAAGCAACATATTTTATTACTTCTTTGGGCATATCCAACCCATCATTCTTCATTTTTCGTTCAAGAATTTCTATTCTTGTTTCATAATCTGGAATTTGAATATCTGCACTTAAACCCCAACGAAATCTGCTCAATAATCTTTCTTGCATATCTGCCAAATCTTTTGGAGCTTTATCGCTTGTAAGTACTAATTGTTTACCACTTTGATGCAAATGATTAAAGATGGCAAAAAAAGCATCTTGGCTTTTTTCTGCTCTTGCAAAAAAGTGTACATCATCAATTATTAATACATCTATTAACTGATAAAAATGTATAAAGTCGTTGATGGCATTATTTCTGCTATGATCTTGAAATTGGTTGATAAATTTTTCGCTGCTTACATAAAGCACCACACGATTAGGATTTAATCTTTTTACTTCATTGCCTATGGCTTGTACCAAGTGTGTTTTGCCTAAACCAGTACCACCATAAATAACCAAGGGGTTAAAAGAATTTGCTCCAGGTTTTTCTGCAACAGTTTTTCCTGCTCGTCTTGCAACTCTGTTACAATCGCCTTCTATAAAAGTATCAAAAGTGTATTTAGAATTTAATTGTGGGTCAATTTGCATTTTTTTCAACCCAGGAATTACAAAAGGATTTTTTACAGGATTATCAATTACTAAAGGAAAATTCATTTCATTGTTGCTGTATGTTTTCATGCCACTTGTAGGTACATCCATGCTTCCATTTCTTCCATTACCGCTATCAACCATAATTCTATATTCCAATCTTGCTTCTTTTCCTAATTCTCTTTTTAAAGTTTTTGCAAGAAGGTTTACATAATGTTCTTCTAAGTATTCATAAAAAAATTGGCTGGGTACTTGTATCATTAGTACATTGTCTTTTAGCTCAACAGGATTAATAGGTTCGAACCATGTTTTAAAGTGTTGCCATTCTACAATGTCTTTAATAATTTTTAAGCAATTACTCCAAACGTTTTCAGCAGTTTTAGCCATGATAAGTTTTAATATTATATTGTAAGTTAGTTGTTTAAATTTTGCCCCAAGTTAGCTAAAAATTTTCAAATGTGAATAGTTGAAAACTTTTTTTGAGGGAGTGCAATATGTGTAATAAAAATCAAAAAAAAAATTTTTATTCACTAATATTTCTCCCTATTACAACAGTTTCTGAATTAACCAAATTTTTCTTTCTCGTTCGTGAAAAAATATAATCCAATCTACCTAATTGAATACCAGCCCAACCCACTTGGTTAACTAATGTTATTTTGCCATTTTTATTGGTATATTGTAAGGGTTCATCAAAAAATTTATGTGTGTGTCCGCTTACAATAAAATCAATATCATAATTTTCTTTTGCTAAAATTTCGTCACTAACTTTATCATCAGAATATTTATCTCCTAAATGCGATAAGCAAACAATTATATCGCAACCTTCTTTTTTTAATTTGTTAGCATACATGTTTGCATTTTCAATAGGATTTTTATAAACAGTTTTACCAAATAAATTATCTGGTATTAATCCTTTTCCTTCAATGCCTACACCTATAATGCCTATTTTAATTTTTCCTTTATGAATAATGGTATAAGGAATTGTTTTTCCTTCCATTGGTGTGTTGGTAAAATCGTAATTGCAAACAACAATAGGAAAGTTTGCATATTGTAATTGTGTTGCTAAATTTTCAAGCCCTGCATCAAAATCATGATTGCCTAATGTGGCAGCATCGTACTTCATTAAACTCATGGCTTTTATTTCTGGTTCTCCTTTATATAAATTAAAATAAGGTGTTCCTTGAAAAATATCTCCAGCATCTACTAACAAAACATTTTCATTCTTTGTACGAATATCATTTATTAAAGCAGCTCTTGCAGCTACACCTCCTAAACCTGCATTTTTACTGCCATCCATAGGAAAAGGTTCTAATCTGCTGTGTACATCATTGGTGTGCAGAATGGTTAATTTTTTTTCATCTTCTGTTAATGCTGCATACAAATTATTGAATGGTAATAATGATGAAGCTATTAATGCACCACCTGTGTATGCTGTTTCTTTTAAAAATTTTCTTCTGTGCATAGCACAATTTTTTTCGTTGATTTAATAAGTAACTCTTCCTTCTGTATGCCAATCTATTGGTTTGCCCTGCTTGGTTAATTCTTGTATAAAATCTATTAAAGCATCTCTAAATAAATAGCCTTTGTTTATTACAGGAATGGTTGTAAGCATAGCACAACCATCACCTCCTCTTGCTATATAATCACTATTGGCTATTGTGTAAGTTGCATTTTCATCTAAAGGTTTTTCATTAATAAAAATATCAAAAGCTTGTTTGTTATTTATTTTTAGTTTTATTCCATTGCTTACAGGCCAACCATTTAATTCAGCAGTTTTATTTAAAAATTCTTTTAGTACATTTCCTTTTACCTCTTGCAATACTATTAAATTATCGAAAGGCATTATTTCGTAAATAGCACCAATGGTTATATCGCCTTTGGGCAAATAAGAACGAATGCCACCAAAGTTTACAAATGCAGCATCTATTTTTCTTTCAAATTTTTTTTCTGCCATTATTTTCATACAATCTGCCATAAAATTTCCTATATCACTTTCTGGTTGCTTTACAGTTAAACCTTTTGTAGAAAAACCTATAACCTTACTCATTGCTTTATGAATATTGTTTGCATAAGGTTGTAGCATTGCTGTTAATGAACTGTCTTTCTTATTCTCTTTATTTATTTTATAATCTTTGTAAGAAACTGTAATACTTTGTTTTTGGGGTGTACAAGAATAGAGTGAAAAAAATATACAGGTAAAAATTACAGTTAGTTTTGGCATTTTGAAAATTATGAAAGTGAAAGGTAATTTTTAGCAAACTATTAAACAACATTTTTTTAATTTTTTTAAAAAAAAATTAAAACTACTTTCGCCGTACTTAAATAAAAATAATTGAATATGAGTTACGAGGTTACAGGAAAATTAGTTGCAAAGTTTGATACAGTTCAAAGAACTGAAACTTTTAAAACAAGAGAATTTGTAATTGAAAAATCTGAAGATATTGGAGGTAGAGTTATTACAAACTATATTAAATTTCAATGCGTACAAGATAGAACTTCAATGGTAGATAGGTTTAATATTGGTGATGATGTAAAAGTGATGTTTAATTTAAAAGGAACGAAATGGAATAAAAATGGTACAGATAATTACATTACCAATTTAGATGCGTGGCGTATGGAAACAATTAAATTGGGCGATGATGTTGCCTCTCAAGATGCACCACCAGATTTTATACCTTCAACTGCTCCTGATGATGTGGTAGATGATTTACCTTTTTAACAGCAGCATATTTTTTATTCTACTTTATATTTTAAATACACATGATTTACTAAACCAACTGGTTTGTAGTTTTTTACAAGCCAGTTGAGGGTAGTATCGTTATACATTTTATACAAAACAATTTCACGCATACTTACTATATAATTTCCTTGATGTGGTGTTGCAGAAGGAGTTGTATAATTAGGGTTATTTATTAAAAAATCTTTTGCAATTTTTCTACTTTGACCATAATCAATACCTGTGTCCATTATTTTTTCATACACTAATTGTTTGTTTTCAATAAATTCATTGGTGTAAGGAATTAAATCTGGATAAAATTTTGCAACAGAAATAATCATAAAAATCCATAAGCCAATTACTGCAAATTTTAATTTGCTTTGCCAAAGTTTATTTATTAATACAGCAATTAAAACGTACAGCAATGGTATAATAATAAGCAAATGTCTTACACCAGTTTGAAAGTTATTGAAGCAACTTAAAATTATAAAATAATAAACAATAGGCAACAGCAACAGCCCATATTTTTTAATAATAATTTTAAAACGAAACAGTAGTAAAAACATTCCTGTACATACAAGAATTAAAATGCTTAATGGAAATTTATACCAAGCATTAACAATATAAAAATTCCAAAAACCGCCATGCAATTTGCTTTGCCCTAATAAATACACACCAGGGTAAGTACTATTTATTCCTCCTCCAATATTTGAATTATATTGAAGCATATCAAGGCTTTGAATATAATTTTCAGGAAAAGGCAAAGGCAACCAATGTATCCAAGAAAAATTTTGTTGAATATTTTTAAACACATTGCTTTGAAACTCGTAGCTACCCAGCGTTTTAAAAGAATGATGAAAATAAAACCAAACATTTATAATCAGCAAAACAAGTAGTATAAATTGTATAAATTTTTTCCAATCAATCTTTTTGTTTTTTACAATTATCATTACCCAATATAGCGGAATGAAAAATAAAAAACTATGTTTAGTAACCAAGCCTGTGGCAAGCCATATACAACTAAACCAAAAATTTTTATTGCTTTTTTGATATAAATATTTGTACAAATGAAAAACAGTTGCTAAGGCTATTAAACCACTCAAATAATCTGAATTAATTAATACAGAATAAGCAATAATCAATGGGTCTATAATAAAAAATAAAAAAGCAATTAACCAGTTTTTTACATGAAGCAGTTTTAAAAATTGGTATAAATAAATTAGCACCAATAAGGAAAAAAAAATCATCATGTAACGTCCTTGTTGTTGGTCTTTTGTGCCAAAATCATTTTGTTTAAAATCAGTATGTAAAACTTGTTGCACAATTCTTGGCAGCCAAACGATACTTATTACAGGTGTTTTACTGTCATCAAGAGGTTCAATTCTATCAGGTTTTCCATGCAACCATCTTTTGCTGTATTCTATATAACTGGGCTCGTCGTAAGTAATGTATTGTTGGCTTATAAAATAAAATGCAATGCTTACATGCACCACAATAATTGCAATAAACAAAACATGATTTTTGTTTTTCAAAAAAGTAGTTATGGTATTTATAAATTTCATTTATAAAATAGAGGCTTCTTCTTTTCTTAACAAAGCAATTTCTTTTTCAAAATTTTCAATAGAATAAGCATTATTTAAGGTAAAATCTCCAATAGCTGTTCTACACAAACTGCTTAAATATGCACCACAATTTAAAGCTACACCAAAATCGTTTGCAAGGCTTCTAATATAAGTTCCAGTGCTGCACTTTACTTTAAAGTGTACAACAGGCAATTCAATTTTTGTAATTTCAAATTCATGAATAGTTACAGGTCGTGGATCTACTTTTACTTCAATTCCTTTTCTTGCAGATTCGTACAATCTTTTACCATCTTTTTTAATGGCAGAATGTTGAGGTGGCATTTGTAAAATATTGCCTGTAAATTGTTTTGTTGCTGCGTAAATTTCATTCTCAGAAATGCAAGAAATATCTTTAAAATTTTCTGGTTCTTTTTCTAAATCATAAGTAGCAGTAGTAGCTCCTAAAGTAAAAGTGCCAATATATTCTTTAGGTTGCCCCATGTATTCATTTATTTTCTTTGTGAATTTTCCTGTACAAATAATTAATAAGCCAGAAGCTAAGGGGTCTAAAGTTCCTGCATGTCCTACTTTAGAAACTTTGGTTAAGGTGCGTACTTTTTTTACCACATCAAAGCTGGTCCATTTTAATGGTTTATTAAAAAGTAAAACTGCTCCATCAGTATATTTTTGTATTGGTTGCATCATAAACGAAGATAATAAAGATGTAAAGTAAAAAATGTTTTGATTGTATGATAAATGGGTTTATAAAAAAACCTTGTTGAATTTGCACAACAAGGTTTTTTTAAATTATTTTTTTAGAAAAATTATTTTACCATTTATCTACTTCTTCAGAAGAAAGATTGTTATTGCTTGTTGCAACAACATCTTCAATTTTAGTATTTGTATTTTCTACTGCAACTGCAACTTCAGATACAGTATCCATATTTTCAGTTTCAGGATATTCGTGGTTGAAAGCATCAAAATCAAAATCGGGCATTAAATCTGTTTTTACATAATCTACTGCTTCATTTAATGCTTTAATAAATTTGTTGAAATCTTCTTTGTAAAGAAAAATTTTGTGTCTGTCGTAACCATTATCATCAAAGCGTTTTCTACTTTCTGTGATAGTTAAAAAATAATCGTTTCCACGAGTTGCTCTTACATCAAAAAAGTAAGTTCTTCTTTTTCCAGCTTTAATGCGTTTGCTATAAACGCTGTCATTCTTTTTTTCGTTGTTTTCGTAAGCCACTGTAATTAAATTTAAAATTAAAGAGAGGCAAATATAGTATTGTTGTTGTATTATCAAAATTTTTTGAAGCACACTTTTATAAGTTTATAAATAGTGCAAACATTTTTTTTACATGAAATGTATTTTTAAAAAAGTTAAAGGAAAGTTGTATAACTGCTTGGTTTGATATCTTATTTGTAAAACGCAAATGAAAGTTTTATTTTCACGTTTCAAAATACCTAATACCTGAAGCGTTTTTTTAAAATATTAAGAAGAACTTTACTCATCATTATTTCAATAATAGTATGTATATGGTTGTTGTTGCAAACAACACCTGTACAAAATTGGTTGGTAGGTATTGTTACCAAAAAACTTTCTACTGAATTAGGAACAGAGGTGAGTATTAAGCATGTAAATTTTTCTTTGTTTAATAGAGCAGATATTGAAGGCGTTTTTGTAGCAGATAAAACTAAAGACACTTTATTATATGCTGGGCAACTAAAAGTAAGAATTACTGATTGGTTTATTTTTAAAGATAAAGCCTTATTGAAGTATGTAGGATTGGAAGATGCTGTAATAAAATTACAACGTAAAGATTCTGTTTGGAATTATCAATTTATTGTAGATCATTTTGCTTCGCCCAAAAAAAAATCGAGTGGTGGAGGCTTGGATTTGAATCTTAAAAAAATTGATTTTAAAAATCTGCATTTCATTAATAATGATAGATGGGTAGGCGAGAAAATTGATGTAAAAATAGGTAGCCTAATTGTAGATGCAGATAAAGTAGATTTAAACAAAAGTATTTTTAATATTAATGCAGTTACTATTGAAAACCCTAAAATAATTATTGAAAATTATGATGCCATTCGTCCTAAATGGATGAGAAAACCAAGAGATACAACAAGTGTATCTCAATTAAACCCATCTGGAATTGCATTAAAAATTGCAGAACTAAAAATTAAAAATGGATTGTTTATTGATAATGCCGATCAAGAAAAACCTTTGCCTCAATTTGATGGCTTGCATCTTGCCTTTAATAAAATAAATGCAACATTTAAAAATGTACTTTTAAACAAGGATACTTTAACTACCAAAATGGAATTAACTTGTAAAGAACGTAGTGGCTTAGAAGTAAAAAAAATGATAGCAGATTATAAAGTAAATCCGCAAATAATGGAGTTTGCAAATCTTGCTTTAGAAACCAATAGAAGCACAATAGGAAATTATTATGCAATGAAGTTTAAGCATTTTGATTACGATTTTGCAAACTATATTTCTAATGTAATAATGGTTGCAAATTTTAGAAACTCTACTGTTCATACAAATGATATTGCTTTGTTTGCTCCAGAGCTTTTAAGCTTTAATAAAAATGTACAGCTTTCAGGCAAATATCATGGCACTGTAACAGATTTTCATATTGAACATCTTTTAGCAAAAACTGATAACTCAATTTTAACTGGACATCTTGCTATGAAAGGATTACCAGATATTGATAAAACTTTTATAAGCCTTAACAATGGTGCTGTTTACACATCTGCAACTGAGTTAAATAAATTTATTCCATCATTAAAATCAATAACAAATCCAGATATCAATGCTTTAGGAAATATTATTTATAGAGGAAGTTTTAATGGCTTATACAATAACTTTAAAGTGAAGGGAAATATAAGCAGCAATTTAGGAGCAGTATATACAGACATTGCTTTAACATTTCCTAAAAAACAAGAACCCACCTATACTGGAAACATAAGCACACAAAAATTTAATCTAGGAAAATTCATCAACTCAACATTGTTGGGCGATATAGCTTTTGAAGGAAAAATATCGGGTAGCAGTTATTCTTTGGAAAAAATGAAAACTTCTTTCGATGGCACTATTCATAAGTTTGAATTAAATGATTATGCTTACACCAATATCACTACTTTAGGAACATTCGAAAAAAAATCTTTTTCAGGTCAGGTAAAAATTGCAGATCCTAACTTGGATTTTATGGGTATGATGCAAATTGATTTATCAGATTCTATTCCTCGTTTTAATTTGTTTGCAGACATTTTAAAATCTAATTACAAACAATTAAATCTTACAAAAAATGATTTGCAAGTAATAGGCACTTTAGACGTAAACTTTAGAGGAACAAATATTGACAATTTTGAAGGAGAGGCAAAACTGTTAAATGCTTTTGTGAAAAATAACAATGAGTCTATTAAGTTTGATTCGTTGGTGCTTGTATCAAATTATATAAACAATAAAAAGCATTTACGACTTTCAGGACCAGATTTTGCAACACATGTAATAGGCGATTTTAGCATTTTAGGATTGCCTGCAAGTTTTCAATCATTCTTACATAAGTATTATCCTGCTTATATTTCACAGCCATCTTCTATTCCTCAAAATCAAGATTTTACTTTTAAAATTTCAACAGGTTTTGCAGAACCGTATTTAAAATTAATTGACACTAATTTATCTGGCTTGAATGATATTGATATTTCTGGTTTAATAAATACAAAAATTAATAAACTCCAAACAACAGTTTTAGTACCATCGTTTGGGTATAAAAATTATTTGTTTACAGGAATTGATATTACAGGAAATGGAACAATGGATTCGTTATCAGTTGCTGGCGAAGTGGTAAGCATTTTAATTAATGATAGCACACATTTACCAATGACTGCTTTTAATATCAATTCTTCCAAAGATCATTCAAAAGTAAACATACAAACAAGGGCTAACAGCACTTTGAATGATGCTTATTTAGCAGCAGATGTAACAACTTTAGAAGATGGAATAAGAGTTGATTTTAATCCATCTTCATTTGTAATAAATGATAAAAAATGGGAGATTGAAAAAAATGGCTCTTTGGTAATTAGAAAAAATTATTTAAGCACAAAAGATTTTAAACTTACACAAGGCTACCAAGAAATTATTTTAAACACTGATGTAGAAGATGATAACAATGCAACCAACTTAACAGTAGATTTAAAAAATGTTATTATAGGCGACTTTCTTGTATATATTTTAAAAGACCCTAAATTAGAAGGATTAGCAACAGGAAAAATAAAAGCAACTAATGTTTTTAATAACCTTAATGCTCATGCTGATTTAAAAGTACAGCAATTTAAACTTGATGAAGATTCTATAGGACTTGCAAATGTTATTGCAGCCTATGAAAGTAAAACAGGAAGAGTAACTTGGGATTGGTTATCTCCCAATGCAGATTATCATTTTAGCATGAAAGGCTCTTACGAAACAAAAGAAACCGTTGCAGGAAATAAATTAAATACTGATATTACTTTCAACAGAACTAGAATAAAACCCTTGCAAAAATATTTAAAAGGAATTTTTTCTGATGTAGATGGCTTTGCTACAGGAATTTTAAAAGTAACAGGAGATAATGAAGTAGATTTATTAGGCAAAGTAAAAGTAATGAATGCAGGATTATTAGTTGATTATACACAAGTGTATTACAACATAGATTCTGCCGAAATAAATTTTGAAAACGATGGCATTCGCTTTTCTCCTTTTGTTATTAAAGATGCTTACAACAATATTGGAAATGTAAAAGGAAAATTATACGAGCAGCAGTTCAAAAAAATGGCATTTGATTTTGATTTAAACACTAATAAGCTATTATTATTAAACACAAAAGCAAAAGATAATAAACAATTTTATGGCAAAGCAATAGGTAAAGCAACATTGAGTTTAAAGGGACCTGAAAGCAATGCTAAAATGGTTATCACTGGAGTAGCTAATGATACCTCACATATTTTTATTCCCAATAGCATTGATAAAGAAAGTGTAGATGCAGATTATATTGTGTTTAAACAATTTGGTAAAGAAATTGAAGAAAAGAAAAAAGAATCAGCTTTTAATTTATCGGTAGATTTAGATTTAACCACTAATGAAAATGTAGCTATTGATGTAATATTAGATGATATAGCAGGTGATGTAATTAAAACTGTTGGCAATGGAAGATTGAAAATAAAAGCAGGAACTAACGAAAAATTAGACATCAGAGGAAGATATAATATTGACAACGGTACTTACGATTTTAATTTTCAATCGCTCATAAAAAAACCATTTATTTTATTGCCTGATGTAGGTAATTATATTGAGTGGAGTGGCGATGCCATGGATGCAAAAATTCATGTAGATGCTTCTTTTACTACTGATAATGTAAGACTTTCGGACCTTACAGGAAATGCTTCTGGTATTATGAGTAGCAATGTAAGTAACCTAAGAGAAAATGTATATGTAATAGCACAGTTGAGAGATAAATTGATGCAGCCAACCATTAAATTTAAAATAGATTTTCCACAAAATAGCCCTGTAAAAACAGACCCTGATTTTGCACAGTTTTTATCAAGAATGGAAAAAGATGAAAATGAAATGTTGCAACAAGCAACTTCCTTAATTGTGTTTGGTTCATTTGCACCTTATGGAAAAGGGTTGTTGGCAGGTGGTGCTGGTTACACATCAAATATTTCTGGTTATGTAAATAGTTTATCGCAAAGAATTATGTCTGCCGCTTCAAAAATGATTTCAGGTTTTTTATCCAAATTATTCAACGATAAAAGTTTAAAGGTAGATTTAGGAACTTCTATTTATAGCAGTGGTAGTATTTTAAATCAAGGTGTAAACACAACAACCAGTAGAATTGACAGGCAAATTTTTAACTTTAAAATTGGCAAAAGTTTTTTCAATAATAATGTAATAGTAACTTTTGGTAGTGATATAGATTTTAATATTGGTGGTGCTGCTGCCAATGGAGATATGAAGTGGCTGCCAGATTTAAACGTAGAATTTATTTTAACCAAAGACAGAAAATTGAGAGCTATTATTTTTAATAAAAATAGTTTGGATATTAGTGGAGCAACATTTGGAAAAAGAAACAGACAGGGTGTAAGTATTAGTTACAGACAAGAGTTTGAAACCTTATTTGGGAAAAGAAAAAACAAAGAAAAAGATAGTTCTACTACTTCTATAGCACCAGATAAAATAGATAAAAAAGAAGATGATTTTATAAAATATACTACTGAATAATTAGTTGCTATTATTTTAAAAATTTCTTTTCTACAACGTATTCTATTTTTATTTTTCAATATGTATTTTTGATAAATAATAAAAAATTATAGCCTTGTCTATTCAAAATAAAATTTACAATATCAGTCCTGTTTGGATGCAAAATATTTTAGTATCTGCTTATGGCTATGGTTGGAAAAAGAAAAGGTATGGAGGCATTTTTAAAGAGCAATATCGTGCAGCAAAAGACAGAGAATTTTTTACTGCTTTTCAATGGGAAGATTATCAAAATGAACAACTGAAAAAAATATTGTTACATGCCTTTCACCATGTGCCTTATTATCAAAAAAAGTTTAAAGAACAGGGTATAACTGAAACTATTTTAAATCATATTGATATATATACTTTAGATAAAATTCCTGTTACTGAAAAAGAAGATGTAAGAGTATTTGGTACAACAACTATGATGGCATCTATAAGAGAAAAAGGAGGTGCCTTTTTTTCATCAAGTGGTAGTACAGGAACGCCAGTACAAATTTGCTATTCAGATAACATGCACCAGCGTTGGTTTGCATTAAATGAAGCAAGAATTAAAAATTGGGCAGGTGTAAATAAAAATATGAGCAGAGGTATGATTGGAGGAAGAAGAGTTGTAACAAGTGCAGATAATAAACCTCCTTTTTTCAGGTACAACTATTTTGAAAAGCAAGTGTATTTTTCTGCCTACCACATTAGCCCTACAAATATTGAAAATTATTTTGCTGCTTTTAAAAAATATAACATAGATTACATGACAGGTTATGCCATGAGCAACTATATTTTGGCAAGAATGTTTAATGAAAATAATTTACAACCACCACCCTTGAAAGCTGTACTTACATCAAGCGAAAAACTTACTGAAGAAATGAGAGCAGTAATGAGTAAAGCCTATAATTGTAAAGTATTTGATAGCTGGAGTGGTATGGAATATTGTGGTTTAATTTCTGAATGTGAACATGGAAGTTTGCACATAAGTCCAGATGCAGGCGTAATAGAAATTTTAGATGATGAAATGAAGCCTGTACAAAAAGGAGAAACAGGAACAGTATATTGTACTGGTTTTTTAAATTTCGACCAGCCTTTAATTCGTTATAAAATTGGTGATCAAGTTGCATTAAGTAAAAGAACTTGTACCTGTGGAAGAGAAATGCCTGTAATAGATGAAATTGTTGGTAGAATAGAAGATGTGGTGTATGGAAAAGATGGAAGAGAAATGGTGCGTTTTCATGGCATTTTTGTAGGGTTGAAAACTGTAAAAATGGCTCAGGTAATTCAAAACAGTTTAGAGGCTATTACTTTAAAAATTGTTCCAGATATTGCAGTAAGTAATGAAGAAAAAAATATTATTCATCAAAGAGTACAAAGTCAATTAGGCAATATTGAAATTATAATAGAAGAAGTAGATGATATACCCAAAACCAATAATGGAAAAATAAAAGCCGTTATTTCTACTATTAAAAAATAATTTGTTCTTTTATTTTACTAAGAGAAAACTTTTTTGCATTTAGAATTATATAGTACATCTATACCCAAATTTCACAAAAAAACAGCCAACATATTCTTGAAGAAAGTTAAGAATATGTTGGCTGTTTACATTTTTTAAACCATTACATTTTTATAATTTTTCTGCTAATATTTTGCCCATCTAAAAATATAGTTGCGTAATACTGACCTGGTGTTAAATGATTAATATGTATTGGTACATTTTGGTTACCTCTTTCTAAAAGTATTGGTTGCTGTAATACCACTTTTCCTGCAACATCTGTAACAGTAATAGTACTTTTTGTTTTGGTAGATGATTGAATATTAGCAACTGCAATATCATGTACAGGATTAGGATAAATTTTAAATGATGTAACAACAGTATTGGTGCGAATTGTTATTGTTTTTGAGTAAGAAAATTTACCATCAATATCTACTTGCTTTAGTTTGTAATAAGTAATGTTGGTATAGGGTTCTTTGTCTGTTATTTGATAAGTGTTTTGTCCTTGAGAGTTTTGTGCTTGCACCGTATCTAAACTGCTGAAATGCACGCCATCATTGGATTTTTCTACTACAAAGTATTTGTTGTTGATTTCGTTGGTAGTTGTCCAATTTACATTCACAGAGTTAAATTCATTATTCAAAACAGCATTAAATGATAGTAAAGTAATTGGAACAATATTTTGCTTGGTGTACCAAATAGGAGAGGTGATGGTTCTGTTACCAGCAATTGTAATATCTGCATAATAATAGGCATTAACATTGGTTGATAATGTAAAATCCGTAAATGATAAAGTGTAGCTGTTTATTGTTGCAATTTGTGTTGCATTTACACCACTTCCTGCAATGCCATACATTAATTTAATTGTAGGTATAAAAGAAGGATTAGTAGGGTCATAAGCATTTACAGAAATGGCAGGTGCATTGGTTGAAGAAATGATACTTCCCATTAAAGCATTATTAATATTAAAAGTAACTTTAGTATCACAATCTTCAGTAGCATAAAAATTTCTATTACGCATAGCAGAATAAAAGTTGTTGCTTGTAATGGAAGGTGCCATAACAACTAATCTATTGTAATTACTTCTACCAAAATTGGTATAATGATTATCATGATCCATACTGGGTCCTATATGATAACCTTTGCTTAACAATCGCATAAAGTAATCTATGTAACCAAAAGATGTAGGAGGGTTAGAATAAGTGTTATTGGTACTAAAAGCTATACCACTTGCTGCAGCAGTTCCTATTATTGCACTATCAGCAGTTGCATTGTAAGGTATATTTGCTAAATTGTTATAATCAGAAAAAGAGGGATGTGCTAAGGAAGCAAAAGCATTGCCTCCTAAATTATTTAAAGTTCTAAATAAACCTGAAGTACCATTGGTTTCTGGTGTACTTATGTAATCGCTTTTTGCAACGTAAACATTATAGTTATTAGTTTCCCAACCAATTAATTGATCTGTTCCATAAATTAAAACATGCCCTCCATTACTAATTACTCCCCATTCCATACCATACAATGCTAAAAAGTTTGAAGTGGTTGCAGCAGCAGCCTGACTTAAACCTAAGGGCCATTTAGTAATATGCATTCCTGCACCAGAATGGTTATGTTCTGATATACCTAAGAAATCCATACACAAAGAATTTTTTGCATAAGCATAATCATCGGCAGGCGTTAAAAAAGAATTATCTTGATTACCATCTGAGTAGGTTGAGTGTGCATGTAAATTGCCATAATACCAGTTGGTAACTGCAATGCCTGTTGTTGTTGCATTGGCTGTTAATGGGCTTGTGTTTAAATAAACAACACCACCAGAGCAATTACTATTTTTTGCAAAAACATGGTAATAGTACGTAGTAGAAGGAGTAAGGTTAATATCAATAAATGCAGTTGCAGCATTGTTTTGAATAACTTTTCCATTCCCTAAATTATCACCTGTATTGTAATCTGTATTATTTTGAGGCGTAGCATTTAAAGTAGCTGCTGATGTTCTTACAACAATATATCCATCAGCAGAATTTGAAGCAGTAAAGTATCCGTTAATATAATTATTAGAAGCGGTAAGTTGCAAATTGGTTGGTTGTGCAGTGGGTGTAACACAAGGTGGAATTGTAGTTGTTGCTGTATTATTAGAAAGTGGATTACTTGAATTATATGCAGCACCACCTGTACAGTTTTGATTATTTATTCCAAAAACAAAAAAGTAATAAGTAGTTCCTGCGTTTAAATTATTGGCTGTAAAAGTATTGCCTGCTGTTCTTGTAACAACTGAGCCATTGCCTAAAATATTGCCTCCATTATAGGTTGTACCATTGTTTAATGTACCTGTAAAAGTAGGAGAGAGGCTTCGTATAATTAAGTATTCATCAGTATTTGCTGCTGGTGTAAAACTACCACTAATACTATTTGTTGTAACATTTGTAAAAATTAAATTGGTTGGTTGTACTGTTGGTGCAGCACAAGGTAAAGCTCCTGAAGTTGTAGTAGCATTACCCGTTAATGGAGATGTTGCTAAGTACAATGGACCACCAGAGCAAGAATTATTTACTGAAAAAATAAAGAAATAATAGGTAGTAGATAAATCTAAACCTGTAGCTGTAAAGTTGGTATTATTGGTTAATCCAATAACTGTAGCATCTGATAAATCGTAACCAATATTGTAAGTTGTTCCATTGGCAGGTAAAGATTTCAAGGAGTTGTCTTCACTCATAATTATTAAATAATCATTAGGAACAGGTGATGCAGGAGTAAAAGAAAAATTAATTGCATTATGTGTTACAGAACCTAAAGTAAAATTGGTAGGTTGTGCTGTAGGTGTAACACATGGTGTAGTTGGTACAGCAGTAACTTTAATATTATCTAAACTCAATCTTGGTCGGCTTCCTGTACTTCCACCAGTTCCATTATAATAATAAAAACGCAAACAAGCATTAGCTGCATTATTAAACATGGTTGGTAATTGCACATTTATAATACTTCCTGCAGAAGGAACACCATTAGTGAAATTCAAAACTTGTGCTGCTGTAATTTCTGTATAATTTGTTCCATCTACAGTTGCATACACTTTTAATGAACTACTTCTGTTGCCTGTTGAATTATTAATGGAAGCCCAATCAAAACTTAATAAACCAGCATTTGTTCCGGTAAAATTCATATAAAAATCAAAAGCAATGGCACTTGTATTATTGGTTGTACCAGTAGATAATAATTCAATTTTTTGGTTTGCTCTATACAATCCACTGCTATAACCTCCATTTCCTGTTGGCGGTATTTGAAAAAATGTTGATGCTTGTGTTATTCTTGTAGCACTGGGTATAGAACCATTTGTATTTATTGCAACACCTTTCCATGCAGCAGCACCAATACCTGCTGTAAATATTCCATCTTCTGGCGATGTATTAAATACCCAATTATTTACATCACTAAAGGTTTCAGTGTAAGTAAAATTTGTTTGAGAAGCCATAGGTACTGGAGTTTGACCATTAGCTACTGCAATAAATATGATACTTACTAAGCTTAAAATTCGTCTAATCATAATTTAATTTGTAAAGAAGATAAACGTCAAAGATGTATTTTTTTTTCTAAATAGTACAGTTAATTTTTACCTATTACATAATTATTTACTACATGGTTTGTTAAACAAGAAAAATGAATTATTTGTATTAAAAACATACATAAGTAAATTGATAGAACTATTGATAACAATGACTTTGTGTATAAAACAAAAAAGCAGAGAACAAATTTTATTCTCTGCTAAAAAATATATTTTTTTAAAATAATACTTACTAACTACAACCCATACTGTTACCACAATTTAAACACTTATAACAAGTACCACTTCTTACTGTAATGTGCATACATACATTGCAGGCTGGTGCATCGCTTTGCATATTTTTTGCTGCTGCATTTACGGCATCTAAGCCTGTTTCTGTTTCTACTTTTACAGCAACTCTTTGTAATTTTTGAGGAGCAGCAGAAGATGTTACATTAGCAGATGGAGCAACAACATGAACATTACTTAATTGATTTTGTTGAACAAAATTACTTTCATCATCATTGCCTGTATTACCTACTTCAGGCATATCCAAAACATGTACCAAATCTGTTCTGCCTAAATATTCATAAGCCAAAGCTCTAAATACAAAATCTACCAAAGAAGTAGTTGTTTTAATGTTTGGATGATCTACCATGCCTGCTGGCTCAAAACGAGTAAATACAAATTTTTCTACAAATTCTTCTAAAGGAACACCGAATTGTAAACCTACTGAAATGGCTATAGCAAAGCAGTTCATTAAGCTACGAACAGTAGAACCTTCTTTAGATAAATCAATAAAAATTTCTCCTAATGTTGCATCATCATATTCGCCTGTTCTTAAGAAAATAACTTGTCCATTAATTTTTGCTTTTTGTGTAAAGCCTCTTCTTTTGGCTGGTAAAGATTTTCTTTCTACAATTCTTGAAAGTTGTCTTTTTAGCTTTGTATCTTTTGAGGCTGCCATTCTTTTGGTTACTTCTTCTAATAAATCTTCAACAGATAGTGTAGATAAATCAACAATGCTAGATGATGTAGCTGTTTGTTGTTCTTCTGCTACAACTTCACTTTCATCTTTGTTGTCTGCTTTTTTCTTTTTATCGGATTTTGTACTTAATGGTTGCGATAACTTACTTCCATCTCTATATAAAGCGTTTGCTTTTAAACCCAATTCCCAACTCATTTTGTAGCAATCTGCTATTTCTTCTACAGTGGCTTCATTGGGTAAATTAATTGTTTTAGAAATTGCTCCACTTAAAAATGGTTGGCAGGCTGCCATCATTCTTATATGTCCATGAGCATGAATATAACGTTCTCCTTTTTTACCACATTTATTGGCACAATCGAAAACGGGTAAATGTTCTTCATTTAAATAAGGTGCACCTTCTACAGTCATTGTGCCACATACATAATTATTGGCTGCATCTATTTCATCATCACTAAAACCTAAAGCTTCTAATAAACTAAAATTCCAATCGTTGTATGCTGTTTCATTAAAACCTAAACGTTGTAAACATGGTTCTCCCAAAGTAAATTTATTAAATAGGAAACCAATTTCGAAGGCAGATTTTGCAGCAGAATTTAATTTATTTATTTCTTCTGCTGTAAAACCTTTTTCACTTAATGTTTGAGGATTAATGAAAGGAGCTCCTTCAAAACTTGCAGCACCTACTGCATATTTTATTATTGCATCAATTTCATTTTGTGCGTAGCCTAAATTTTTCAAAGCAGGTGGTACAGCACCATTGATAATTTTAAAATAACCTCCACCACTTAGTTTTTTAAATTTCACTAATGCAAAATCTGGTTCAACGCCAGTTGTATCACAATCCATAACTAAACCAATAGTTCCTGTAGGTGCAATAACAGTTGTTTGTGCATTTCTATAACCATATTTTTCGCCTAATTGTACTGCATCGTCCCATGCTTTTGTTGCTGCTGTTAATAAATATTCAGGGCAATATTTTGCTTTTAAACCTATTGGTTTAATGCTTAATTCTTCGTAAGCTTCTTCTGCATCATAAGCAGCAGCTCTATGGTTGTGCATTACACGAAGCATATCGCTTGCATTCTCTTTGTATTTTGCAAATGGTCCAAGAAAAGAAGCCATTTCTGCCGATGTTTTATAAGTTGTACCAGTCATTATTGCTGTTACAGCACCTGCAATAGCTCTTGCTTTTTCACTGTCATAGGCAATACCACTCAACATTAATATAGTGCCTAAGTTGGCAAATCCTAAACCTAATGTTCTGTAATCGTAAGAAAGTTGTGCTACTTCTTTTGAAGGAAACTGTGCCATTAATACAGAAATTTCCAAAACAACAGTCCATAAACGACTAATGTATTCAATGCCTTCTACATCAATGGTATTTGTTTCTTCATTGAAAAATTTACGCAGATTTATAGAGGCAAGATTACAAGCTGTATTATCTAAAAACATATACTCACTACAAGGGTTCGAAGCATTTATTCTTCCTCCTTTTGGACAAGTATGCCATTCATTAATAGTAGTATCGTATTGAGTGCCTGGATCTGCACAACGCCAAGCTGCATAAGCTATTTTATTCCAAACTTCACGGGCTGGAACTTTTTTCATTACTCTACCATCGGTTCTTGCTTTTAATTCCCAATCGCCATCTTCTTCCAAAACTTTAAAAAATTCATTAGGGATACGAAGTGAGTTATTGGAGTTTTGACCTGCAACCGTTGCATAGGCTTCGCCTTCATAACTATTATCATAACCAGCAGCAACTAAGGCAGCTACTTTTTTTTCTTCTTCTACTTTCCAATTTATAAACTCTAACACTTCTGGATGATCTAAATCTAAGCAAACCATTTTGGCTGCTCTTCTTGTTGTACCACCACTTTTTATTGCTCCTGCAGATCTATCACCAATTTTTAAAAAACTCATTAAACCACTTGAAGTACCACCACCACTTAATTTTTCTCCACTACCACGTATTTGAGAAAAGTTTGTACCAACACCAGAACCATACTTAAAAATTCTGGCTTCTCTAATCCATAAATCCATGATGCCACCATCATTTACCAAATCATCGTTTACGCTTAATATAAAACAAGCATGAGGCTGAGGGCGTTCATAAGCATTGGCAGATTTTTTTAATACTCCATCATTTGCATCTACATAATAATGCCCTTGTGGCTTTCCTGTAATGCCATAACTTTCGTGTAAACCTGTATTAAACCATTGTGGACTATTGGGTACACAACTTTGGTTTAAAATACTGTATGCTAACTCTTCGTAAAAAATTTGAGCATCTTTTTCTGTTTCAAAATAGCCATAACGTTCACCCCAAACTCTCCAACAATTAGCCATACGATGTGCAACTTGTTTTACACTTGTTTCTCTTCCTAAAGACCCATCAGGCTGTGGCACACCCGCCTTACGAAAATATTTTTGAGCAAGAATATCTGTAGCAATTTGGCTCCATTGTTTTGGAACTTCTACATTATTCATTTCAAAAACTACTTCACCTGTAGGGTTTTTTATAACACTGGTACGATAGTCATACTCAAATTGATCATAAGGGCTAATGCCTTCTTTGGTAAATTTGCGACTGAACTGCAAGCGTTGTGTTTTTTTATTGTTAGCCATTGATAATAGAATTTATGGGTGGTTAATTAAGTAATTATTTTTGGTTTTTAAATGTGCCCAACCAAACAAATCTTTTTGTAAAGTGGCTAACGAAAATATCTTTGAAGAACTAAAATGCAAGATGTTATTAATTCACACACTGTGGAAAATATCGTGGATAAAACGCTTAATGCAAAGCAGGTTTGACTTTAAAAAGTTTCTCACATAAAGGCGTGAATTATTAAAAAATTTGTTTGGAATTTTAAAACATTTCCCATAAGTGTTTGAACGCTTTTCTAGTTTTCGAATAGAATACTTTACGAAAAGAAAATTTATTTGTGTTGAATGTAAATTGTTTGATGTGTTGCTTATCTTAATTCAGCTAATGAGCATGCGTATTTTAGTAGCTTAAATTTATTGCTCCAAAATGCTAAATCTGTTACTAATTCTTTTCTAATAGGCTTATCCCAATTCATGGGTTTGCCATATTTGTTTTCTGTGTTTTGTAAATGCTCCAATGCTACCAATGCAAAAGCATGTACACAAGCCATTCTTCTAATAGTTATTAATTTATTGTCCTTAGAAGTGTTGCAGGCTAAAATGAGTTGATGCAGTTTAGCACACTCTCTTAAAAATATTTCTTTTGCCTGAGCTATACTTTCTGTTTTTCTTACTAAAGTATATACACCATCTTCTCTGTCTTTAAAAGCATCAAACAAATCATTTACAATTTGCCCTACATAACCACTTTGATAAATAAAAGCATTGTCTTCAGGCAGCCATTCTTCATTCATAACACTTGCCCAAAGCAAAGAGCTATTGCCACATTTATTTTCTGATATGTATAAAATATCTTTTAGAGAAATGTTTTCTTGTAATTGTTTAGAAGAAACAACTTGCCATTCTGTAGCTACTTTTAAAGCAGCTTTGTATTTTTCTGTAGGTTGCCAAATATTGTGCAACTCATCTTCCAAAGCAAAAATTAATTGCACTTTTTGTGTTTGCAATTCTAAAGGTAATGTTCTGTCTAATACTTTAAAATAAGTTTCTTTATCCCAATTTTCTTCATCAATCAAATCATCATGTAGTGTAGCCATAGCAGATATAATTGCCATTCTTTTGGTTTCATCTGTGTTTAACCTTCTGCCTTTAATGCACAAATAATTTTCACAGTTTACAATATGGTTAAAAAGAGGGTAATAAAATTTTACTTTTTTGTTTTCCTTATCAGATAAAGTGTAGTTAAGTGCCTTGCAATGCTTATCTACCATAGGTTTTAGGTAACATTTAATAAAGCTGAGTTGCTTATAGGCACTCATACCATAATCAGTAGCAAAATATCCTAATTGAAGAAAATTCACTGGTGCAAGATAGGAGTTTTGGTTTTTCTGTGGAGTGATTGGGGAAATTTAAAAACCTTTCAGGCTTTTTGTCATTTCGACGATAGGAGAAATCTGTTGGGCTTTTGTACTACTGCCAAACAGATACTTCCCTGAAAAATAGGGACAGGCATGCTGTTCAGTATGACAATTACTCTACCACCAACTTTTCAACTCCCACATTCCCTTTACTGTCTTTTACCTGCACTATATACAAACCTTTTGCAAGCGTAGCAATATTTAGCTGAACATTATTTGCACCATTAAATGTTTTATACAAAACCATTTTACCCGAATTATCTGTAACTCTTATCTCATTAATATTATTGCCGTTTATATAAACTCTGTCTTTTGCAGGATTTGGATAAATGTTGAAAGTTAGATGTTGGATGTTGTAAATTATTTGCACTATTTTACTATATGTATAGCTGCCATCTTTATCTATATTTTGCAGCCTGTAATAAACAGTTTTTGCATTTAGTTCTGCAATGTTATTATCTGTATAGCTGTATTTATTATCACCACTGCCTGCTGCATTTGTTTTACCAACAGTAGTAAACTCTGTGCCATTTTTACTTCTTTGAATATTAAAATGTGAAGTATTTATTTCATTAGCAGTTTGCCATTGCAAAAGAGTGTTGTTGTTTTGTTGTGTGGCACTAAAAGAAAGTATGTTTAAAGGAACGGTAACAGCAGCTAATTTTACTACCCAACAATCGCCATTTCCATGGTTACCAAAAACATCTCCATCATTGGAAATTGCATATCCTACAATTATATAACCACCATCGTTAGTTGGTTGAGCATCTATTGCATAATCATTATTTGTACCACCCAAACATTTTTGCCATTCAATTATACCTGTACTGTCTAATTTTACTATCCAAGCATCACTCCCCCCATTATTCCCATATACATCTCCATTATTAATGGACGATGTACTTCCTGCAATAATATATCCTCCATCAGCAGTTAGTTGAACACTATTTCCAAGTTCGCTTCCTGTACCACCCAAACATTTTTGCCATTGTATTGTACCAATATTGTTCAACTTTACTACCCAACAATCATATCCTGAATTTCCATGATGTCCAGATACATCACCATTGATAGACTCAGTTACACCAACAACAATATATCCGCCATCATTGGTTTGCTGAACAAAATGAGCACCATCTGTATTACTACCACCATAACACTTTTGCCATTCATTATTACCAACACTATCTATCTTTATTACCCAATAATCACTTTGTCCGTGATGATTAGAAAAATAAAAATTATTTGAATATGTAGCTCCTACAATAATATATCCTCCATCATTAGTTCGTTGTATATTGTAGACAAAATCACCGTCTGGGCTGCCATAAGTTTTTTGCCATTGCAATACACCAGTACTATCTAACTTTACTACCCAAGCATCAGCTTGTCCATAATAATGTGTTATATCTCCATTTGACGAATTTATAACACCAGCAATAACATACCCTCCATCAGTAGCTTGCACAATACTATATCCAAAATCATAACTCGTTCCACCTAAAGCTCTATCCCATTCAATATTTCCCACACTATCTAATTTAACAACCCAATAATCATAATCTCCATGATGCCCTGTAATATTACTATCACTTGAATTAGTACGACCTACAAATATGTATCCTCCATCGGCAGTTATTTGAAAATCTGCGGCTACATCATCACCTGAGCCACCCAAAACTTTTTGCCATTCAATAGTGCCTATATTATTTATTTTTATTACCCAGTAACCATTGCCTACTTGATTATCTAATACATCACCATCGTTTGAATATGTTTGCCCACCAATTATATATCCTCCATCACTAGTTGGCTTAATACGATGCCCCCTATCTAAATTTGTTCCGCCCAAACATTTTTGCCATTGAATGGCAGGTGCTTGTGCCATTGATTGTTGTACAGCGAACAACACCAACATTAATATTATTTGAGTGCATTTGTTCATTCTATGTATTTCACAGAATGCAATGTACAATTTATTTTAAAAATATTTTTAGATTTAAACCAACTCAACAAGTGATGTTCTTACATACACATTTTTCTATAATGTAAATAGCACTCTATCTTTGCCCCCCTTATGACAAAAGTATTTCTTAGAAAAAAAATTGCACATCGTATTGCTAATGGTCATCCATGGATATTTGGAAATGAAGTAGAAAAAATTGATGGGGAAGTAAATGCTGGTGATATTGTAGAAGTGTATTATGCCGATAAAAAATTTTGTGGTTGTGGGTATATTAATCCTAAATCTCAAATATTGGTTCGTTTACTCACAAGAAAAAAAGAAACCATAAACGAAGATTTTTTTTACAATAGAATTTTATCAGCTTGGAAATATCGCCAACAAATAGGCTATACGGAAAACTGTCGTTTAATTTTTGGCGAAGCAGATGAAATGCCTGCATTGATTATTGATAAATTCAATGATTATTTTGTTATTCAAACATTGGCTTATGGCATGGAGGTTTGGAAACCTGCTATTGTAAATGCTTTGCAAAAAATATTTAACCCCAAAGGCATTTATGAACGAAATGATGTGCCTGTACGTGAATTAGAAGGTTTGCCACAACAAAAAGGTTTTTTATCTACCCCGTTTGATACCAATATTATTATCAATGAAAATGGATTACAATTTCATGTAGATATTGAAAACGGACAAAAAACAGGTTATTTTTTAGATCAACAAGATAACAGACGTGCCATACAGCATATTGTAAAAGGTGCAGATGTGTTGGGTGCTTTTACTTATACAGGAACTTTTGAAATTCATGCAGCACACTATGGTGCAAAATCTGTTTTAGGAATTGATATTAGCGAAAACGCCGTATCTAAAGCAAATCAAAATGCTCAATTAAATGGCTTAGAAAATATAGTTCACTTTGAAGCATTGAATGCTTTTGATGTATTAAAAGTTTGGGCTAAAGAAGGCAAACAATATGATGTTGTAATGCTTGACCCACCTGCATTTACCAAAAGCAGAGCAACCATACAAAAAGCTATTACTGGTTATAAAGAAATTAATTTAAGGGGAATGAAATTGATAAAAAATGGTGGCTTTTTGGTTACAAGCAGTTGCACCAATTTGGTTCAGCCTGAAATGTTTTTACACACCATAGAATTGGCAGCTAAAGATGCAGGTAAAAACCTGAAGCAAGTAGTATTTAATGCACAAGCAGCAGACCATCCCATAGTATGGGGAATGGAAAACACCAACTATTTAAAATTTTTAATTGTACAGGTTTGCGATAAGTAAAAGTTGGAATATTGGTAAAGAACAAAAAATTACAATCGTATTTTCTATTTCAAACTTTGTAGAATATTTTATTCCACTACATTTGCCAACATTTTATTATGCAGCAAATTCAAGACTTTTTTTCACAGTTAAATAACCCAACTCAGGTTGTTATTGTTACACATCAAAAACCTGATGGAGATGCTATGGGCAGTTCATTAGGCTTGTATCATTTTTTAATACAATTAGGTCATCAGGTACAAGTTATTTCGCCTACCAACTGGGCTAATTTTTTAGATTGGATGCCTGCTGCAAATAAAGTATTAGACTTTGAAAATAATAAAGAAAAAGCTATACAATTAATTGAAAATGCCAACATTATTTTCTGTTTAGATTTTAATGTTTTGCATAGAACAAAACATGTAGCCCCTTATTTAGAAAAAGCTACTTGTACAAAAATTTTAATAGACCATCATCAAGAACCACAAACAGATACTTTTAATTTTGGCATAAGTAATACTGCCAAAAGCAGCACTTGCGAAATGGTGTATGATTTTATTGTAGATAGTGGAAATGCTGATAAAATAAATGTAGCTATTACTACTTGTTTATACACAGGAGCCATGACAGATACTGGTTCATTTCGTTTTCCATCAACTACTGCATCGGTACATAAAATGATTGCTCATTTTAAAGAAATTGGGTTACAGCACACACCCATTCATGAACATATTTATGATAATTTTTCAGAAAATCGGTTACGTTTTATAGGTTTTGTTTTATCGAACAGAATGGAAGTTTTATATGAATACAATACGGCTATCATGTATGTTTATAAACAAGATTTACAGAAGTATAAAATAAAAACTGGCGATACAGAAGGATTGGTAAATTATTTATTAACCATTGAAGGCATTAGGTTTGCAGCAATTGTGATAGATAGGGATGAAGAAAGAAAATGGAGTTTTAGAAGCAAAGGAAATTTTGATGTAAATACTTTTGCAAGATTACATTTTGAAGGTGGTGGGCATTTTAATGCTTCTGGAGGAAGAAGTGATGAAACAGTAGATAGTACTGTACTAAAATTTAAAAACGTTTTAAAACAATACGAACAACAATTACAATAAAATAAACAAAACATGAAAAAACTTTTGGCAATTACAGTAGCTGCAACAATGCTTTTTACTGCCTGTAACAGTTACCAAAAAACACCATCGGGAATGCCTTATAAAATAACTAAAGGTCCAAGAAAACAAAAGTTAGCCAATGGGCAATATTTGAAAATGAATTTTGAGTATAAACTTAAAGATAGTGTTATAAGCAGTACTTATGGGCATATTCCTATTTATTTTCAAATAGATACTACACGCAATAGTGCTTATAGCTTTGCAGAAGTAATGACTGATTGTTATGTAGGTGATAGATTGGATTGTACTTTAAGCATTGATAGCATGGTTAAGAAAGGAGTTTTAATGTATAACCCTATTTTTAAGAAAGGCGATTTTATAACTTGTAAAGTAGAATTTTTAAAAATATTTACCGATGAAGCTGAACAAGAAAAAGATTTTCAGCAAGAACTTACAGCCGAAAAACAAAGAGAAGATAAAGGGGTAAAAGATTATGCAGCTAAGAAAAAATACCAACCCATTTATACACCCAATGGCGTTGGTGTAGTTATAGAAACAGTAGGAGATACCACTGCAAAAATTATAGCAGGAAAAGAAGCAGCAATTTATTATACTGGTAGATTAATGAACAATGAAAAAGAATTTGACAGCAATATTAAAAATGGCGTTAAAGGCGAAGTTTTTAATTTTGTAGTAGATTCCAAATCAACCATACCTGGCTTTGAAGAAGGCTTAAAATATTTTGCAAAAGGCGGTAAAGGAAAATTATTAATTCCTGCAACACAAGCTTATGGAGCACAAGGTTCTGCACCTGTTATTCCTCCTTATTCCAATTTAATTTTTGAAGTTGAAATTGCAGATGTAAAAGATGCACCTAAACAAGTAACACCTCCAACA
>JAIXLB010000104.1:52209-76169 GCA_026931905.1 Chitinophagales bacterium
CAACAACTGAAATAGTAAA
The DNA here is from genome assembly GCA_026931905.1 of Chitinophagales bacterium. Classification (GTDB taxonomy): domain Bacteria; phylum Bacteroidota; class Bacteroidia; order Chitinophagales; family Chitinophagaceae; genus UBA1930. Next base: position 52,229 of record JAIXLB010000104.1, read on the forward strand.
ACCGCAGAAAAAACAAATACAAAAACAGCAATAATTATTTTCAAAGTAATTACTAACGTATCACTACGTTGGTAATTACTTTTTCTCCAAATTTTTCATTTACTCTTTCAATTATTTGAGGCTTTTGATACATCAATTCATTTTTTAAAGAACCTACTGGTGTTGTTATAAAAAGTGTTTGATTAATGATTTCAATTTTATCGGTGTATTTGGCTATTGTTTTACCCATAATTTCTTCCCAAATACTTTCTATTTGCACAGCTCTTATACCATTGCGTAAATTACTTTCGCTGATAAATTTTTTCATCGCTTTGCTTAAAGAATATTCTGACATATTATAAAGTTAAAGGAAATTTTATTTTCTAAACTCTAAGGCATTTTGCCTATGATGCTTGTTACATAATTAGTGTTGCAAGATGTTGCAAATTTATTAATTTTGCTGTATGCACAAAGTTTCAAATACATCTGAACAACACAAAGAACAATTAAATACAGACGTATTAGACACCACTATTGCACCCTTTAATTTAATTGTTTGGAATGATGAAGTAAACACTTTTGAGTGGGTAATTGACACTTTAATTGAAGTGTGTAACCATACAGAAGAACAAGCAGAACAATGTGCTTTTTTAATTCATTTTAAAGGAAAATATGCTGTAAAAAATGGAGATTACGAAACCTTAAAACCTATGTGCAACAGCATTACAGATAGAGGTATTAATGCTACTGTTGAAGAAATAGCTTAGTGATTTTTTCTCTTTTCTTTTTAAAGTAATTTATATTTTCTTCGGTTCTAATTTCATTAAAAAACCAATACCAATTAAGCTTTTCATTTGCAAACTTGGGGCATCCTTATTGGATCCAAATATTTTTATATCATCATCATAAATAAAATCTAAATTATAAGTGGCAGAAATGAGTTTGTTTATTTTAAAGGAAAACATATTGGTAAAGTAAATATCTACATTTTGAGGGTTGTGAGAATATTGAGAAAATAAATCCATTCTTCCCCTATAAGTAATATTTTTAGCTATTACATTGTTATAACTCATAGTTGCAAAAGCACCAAATTCGCTTAAAGAATGTTTACCAGGTGTTACACCATAAGCACCTTTGTCTGATAAATATTTATTAGCAACAATTAACCATCTTGAGGTTAAGGGAGAAATAAAAAGTGAAAATTTATTATTGGGTTTATAATCCATTCCTGCAGATAAAATAATATAGGCAGGCGATAAAAATGAAGAAGAAAAAGAAGCGGTACTTCCAGAAAAATTATATCCATCAAAAAACTGGCTTCTAAAATTAAATAGTACAGAGGCATACCATCTGTTTAAAGTATCTACTTTATAGCCAAACTTAGAAAGTATATCAATTCTATCATCATTTTTTCTACTTCCTAAAGTAGTTGCTTGTACAAAACCAAAATTAAAATCCAAACTATTATCCCATGTATATCTTTTAACTCTGTGATAAATATAGTAGCTTAAATAAGTGTTTATAGACATTGAAAAATTATCGCCACCGGCAGCCCAATTACTTAAAGAGCCTTGAGCCAAATTTGCTCCAACAATTCCATTTCTTTTCCAAGTCCATTTACTTGTATCAGCATCTTTTTTTACGTTTTTAAAAATATCGCCAGAAATTCTTTTAACTACAATTTCCTGTGTATATACAACTTTAAAAATTGAAAATAAAAAAACTATAAGAAATAATTGTTTCATAAATAATGGGTTAATAACAGAACAATGCAAAAATAAAACGCTGTTAAATATAATCTGTTAATACTCTGCCAAATTGACAAAAGCCATTTTTTTTATTACCTTTGCCTGCAAAATAATTTAAACATTTTTAATGGAGACTTTTGAATTACTGAATAAAAAGCACGATGAGTTAAGACAAGGAGAAGCTTATGCTCCTTTTGCATTAGATGCCAATCAATACAAAAAATATTTTTATATAGAGAGTTATGGTTGTTCCATGAATTTTAGTGATAGTGAAATTGTTGCAGCCATACTTCAAGGAGAAGGTTATGGTGCAACTCAAAATTTTCAAGATGCAGATTTGGTTTTACTAAACACTTGTTCGGTAAGAGAAAAAGCAGAACAAACAGTTCGTAAAAGATTAACAGAATTTAGAAAAGTAAAAGAATCTAAACCTGGAATGTTAATTGGTGTTTTGGGCTGTATGGCAGAAAGATTAAAATCTAAATTTTTAGAAGAAGAAAAATTAGTTGATTTAGTAGTTGGTCCTGATGCTTATAGAAGTTTACCAACTATTGTAGCAGAAGCAGAAACAGGGCAAAAAGCTATTAATGTATTATTAAGCAGAGAAGAAACCTATGCAGATATTTCGCCTGTACGTTTAAACAGTAATGGTGTTACAGCTTTTGTTTCAATTATGAGAGGTTGCAACAACATGTGTAGCTTTTGTGTAGTTCCTTTTACAAGAGGAAGAGAAAGAAGCAGAGATATAAATTCTATTTTAAAGGAGTGCAAAGAATTATATGAACAAGGCTTTAAAGAAGTAACTCTTTTAGGTCAAAATGTAGATAGTTATTATTGGATAAATGAGCAAACAAACGAACCAGTAACATTTGCTATGCTATTAGAACAAGTTGCTTTAATAAGTCCTGAACTAAGAGTACGTTTTAGTACATCGCATCCTAAAGATATTACTGATGATGTTTTATATACTATTGCTCAATACGAAAATATTTGCAACTATATTCACCTACCTGTTCAAAGTGGTAGCACTCGTATTTTACAATTAATGAATAGAACTTATACAAGAGAATGGTACATGGCTAAAGTAGATAGAATAAAAGAAATTATTCCTGATTGTGCAATAAGTGCAGATGTGATTTCTGGCTTTTGTACAGAAACTGAAGAAGACCATCAAGATACTTTAAGTATTATGGAATACAGCCAATACGATTTCTCTTATATGTTCTTTTATAGCGATAGACCTGGCACTTTAGCAAGCAAAAGATTTGTTGATGATATACCAGAAGAAGTGAAAAAAAGAAGACTTGCCGAAGTGGTAGAAATGCAAAATAAATTATCGGCAAAAAGCAATGCAAAAGATGTAGGTAAAACATTTAAAATTTTAATTGAAGGCAATAGCAAAAAAAGCGATACAGATTGGATGGGAAGAAATTCTCAAAACAAAGTAATCGTTTTTCCTAAAGAAAATTATAACCTAAAAAAAGGCGATTATGTGCAAGTAAAAGTAAACAGTTGTACACAAGCAACCTTATTAGGAGAAGTAGTATAAAATAATTTTTCATTAAACAATAATTCACAAAACGTGGAGCTACAAAGCATAAAAAATAGATTTGGTATTATAGGAAATTCGCCTGCATTAAATCATGCTCTTAATACTGCAGTGCAAGTTGCAGCAACTGATTTAACTGTTTTGATAGTAGGAGAAAGTGGTGTAGGTAAAGAAGTTTTTTCTCAAATTATTCATACTTTATCTGCAAGAAAACACAATAATTTTATAGCCGTAAATTGTGGTGCAATTCCAGAAGGAACAATAGATAGCGAATTATTTGGACATGAAAAAGGGAGTTTTACTGGTGCAGTAGATAGCAGAAAAGGATATTTTGAAACAGTAAATGGTGGCACTATATTTTTAGATGAAATTGGTGAAATGCCCTTAGGCACACAAGCAAGATTATTGCGTGTGTTAGAAACAGGAGAATATATTCGTGTAGGCTCTTCTAAAGTACAAAAAACAGATGTAAGAGTTATTGCTGCTACCAATAAAGAATTATTAGAATATACAGGCAAAGGAAAATTTAGAGAAGATTTATATTATCGTTTAAACACTGTACCTATTCGTGTTCCAGCTTTAAGAGATAGAAAAGAAGATATTTTTCTTTTGTTCAGAAAATTTGCTGTTGATTTTGCTGAACGTTATAAAACAGTTCCAGTACAATTAGATGATGATGCAAGAAATTTATTGATCAACTATTCCTTTCCTGGTAATGTAAGAGAGCTGAAAAACCTGGCAGAACAAATTTCTGTTTTAAGTAAATCAAAAATGTTGAATGCTCAAATGCTGCAACAATTTTTACCAGAAAATACTTTAAATAGAATGCCTGTTTTGGCTTCTACTTCTGGTTTTGTAAGCAATGGAGAATTTGCAAATGAAAGAGAAATTTTGTACAAACTTTTTTTTGATATGAAAAAAGATGTTACAGAATTAAAGAAAATGTTTTTAGAAATTTTGCAAAACCCTACTTTAGCAAATGCTGCCTCTAATTACACCAAAGAAAGTTTACTGAATGATTTTTCCAATACCTCAAACGAAACTCAAACAATTCATCAACAACCAACAATTGTTTCTTCTAATGCTACTTATTCACAACAAATAAATACAAGTAATAAGCAACCAGTTATTTTAAACAACGATATTCAACAACCAGAAGTAGTAGAAGAATCGTTAAACATAATGGATAAGGAAAAAGAACTTATTATTAAAGCATTAAAAAAACATAAAAGCAGACGTAAAGATGCAAGTGCAGATTTAGGTATTAGCGAAAGAACCTTGTACAGAAAATTAAAAGAATACGATATAGACGATTTATAACATTACTGAAAACTTCTGAAAAAACTGTATGAACAATTCTAAAAAAAATAATTTCAAAAATTATGTTTTACTACTTATAGTAAGCATTAGTATGCTTTCATGCAAAATTTATTCTTTTAAAGATGTAAGCATTCCTGAAAATATTAAAACCATAAAAATTGGTTTTATAGAAAATAGAGCAAGAATTGTAAACCCTCAATTAAGCCCATTGCTTACCGATAAAATTCAACAAAAAATTACTAACCAAACAAGGCTTACAAGAACAAATAACGATGATGCACACTTACAAATTTCTGGTTACATTTCAGATTATTCTGTTTCTACAAGCGGTGTAAGTAATCAACAAGAAGCAACCAACAGATTAACGATAAGTGTACAAATAAATCTAAGAAATACAATTGAAGACACAAATACTGATTTTACAGTTTCAAGAAGTTTTGATTTTAACGCAAATCTTTCTTTAGACCAAGCACAGGCAACCATGCAAGATGAAATTTTAAGAAGCTTAACAGATGATATTTTCAACAGAATTTTTTCTAATTGGTAACCATTATTATTACTAATATATTTTAAAGCAATTCTTGTATAAAAAATTACTCTTGTATATTTGTTTCAGTTTACATTTCATTTTATGACTATTGCACAACAAAGAATTTTTCATCAACTTACAGGCAAAACAAATTTGAGTGATGCACGTTTAGAAACTTTGTTTGAAATGGAAGAAAAACATCCTTATTTTTCTCCTTTACAATTTTTTCTTACTTTAAAACTAAGAGAAGAAAATCATAAAAACTACGAAAAACAATTACACAAAACAGCTATTTATTTTAATAACCCACATTGGCTGCATTATCAATTAATGCCTACTAAACCTGAGTTTATTGAATTTATAGAAAAAAATAAATCAACAGATTCTATACAACCTATTTTGCAACATGTTATTGAAGACGAAATAAAAAATAGTCAAATTAAATATGAAGAAAAACAAGAAGAAGAAAAAGAATTAATACCTATTATTCAAGCAAATCAAGAAGAAGAAACTAAAGAGGAAATAGAAGAAAAAAATGAAATAGAAACTATTGATGAACAGGCTAACAAAGAAGAAGAAATGCAACAGCCCTCTCTTACATCATTTGCTTTGGAAAGTGCAGAAGAAAATGTAGCAATAAATTCATCAGTTACTTTGCAAGAAATTCAAGAGGTGGAAAAAGTTGAAGATGTAGAAAAACTTGAAGAAATTGAAGAAGTTGATGAGAAATTATCTAACATTATAAAACAACAGTTAGATACTTTTAATACTCCTGTAACAGAAGAAACAGAGTTGATAATTGAACAAACACCACAACACTCTATTGATTATTTTGAATCGCAAGGCATAAAAGCAGAAATTACAGATAATGCAAACGATAACCTTTCTCACAAATTAAGAAAATTTACAGACTGGTTAAAGCACATGAAAACAATAAGTTTAGAAACTGATAAAGACTTAGGTACTGACCCAGAGCTTGAAAATGCTATTCAAAATATTGCTCAAAACTCCAACGAATCAAGAGAAATAGTTACAGAAACAATGGCTGAAGTTTTAGAGAAACAAGGCAAAAAAGACAAAGCCATTCAACTGTATATAAAATTAAGTTTTTTAAATCCTGACAAATCCTCTTATTTTGCAGCCAAAATTCAACAATTAAAAGGTATTTAATTATGGTAATCATTTTTGTAATTTTAGTAGTATTAGCAAGTGTAGCACTTGGTTTTATTGTATTAGTTCAAAACCCAAAGGGTGGTGGCTTAACAGGAAATATTGGAGGTTTTAGCAATCAATTCATGGGCGTAAAACAAACAACAGATATTTTAGAAAAAGGCACATGGATATTTGTAAGCATTATTGCAGTTTTAGCTATTTTTTCTACCGTACTTTTTAGAAATGTAGGTGGCGATAACAACATTAAAAAAGAAATTGATAAAATAGATACCAGAGCTCCTCAAAACCCTGTTGTACCAACTCCTGCAACAAAATAGTTGTAAAAAATTAATGAAATAATTTAAAAGGCTACCCAAAAAGTTTGGATAGCCTTTTTATATTTTTATCAAACATAAATAGAAGCCATGTTATTAGCTGTCTATCACTCTTTTGTATAATTAAGTCTTTATACTTTTGAATTATGAATAAAAATAAATCAGAAAATTTTCAAAAGTTATCAACTTTAAAAGTCAAGGCAAACAAGTTTTACATAATTAGTGTATGCGTTTTGACTTTTATTTTACCAGCAGTTGGTTTTATTATAGAACATTTCATATCAGACAGTTATCTAACTTTTGACTTATTTGGTAAGTGGTTTATTTTTTCTGCTGTTGGGCTTCGATTGTTTTTAGCAGGTATTAAACAAGTGAAAAATCCTGAATTTACTGCAAAACAAATTTTCCATATTGACAACTCTGAGAGTTTCCCTATTCTTCGTGAATTAGGTTTTGCTAACATTTGCTTTGGACTTGTTGCTCTTATTTCAATGTATAAACCAAATTGAAGAATAGTAAGTGCATTTGCAAGTGGGCTTTATTTTGGCATAGCAGGTATTCAACATGGATTAAAAAAAGCAGTAGGCATCAATGAAAAATTTGCTTTGTGGACTGATTTAATCATTTCTTTTTTTCTTTTAATTTACTTTTTAAAAACAGTATTTTAGTTTAAAAGAACTTTAATTATTAGCAAAACTTATACAAATTATCCTAAGTTAATACTTCAGAAATTTTACTTCCTAATGTTTAAAATAAAAAATCTATAAATATAAAAACCCCGAAAGTTTAGGGTAAAAACAGTCGGGGAATTTTGTATTGATTGTTAGCGAAGGAGCCTGTTATTATTTTTCTGTAGCATTTATTTCTACTGTAGCTGTATTTCCTGTAAGCGGACTTGTGGGTAACGAATAATCTCCTTCTGCCATGATAACAGGTGATAATACAACTTTCAATTTTCCGCTGCCTGCATCTGTTACAGTTAGTGTTGGAGTTACTGCAGGAGTACCAGGCAAGTTCACTAATGTATAAGACTTTCCTGTAGAACCACTTGCATCAGTACCTGTTGGAAGCATTATCCTCACTTCATTAGCTGCAAGTGTAGAAGAAGTAACATCACCTGTTACAGTATAGGTACCTGTAGCAATACTACTAGCAAACTCTATGCTTAACATATTCATAGTACCACCACCTGTAGGTATAGCATCTAAAAATACCAATTTATTACTTGAAGGTCTTGCAGACAAAGCAACATTATAAACTGTAGAACCTATCTTCCAGCCATCAGTTACTAAACCTCCACCGCCATCTTTTTTACAAGCTGAAAAGCCAAAAGCAATAACCGATAACATCACTAAAAATTTTGTAGAAAACAATAGTTTTTTCATAATTATAATTTTTTTCAAAAGTCAGAGGATATATTTAGTTGTGCAATAGTGCATATATACTATTAAAGATGTTAAGGCTAAAGTTTAACATTTGGTATTTATTTTTGAAAGCAAGAACATTATTTACATTGAATACAACATATAAATACATCTTTTTAATAATTATTTTCTTGTACAGATTTACTGCATCTGCACAGGATATATCTTCTTTCAAATCTATCAATACCACTCATGGCTTGCCCAGCAATTATGTATTTGCAGTAACGGAAGATAATGATGGATATTTATGGGCTGCAACAGACAAAGGCTTATGCCGCTACAATGGTGCTGTATGGGAAGTGTATGATACCGATAATGGTTTCCCCGGCAATTATATTTCCTCTATGTTCAATGATAAAAGAAACGGCTTATGGCTTTTTATTACAGAAGCAGGAAACCAGTGGTGGCACTTTAATACTATTACAAAAAAACTAACAGAGGTTGCGTTGCCTTTTAATATAAATGGTGGTTCTACATTTACAGACAACAACGGCAACCTGCTGTTTTATACATGGTATGAGATGAATAAAGAAAACAATACACAAGATAGAAAAGTGTATATTGTTTATCCCGAAAATCCTACAACGTATAAATATATTTTGCAATCAAGCGGCAATCTTTTTTACATTACCAACATAAAAGATAAGAATATACAAGTAATAACCGCTACCAATGCACCTTATACAAAAACCACATTTCATTCACCCGAAGGTTTTACTATACAAAACACTTATTTGCCTGATAGTTTGCAGATTACCAATTACCCTAAAAGTTATTCGGATGGTATTGTTTTTAACTATACAATGAAAACATATTTTTTTGATAGCAGTAATCGTTATTTGTTCACTCGGCAAGGTGTACATAGAACACCAACCATGTATTCAATATGTAGCACACACGAAGGGAGCTTTTTTGCATACCCCACAGGCTATTTTACATTGTACAAAAAAAACGGAGATATTGTACACTACACTCTACCTAAAGGAAACAATGACTTTTATATCAGCGATATTTATGTATCGAAAAACGGGAAAGTATTATTATCTACTATGGGTAATGGTATCAATTTATTAGAGCCTGCATCTAAAATACATATAGGAGCACAAATAAGAAACATTGAAAAAAACAATAACAATATTTACTTTCATTCCGAAATAAATTTATACAGTATTAGTAAAACCAACATTGTAAAAGAACTTACTTTAGGCAATAATACTTTATGTATGTATATTGATAAAGATACCCTTATAACTGGCGGTTTACATGACATAAGATGGTATAAACAAAAAAATGGAAATTATAGACTTTCTCATATAGCAAGATTTACAGGTGGCATATCTTCTGTTTTTTTCAGTAATGGTTTCTGGGCAAGTACTTATGATGTAGGATTAATTCCATTATCACAAACACATCAGGAACTATTTGATAGTAAAAACCATTTAGCAAATTATCCTTTAAAAATTATTGAAAAAACAATCAATCTGAAAAACGGCATTGCTTCTTTGTCTTATGAAAAAGGAATGGTATTGCACAGTAACAATTCCATAAATGATTATACAGTAATTACACAGAAAAATGGCTTAATGAGTAATGCCGTATATAATGTATATGAACGAAACGATACTTTATGGATATGCACTAAATATGGTATAAACATTTGGCACAATAATAAAGTGATACAGCAACTTAGTTACAATGAAGGCTTTAAAGGCATCAATGCAGTATATGCATTTCATGATGTTGCAGGAAAATTTTGGGTATTGGGTGATAAATATTTGCATTTGTTACAAAACAATCGCCTATATGCTTTAGGTTCTGTACATATTACAGATAACTCATCAGATGCTATTATTACAGGTATGTATGAGTTTGCTTCCAACACAATGTATGTTGGCACAAATCATTCATTGTATATTTTACCTTTAAACAATGTTATCCCTGACACAATTGTTCATTTTCCTCAGATAAAATATGTAACTATCAATAACCAAAAAACGGCTTATAAAAATGAAAAAATACAACTGACTTATAATTATGATTTATTAGAATTTCATTTTTTACCTCCTGTATCTTCACTTGCTCCAAAAGGTACTATTTATTATTGGCTGAATGATGAAATAAGTGAAATGCAACCTGTTTCTGATTCATTTACAGTTAAATTTATCAAACTAAGACCCGGTAGTTACAAGTTGTATGTAAAATATATTAACGAAGATGGGTATGAAAGCAAATCTGTATTAGCACTGTCTTTTACTATAAAGCCTCCTTTTTGGCAACAGTTATGGTTTATATTACTGTGTAGTTTTGTTGTTATTGCTATTGTTGCTATAATAATTTTTACTGCTCAAAAAAGAAAATACCTTAAAAAATTACTTGAATTAAAAGTACAACAAAAAATACAAAAAGAAAAAGAACGTATATCAAGAGATTTGCATGATAATGTAGGCGGACAACTGTCTTTTGTTTTATTTTCAATAGATGGTATTCATGAAAAAGAAAAACAGAAACAGGAACTCATTACAAAAAATGTAAACGAATCTATACGAACCGTAATCAATAACCTGCGTGAAACTATTTGGGCTATTAATGATGAACAGATTAATGTAAAAGACCTGTACGACAAACTGAAAGTTTATACACGAAATATGTTTAAACATTCTGATACTGTAATTAGTTTTCAGGAAAATTTTAATGCAGATAAAATGCTTGATTCTCTTACAGGGCTTAATCTTTTCAGAATTTGTCAGGAAATTATTAATAACAGTTTTAAACATGCAGCAGCCAACAACCTTATTGTATTCATAGCCTGTAGTAAGGGAAAAATATTAATTACTATTCAGGATGATGGCAAAGGTTTTGACTGTAATAATCTATCAAAAAAAGGTTACGGTTTACAAAATATGCAAAGCCGTGCCAATGAATATAAAATTAAAATTTGCTGTACAAGTAATATTAATGAAGGAACGAGTTATGAAATACAATTAGCCCCCTAAATCAACCAAAGTAGAACTTTAGGGTACAAATGCACTATATATAATGCAAAAAGAAAAAACCATATTTACATCTTTTACACAGCAAAACAAAATGTCATACATTGCTATTGTAGATGATAAAGCAGGAATAAGACTTGCTTTGCAAGAACGCCTGAACAGTATGCCTGATGTAAATGTATTGTTCACTGCACAAAACGGAACAGACTTTTTAGAAAAAATGGCTGAAGCAAGAAATACAGCTATTTTTCCAGAACTTGTTTTAATGGATATTGATATGCCTGTTATGAATGGCATAGAAGCAGTAGCCAAAGGAAAAGAACGCTACCCACAGGTAAAATTCTTAATGCTTACCATTTTTGATGAAGACGATAAAATTTTTCAGGCTATAAAAGCAGGTGCAGGCGGTTATTTATTAAAAGATGAACCTGTAAATAAAATTAAGCAAGCAATAGATGATTTATTGGAAGATAAAGGAGCACCTATGTCGCCAAGTATTGCAAGACGTACACTGAACCTCTTAATGAATGCTATTGTTCCTGTACACAACACTAATCAAAATGAAGAAGATAATTACGGACTTACAGAAAGAGAAAAACAAGTATTAGAATTTTTAGTAGATGGTTTAGAATATAAAGAAATAAGTTTGCAACTAAATATAAGCCCAAATACTATTCGTAACCATATCAGTAAAATATACAAAAAGCTGTATGTTACTTCAAAAGCACAAGCTATAAAAATTTTCAACAGCAGTAAATAGTAGTATTTTCAGGGGCTACTACTCTAATTAAAATTTAACTATGAAATATTTTATATTTTTTACTATAGTTATTGTAACAATCTCTAAAGCAAACTCTCAAGAATTAGTTCCTGTTATTCAAACTAATCATAGTAGTTCTATACAATTTTATTCTATTAATTATGAAAAAAATTTATTGTTAACTGCCGATGAAAAAGAAGTTATACTTTGGAATATAAATACTGGTATGCAGTTAAGGCATATAGCTTCTTCTTGTAGAATACAAGGAGCCACTCTTTGTAGCAATGGAAACGAAGTAGCAATAGTTACTTATGAGTACAATAAATGTGCAGCATTGCGTGTATTTAACAGTTATACTGGCGATGAAATCTTTAGTTTAAATTTTAGTAAAAAGAACGCTTGGGGTAGTATCAGCTATGCAACTTTAGACGAACTAATTTATGATAAAAAATATAATAGGGTTGCTATTCGTGCTTTTAATGAATTACAAATTATCAATCTAAATGAAAGAAAAGTTTCTTATCAGTTTACCTTAGAGAGTTTCTCAAACAAATTTTCATTTACCAATAATCCTTACCAATTTATTATTACGAAAGAGAATAATAAAATGCTTTCTATAGCTTCTATAGATACTTTAGGAAAAGAATTAAAAATAAACACAATTTCATCAAATGCCGAAAGTGTAAGGCTAATTAACAACAATGAACAAAATTTATTTTATGTATTAGATAGTAAAGCTGTTTTACGAATTATAAACGAACAACTTGAAATAATTGATTCTGTAATTTCAGATTCTATTAAAACGCTTACAACCTATTCCTCTATTGATTTTAATATCAGTAATGATGGAAACAACATTTTACTACCCTTTCATTCTACACAATATTTATATAACATAGCATCAAAAAAATGGCAGAATAATCAATGGGAATTTATTCATAATAACTGTAAGTTGATTTTTGCTGACGAAAAAGCAACTAAAACTATTGTGATTTCTGACAAAAGTTTTGAAATGATATATACTGATAATGGGAATAGAATTTATTATGCACAAAACAAATCAAAAGGAAATAATAATATTAGTTTTTCTCCATCTGAAAACTTTATTTCATCATACAGTACAGGCTCTCTTTCAGCATCCTCTTTAATTTTAAATTTACAAAATGGTATGCAGTTTAATGACGAGGAAATAGATTTTGCAATCTTTAAATGGGTTACAGACTCTGTAATACTTTGTGGATTAACACCAAAATACGATTACAACCAAGGAGAATTTGTAAAAACTATTCAATTAAAAAATATTTATTCAGGAGAGATTTATCATTCCATTTCTATTTCAAAAATTACTGGAGATATAGAGTTTGCATCAATTTCAAACGATTTGAAAAAAATAGTATTGCTTACTTTAGAAAAAGCATATATCTATACTGGTAAGAATTTTAATAAGCAATCTATTTTCAAATTTAAAAATTATAACCGTGCTACTAATGCCTATTTTACACCAAACTCTAAAAAATTAATTTTACCAACCGATTTTATAAGAATTTACGATTTTGAAAAAAACAAATGGACAATAATAAGAGATACAGCAACACTCGGTTTCCAAGAAATTTGTATTACAGCAAATGGTAAAGAAATTTGGTACCAAAATTACAAAGATTTTCCTAAAGAAAACAGCTTGCAAATTGTAAATACTAAACAAGCTGTTATGGTTTATAACATTGAAAAAGATGAATTAATTGTAAAAGGTACTTTTGATTTTAACTTAATTTCATCTATTGCCCTACACCCAACAGAAGATGTTTATGCAATAGGTTTTTTTAATGGTACCATACAATTAAGAAACAGAACGAATAATAATTTAATTTTTGAAATTAAAGAACATAATAGCAATGTTGATAAAATTGGATTTACTAGGAAAAACAATTGGCTCTACTCCATGGGGCAAGACAAAATAATAAAATTTAGAAACTATTCCACTAAAGAACCTTTATTTTATTTAACAGCATTATATAAAAACAGAGAGCAAGGTTTTGCTTTACTAACACCAGAAAATTATTATCTTATTCCTGCTGTTTTAATAAACGAATTACATTTTGTAAAAGGCATTAATGCATATACATTTTCTCAATTTGATTTATTATTAAACCGTCCTGATAAGGTTTTAGAAAAAATTGGACTTACCGATAACTCTCTCTTACAACTTCACCAAAAGGCTTATAAAAGAAGATTACAAAATGCCGGTTTTACAAGTAAACAATTACCCAATTTTGAAATACTAAACCCTTTAATTATAGAAAATAAAAAGGAAATACCTTTAAATACAAGCCACCCTGTTATTGATGTATCCTTTAGTACCCAAGAAGCAAAAGAAAATATCAAAGGATTAATAATTTACATCAATGGTCAAAAAGTTAAAGAACTGAAAGGAAATGAAAATAAATGGAAAACAAAAATAGATCTGAGTATAGGTAACAACAATATTGAAACAGCATATCTGCTAAACAATGGAACAGAAAGTTTAAGAGAACATTTTAAAATTGAATACAAACCACTAAAACCTATAAAAACATCAACCTACTACATTGGTATTGCTGTTTCTAATTATCAAGATTCTTCCATGAATTTGAAATATGCTGTAAAAGATGTTGAAGATATTGCCCATAAATTTAAACTAAAGGATAGTACAACTAATACATACTTATTTTTAAATGAAGTAGTAACAAAAAAGAATTTAGATTCTATAAAATCTTTATTAGCTCAAACAAGTATAAACGATAAAGTTATCATTTCATTCTCAGGTCATGGAATGTTGGATACTGCCAATAATTTTTACTTTGGCTCTTGGGATATTGATTTTAATAATCCTCAAGCCAAAGGCATATCGTTTAACAACATTAACCATTTACTTGAAAATATTCCTGCAAGAGATAAACTTATTTTAATTGATGCTTGTCATAGTGGAGAAGTTGAAAAAGACAATACAAGTTTTGCAACATCAGATACAAGCACTACAGAACAAAATGTAAAAACCTATTCAAGTAGAAGTGTAAGCATAAAAAATAAAAAGAAAAAAAACAAAACCAATACAGTACTAATCATGGAGCAATATTTTTCAGATATATCTAATAGTAATGGAGTAAATATTATTTCTGCTGCTGCAGGCGAAGAATATGCTTTTGAAAGTGCTGAATGGAATAATGGCGTTTTTAGTTACAGTTTTATGAAAGGCATTTTTGAAAAAAAAGCAGATCTAAATTTTGATGGACTAATTACCCAACAAGAAATTAGAAAATATATGCAAAAAAATGTCTTACAACTTACAAAAGGAAAACAAAGACCAACTGCAAGAAGTTTAAACGCATTAAATAATTGGATATTCTAAAAGCAAAATCATTTGCAATTACTAATTCTTAATAAACTTTTTGAATTTATCATAAAATATGCTTCTCTTCATTTATGTTGGATTTATATTTGTGTGTTATAACAAAATATGTTTATGAAGGTTTTTAAGTTTGGTGGAGCAAGTGTAAATTCTATAGAAAGAATACAACATATTCCTGCAATACTGCATCAATACAAGCACGAACAAATTATAATGATTGTTTCGGCAATGGGTAAAACCACCAATGCACTTGAAAATGTAGCTACTGAATTTTTTTCTGGAAATAAAGAAAAATCTTTATCACTTTTTGAAACAATTAAGCAACAGCACAAAACTACAGCACAGCAATTACTACAAAAAAATTACAACAGTTGTTACAATAATTTAGTTGATTATTTTACAGAAGTAGAATGGCTTTTGCACGACAAACCTTTGCGTGAATTTGATTATTACTACGACCAAATTGTTTGTGTTGGTGAGTTAATGAGTACTTGTATCGTTAGCAATTATTTGAATGAAGTAGGTGTAGAAAATAACTTATTAGATGTAAGAGATATTTTACAAACTGATAATAATTTTAGAGATGCAACCATTAATTGGGAAAAAACTGAAACTAATTTAGATACCATTACACTACACCCCCAACTAACCATTACACAAGGCTTTATTGGTAGTACAGATCAAAACGAAAGCACCACCTTAGGAAGAGAAGGAAGCGATTACTCAGCAGCCATTTTTGCCAACTTATTACATGCAGAAAGCCTAACCATTTGGAAAGATGTTGAAGGAGTAATGAATGCAGACCCTAAAACTTTTTCTGATGCTAAACTTATTACTGCTTTAAGTTATAAAGAAGTAATTGAAATGGCATATTATGGAGCACAGGTTATACATCCAAAAACCATTAAACCCTTACAGAATAAGCATATTCCTCTGTATGTAAAATCTTTTTTAAATACTTCTTTGGCTGGTACCATTATTTCTAATCAATCAGAAAAAAATTTACCTCCCATAATTGTAGTAAAAGAAAATCAGGTATTAATTCATTTGCATACAAAAGATTTTAGCTTTGTTGGCGAAGAACCAATGGCTGTTTTATATAAAATTTTTGCTGAACTAAATATTAAACCAAACCTTATTCAAACAGGGGCAATCAATGTACAAATATGCTTAGATAACAGAATAGATAAAATAGAACAATTAACCAGTGCAGCCACTGAATTATTTAATATAAAAGTGGAAGAAAATTTACAACTACTAACAATAAGGCATTATACAAAAGATATTATAGAAAAACTATTGAACGAAAAAAATATTATTTTACAACAGCAAACACAACAAACAATACAAGCATTATATACTGTGTAATTGATGCAATGTAATTGTACTGCCTAAAAAACTTTTAAAATAATTCCTCGTAATGATTTCAATATTTTAAAGAAGGTAATAATGGTAAATAAAAATGCACAAAGTTTTTTTGTGCATTTTTATTATTTGTTTTTTTATTTTTATTAGTGAACCAAAACTACCTTTTCGGCTCCCCATTGATTTTCAGTTGTTACATATTTTACTATATAAGTTCCTGCAGGGAAATTGCCAATATTTACATTCCATGAAGTTTGTTTGTTGTTTACAGATAATCGCATTAAAATTTTTCCTGTAAAATCTGCAATAAAAATTTCTTTCAATGGTTTATTAGTAGCTATTGTAAATTGACCAGTTGTAGGATTAGGAGTTGCTGTAACTTTTTGTGTACTTGTTTTTGTTTTCACAATTGGTTCAGGCTGTTGTTGAGTAGAGCAACTATTTACATAAATCATTTGTTCTATAACTCTTGGTAATAAATCGTTCAACAATTCTACATTGTATGAATCTGTTGTAGGTTTAATGTGTTTTCCTCCAACACCGCTATCATCAGTTAAAAAAACATAAGTACCATTTGTTGCCAAAGCCATTGTACGCATTAAGAACTCTGTATTTTTATCTGTACCACTACAAGCTATTGGTACAATACGAATACCTTTTGCAGCAGCTTTTTGAATTAATCTATACATTTTACTTTGAGCTTCATCATGAGGTGGTGCATCTAATATTAAAAACATAATTTTTGCTCTGGCATCTTTACTCCATTCTAAGCTATCTATTGCAGTTTCCAAAGCTGCATCAACTGCTTCTGGCATATCGCCACCACCTGCAGCTTTTTGTAATTTTATAAAGTTTAAAGTTTTTAATAAATCTGTATTAAAATTGTTGTATTTAGTTACATACTCATCGCCATTATCTCTATAAAATACTGCTCCTGCTCTTAACTCTAAATTATTGTATTTATTAAAAGTTTTAGTTAATACATCTTCTAATTCTAATTTTAAATATTCAATTTCATCGCCCATACTTCCTGTTGCATCTACCACAAATGCAATATCTACTACATTGCTTACATTGCAATTGGTGTTTAATGTTATTCTGTTTATACCTTCATGAAATAAATAAGGTTTAGAAATTTTTGTATCGCTTTCATCGCAAGTAATGATGTATTGCGTTTTATAATCTGCCATTAAAAACATTTTACCCCACAATTCAGCTTTTCCTGTATTATCAGTTACAGCCATCCAAACAGTATCTAAAGTATTGGCATCAATTAAATAAACTGTTTTTCCTACAGCAGCATATCTATCTTTAGTTTGTATTTGCACACAATAACGTCTGTTGGTATATAATTTCCAAGCATTGGAGTAATTAGAAAAATCATTTTCTGAATAATCTTCCCACATTTTCCATTTGGTAAAATCATTTACTTCGCCTGCTGTTAAAAGTTTTGTTGCATAATTTTCTTTTTCAATGCTTACACTATCTTCAGAGTAATAGCTTCTATCTTTACTGGCACCTGTTGATGTTTTTTTAATTTTACCATAGCTTGAAGTGGTAGCATCGCCACTTGTACTTTTTACAGAGGATGCACCAGCAAAAGAACTGCTTCTTGCTACACCACCTTCACTCATGCCTCTACTTGCCATAGATAACATACTTGCATCTGCAGTTAATGGTGCTCCATCGCCATCAAAATCATGAGAGGCTCTGCCATTTTTGTCTCTTTTGCTTAATAACACAACAGCAAAATCTGGGTCTGCTACTGTTTTTTCTGTTACAATTACTTTATAACTTTCAAAACCATCGGCACTAAAAATTAATGTATCGGGCAATTTATTTGCCATTATTTTAAAAGTTCCATCTGCATTGGTAGTTATGGAATTGGCTTTATTGGTAAATTTTACTGTAATCTTTGCTGCTGCACGACCACTTTCATTTAATACTTTACCCTTTATCATTTGGCTATTAGCATTGAAACTAATTAGCAAGCAAATGGATAAGAAAAATGTTAAGATGTGTTTCATAAAAAATATTTTATTTCAGATGCTACTTTTCTTTCAATTACATAAAAACAGTTAAAAATTATTTTATTCGCTTATTTACAAACCTAAAACAGCAACTTTGCTCTATCAATTTATAAATAATTATGAAACAAATTACACTTACTTTATTGGCTTTAATTTCTATTTTTCAAATATCTTTTGCACAAAAGAAAGAAGTGCCTAATGGTTGGCATTTATTAAGTTATGAAAAAGATTCTTTTTATGGAATAGATTTGAACAGGGCTTATCAGTTTTTAAAAGAAAAAAATAAAAAATCTACACCTGTAATTGTTGCTGTACTTGATTCTGGCGTTGATACAACACATGAAGACCTCAAAAATATTTTGTGGAAAAACACAAAAGAAATACCAGGTAATGGTATTGATGATGATAAAGATGGTTATATAGATGATGTGTATGGTTGGAATTTTTTAGGAAATAAAAATGGCGAGAATATAAAGAAAACGAGTGATGAAAAAAGTAGAGTTTACTACTCTTTGAAATCTAAATATCAAGACAAAGAACTTGATACAAATAAAATGTCTTTTGAAGAAAAATATTTATATAAAAGTTGGGTAAGAAGTTCTAAAGAAATGAAAGTAAGCTCTGAAGAGCAGGCAAACATTGCATATATTGAAGTGGTATTAAGGAGCTTAAAAAAGCATGATAAAATTGTAAGAGAAGAAATGGGTAAAGAAGAATACACAGTAGAAGAACTTGAAAAATTTACACCAACAACCGATGCTGGTAAACGTGCTAAAATGGGTGTATTGCAAATTTTAAAAATATTTGGAGTAGAAGGGCAAACCAAAAACACTGAAATTATAGGAGAAGTTGAGGAATATGTAGAAGGTAAAAAAGCAACTTTTGAAGCAGCAGAAAAAGAGCCTGAAAACTTTAGAGCAGAAATTGTAAAAGATAATTACAATAATATTCAGGATAAATATTATGGCAATGGCGATGTAATGGCTTCAACTCCAAAACATGGCACACATGTAAGTGGTATTATAGCTGCTGAAAGAAATAATGGTATAGGAATGAATGGTGTGGCAGATAATGTGAAAATTATGGCAATAAGAGCTGTACCTGATGGAGATGAATATGATAAAGATATTGCATTAGGTATTATTTATGCAGTAGATCATGGTGCTAAGGTTATTAATATGAGTTTTGGTAAAGGATATTCGCCAGAAAAAAAATGGGTAGATAGTGCCATTCAATATGCTGCAGCACATGATGTACTTTTATTACATGCAGCAGGTAATGATTCTAAAAATATTGATGAGAATGAAAATTATCCAAATCCATTTTCTTTTTATACAGGAAAAAGAGCAGAAAATTTTATTACAGTAGGAGCAAGCAGCGATCCTAAAATTTCGGGTTCATTAACTGCATCATTTAGTAATTATGGAAAAAATACAGTAGATGTTTTTGCTCCAGGCGATAAAATTTATGCTACGGTTCCTACCAAAAATCAGTATGCTAATTTACAAGGTACAAGTATGGCAACACCAGTTGTAGCGGGCATTGCAGCATTAATTCGTTCTTATTATCCTGAGCTTACTGCAGTGCAGGTAAAAGCAATTATTGAACAATCTGCTATAGTATATGATGAAACTGTAACAATTTTTATTCCTGGTACGAAAGAAAAAACATCGTTAAAAGAGTTGTGCAAAACTGGAGGTTTAGTTAATGCATTTGCTGCTGTAAAATTGGCTGATAATTTCAAAACTACAGATAAAAAACCTGCAATTCCTAAGAAGAAAAAGAAATAATTTTTGAAGAGCTGGTAAATAAGAAATTTATTTGCCAGCTTTTTTTAGAGCATTATTTAAAGCTATCATTTTTATAGCTGTTGCAGCAAATTCCTCCCCTTTATTGCCATGTTTCCCAGAAGTTCTATCAATGGCTTCTTGTTCATTATTTACAGTAAGTACACCAAAAATTACAGGCACATCAATAGATAAATTAAGTTGCAATGTTCCTTCTGTTATAAACTTACATACATAATCAAAATGGGGTGTATCGCCTTTTATTACTGTACCTAACACAATATAAGCATCTGGTAATTGATGGGTATAAGTGTAATGTTGTTTTACAGCAAAAGGAATTTCAATGGCTCCAGGCACAACAATAGTTTTAAATTGTATGTTGCTTTCTTGTAGAATTTTTTTTGTACCAGCTTCTAATTTATTAACTAAAGAGCTATTCCATTCTGTTTTGATTAATACAACAAAGGCATCCTTAATTTTTGGAATGCCTTTGCTTACTTTTTTATTTCCTTGAGTAGCCATAATTAATTTATACTGAAATCATTTTTTTCAATACTTAATCTGTAAATGTATTTATCAGCTTCGTATCCTCTGCTTGTTTGAGGGTATTTTTGTTTAATAGTTTTATAAATTTCTAAAGCATCTTTAGGCTTACTCATTGTTTCTAATAATTGTGCAGCAAGAAATAAATTTTCTGCAGAATTGTCTTTATCATCTTCAAAAGTTGTTCCTGCTTTTTTGTAATAATTTACAGCTTCATCTTTTTTACCAGACTCAGCATAAGCATGTCCTAATGCAGTATAAGCAGTCATTTGAATTTGTAAAGAATTGGTGCTAAAATCTTTTAGGTATTTAATAGCATTTGGAAAATCTTTTAATTTTAAATAACTAACTCCTGCATAGAAATAAGCAAGTTTTGCAGATTTTGTACCACTATAATTTTTGATAATGTATAATGCTCCTTTTACACCAGCTTCATTATTGCCATTAATAACTAAGTTAGATGAATCTTGAGAAAAATATTGTTGCACTTTGTATAAAGCATCTGCTGCTTTTTCTTCTTTAGGTGCTACAACATAATTTTGATAAGCATATAAACCACCTGCAATTACTGCTATTGCAATAACTGCTATTGTAATAATTTTTTTGTTTTTATTCCAAATATTTTCTAATTGTAAAAACACATCTTTTTTTACTGCTTTGTCGCTCATATATTTTTGTTGATTTTATTGTATGGGTTGTTATTTTTTTAATCTGTTATAAAAGGGTAGTTATCATCTACATACACATCTTTTAATACTTCACTATCATCTGGGAAAGGGCTTTCTTCTGCAAAGTGTACACTATCTTCTACTATTTTAGTAACTTTTGCATCAATAGCATTTAATTCTTCTTGCGTAGCAAAATTATTTTCTAAAATCGTTTTTGTTACAGTAGTAATAGGGTCTTTTTCTTTGTATTCTTCTACTTCTTCTTTGCTTCTATATTTTTGAGGGTCGCTGATAGAGTGCCCTTTGTAACGATATGTTTTAATTTCTAAAAGTGTAGGACCACCTGCTTCTCTTGCACGTTTTACAGCTCTTGCTACACCATCATGTACTGCTTCTGGGCTCATGCCATCAATTTGGTCTGCTGGCATTTCATAAGCATCGGCTAATTTATAAATATCAATTACATTACTGGTACGTTCAACAGATGTACCCATAGCATAATGGTTGTTTTCGCAAATAAAAACTACAGGCAATTTCCAGTTCATTGCCATATTAAAAGTTTCATGCAAAATTCCTTGACGA
Organism: Chitinophagales bacterium; assembly: GCA_026931905.1. GTDB lineage: Bacteria > Bacteroidota > Bacteroidia > Chitinophagales > Chitinophagaceae > UBA1930. The sequence continues at coordinate 74,375 of JAIXLB010000104.1, forward strand.
GAAGCCCCATCGCCAAAAAAGCAAAGTACCACATTATCTGTTCCTTTGTATTTTTCAGCAAAAGCTAAACCAGCTCCAGTACCTATTTGTGCTCCAACAATGCCATGCCCTCCAAAGAAATAATTTTTCACATCAAAGAAGTGCATACTGCCTCCTTTGCCTTTTGCACAACCTGTTACTTTACCATACAATTCTGCCATACAAGCATTGGCAGAAGTGCCTTTGGCTAATGCTAAACCATGGTCTCTGTATGCTGTAATAAATGGGTCCTCGTGTTTGGTTGCTGTCATACAGCCTGCTGCAATAGCTTCTTGCCCAATATAAGCATGAAAAAATCCACGAATTTTACCAGCCATTTTATACATTTCTTCAGCTTTTAATTCAAACTGACGAATAAGCTGCATTAATTCGTACCAATATAAATAAGTTTCTTTGGAAAATTTGGTTGCCACCGCTCAAAAATTTTGAGACGCAAATATAGGGGTTAAGCTTTACTTTTTTAAATTATACTTTGAAATATTTTAAGAGAAGTTGGTGGCTTTTTAGTGAAGTATGAAATTGCTTTTTTTTATGAATAACCAAAACTGTACAAGCAGCATTTAGTAAAAAAAAATTATCTTTTTTCTTTTTATATTAACAAACCTTTTTTTGTTGTTTTCAATAAGTAATAATAATTTCGTGGGAGATTCGTTAATATAAAGATTGTATTACCTACAAATTAAAAAAAAGTAGGTTTAGTTTATTTGTATTTGAGTCCTTTATTTTTTTAAACCCATCTCTAAATTTATGAAATTTTTAAAATTTACACTATTTTCTCTAATGTTATTTATGGGCTTTGCTGCAAAAGCACAATTACCCATTGCTTATTACGATTTTGAAGATAATACTTTAAGAAATACAACAGTAGAAACAACGCTGGAAACTGCTGTTTCTACCATAGGTACACCAGTTCTTACACCTTATGGTACTTTGACTGCTGCACATGGTGCAGGAAATGGAACTGCCTATCCTACAGGAAGTATTGATGGTATGGCAATAGGCTATTTTGGCTTTTCAAATGTAGCTACTCAACCCTCTGCTGCTGCTTCTAACACAGCACCACATTTAGATTTTGGTCCATACGATTTTACAGGTTTATCAACCATTACACTTACAATGGATGTAATAGGAATTGGAGATAGAAGTTCTCGCAACTTAGCAGTATATTGGAGTACAGATGGTGTAACGTTTACTGCTATTACCAATAGAGCAGTAACAGGAACTTATAGCAATATTTCTTATACTTTACCAGCAGGAGCAAACAATCAAACCACTATTTATATAAGAGTTTTAGGTTACAATCCTTTAGATAATGTAACAACACCTGATGCAGCCAATGGGGTAGTTAAAATAGATAATTTAACTTTAAGTGCAACTACATTTACTGGAGCATTAACTTTAGCAAATGCTGTAGCACATGGAGAGGGTTTAAGTTCAGGAGGAACTTATGTACCTGATTATGGCGTTGCTACAATTAACTCAGGAGCAGGCAATGATGTTACTATGTCTAGTGCTTTAACATTTACAGGAAGAATAACCTTAACCTCAGGCAATTTAGTTGTAGGCAATAATACCTTATCATTAAATTATAATGGTACTCCAATAGCAAGAACAAGTGGCTTTATATCAATGAGTGCAACTTCTAATTTAGAAATAGGAGATGGTACCCAAACAAGCACAACAACCATACCTAATACCACATTTGTAACTCCAACAAATTTTAATACCTTAACAATAAATAGATTATCAGGCACAA
>JAIXLB010000078.1 GCA_026931905.1 Chitinophagales bacterium
GAATTGTGTGATATTGCTGATATTAATAGAAAAACTTTTTATAATCATTTTCCCGATATTAGGGCTGTTTTAGACGAGATTGAAAATGAAAATATAGAAAAATATTTAGCATATTTTAAAAAAGAAGATGTTCTTTCTGATTTAACAAATTTTTATCCATTTATTAGTAGGTTAACAACAGAATTAGACCAAAATAACAGCCTTTCGGTTATTTTAAATAAAAGTGATGAACATCTTTATATTAAAGAAAAGATTAAAAAACAATTATTAGTTTGCTTTAATGAAGTTTTTACCAAAAACCCCAATATAGATCATGAAACAATTTTTTTCTACCTTGATTTTATTACCGCCGGGATTGCTTCTGTTTATCAAGAATGGCTATTATCAGATAAAAAAATGAGTAAGGATAAATTGTCCAAATTAATTTCAGAGGTTATTAATAATGGAGGCAAAACCTTTATCCAAGCTCTGTCTTAGCTTTTCTTTAAAAAATTTGACAAATTTTTATGGGTTTTGATAAAATAATTTTACTTACCACTCGGTAAGTAAAATATGATGAAGAGGGCAAAATTGTTTCGACAAAAAGAAGTAGTAAATGAAGTTTTAAGTAGTTTTAAGACTAATATTTTAAGGCTATTGGTCTTAAACCAGATCACTAGAAGGCAGATGATTAAATTCATTGACAAAAAAATACGTAAAACAATTTTAGAAAATAAAGATTGCCCTCAAAAAGTGCAGGAAGACAAATATCTTATGGGTAGAAATCTTATTTTTACTATGAATAAGGCCTTTGAACGAGCAGGAAATGCACCGGCTGTTCGAAAAGCCTTAGTCAATGCTTTAGCTCACAATGTGTTTTTAAAAAATAAACCACAAAAAGAAAATTTTGAAAAAAAATTTAAACGACAACCGCCTTCTTTTTTAACTATTAGTCCTGGAAAATTTTGTAACTTAAAATGTATTGGCTGTTATGCTAACAGTTCTTCAAATGCATCGGAAAAATTAGACTGGAATACTTTAGATAAAATCATAAATGAAAAAAACGAACTCTGGGGATCTTACTTTACTGTTATTTCTGGAGGTGAACCTCTTCTATATGAAAGTCAAGGCAAATCAATAATTGACTTGGCTCAAAAATATCAGAGCGAATTTTTTTTAATGTATACCAATGGCACTTTAATCGATAAAAAAATGGCTAAGAAATTGGCTGAAGTTGGAAACATTACTCCGGCTATTTCCGTTGAAGGATTTGGGAGAGAGACTGATACTCGTCGAGGAATAGGTGTTCACACCAAGGTCATAGAGGCAATGAAGAATTTGCGTGAAGCTGGTGTCCCTTTTGGGATTTCTTTTACAGCCACTAAAGACAATGCCCATTTATTAAATGATACTTTTATTGATTATTATTTTGAAAATCATGGAGCTATTTATGCTTGGGTTTTTCAACTTATGCCCATCGGCAGAGCTAATTGCTTGGATTTAATGGTGACCCCAAAACAAAGACTAGATATGTTTAGAACAACACAACGTCTGATTAAAGACCGAAAAATCTTTATTGCTGACTTTTGGAATAGTGGTTGCGTAACCAATGGCTGTATCTCTGCAGGTAAGTCTGGCAGTGGTTACTTATATATTGAATGGAATGGTAATATTACTCCTTGTGTTTTTAATCCTTATTCGCCAGTAAACATTAACGACGTTTATGAAAAAGGGGGGACCCTTAACAATGTTCTCGAAGACCCATTTTTTAGGTCAATCAGAAAATGGCAAAAAGATTATTCTTCAAATGGAATATCTGGTGAGGTTGGTAATTGGCTAATCCCTTGTGCCATTAAAGATCATTATGACGTCATGGAGAAAATACTTAATAAGTATCACCCCAAACCAATTGATGAGGCAGCAAATGAGGCATTAAACGATAAACAATATAAAGAGAACCTAAAAAGGTATGGGGAGAAAGTAGCAGAGGTAACCACTGGTGTATGGAAAAGAGAATATTTAAAAAAACAATCTTAGTTATAAAAACTCCTACTTTTATAAATCCCGCTAGGATTTTCTCGCCAATGATAATAAACTTAAAAATATGAAAACAATTTCAACACAATCCAAAAATACTACCCAAAACACAAAAGAATATATTATTAATACCGCTCGGTCTTTTTTTTCAAAACATGACTATGTAAACGTATCAATGAGTGATATTGCTAGAGAATTAAACATAACTAAGGCTGCCTTATATTATCACTTCACCAGTAAGGCAGAAATTTATAAAAAAGTTCTTGAAGATGTTTTTAACGATTTAAACCTAGTAATCAATAAAGTTCCATCAAAAATAATGGCCGATCAAAAACTGTCTCATTTAATTAAAAATTATTTAGATTTCGGTATTAAAGAAAAAAATCTCATCAAGGCTTTTATGTTTAAAGTATCTTCACATGATTACCGACTAGTTAATCAAATTATTGAATTAAGAAAACAGGTGATAACTTTAATTGAACCTACAATTAAAAATGTATTGGTTAGTAATAAAAAATATAAAAAATTTAATAGTAGATTACTTACTTCACTATTAACCAGCATGATGGATGGTTTGCTATTGGAATATTCTTTTTGTAATAAAAAAATTAATTCAACAAAAATATCTAATCAAATCACAACAATTTTACTTCAATAATTAATATGATCAATGTTACAATTCTAACCTTCAATGAAGATTTCCCATCTGAACTTTTACAGTCTTTTAAGATACAGATTTTTACGTGTTTAATTACTCACTTTTCGAGTAATAAAAATAATTACCACCAATGAATATAGTCTTATGGGCAATTGCTGGAATGATTACCGGTATGATTGCTACAGAAATTATATACTTTTTTAAAGGGGAAACTCATGCAATTTTGAAAACAAATATTGCTTTGGGTGCCTTTGGGGCTATAGCAGGAGGTATTATTATATGTTTTGTAAATAGAATCGATATCCTTGAACCAAGTATTGAAAGTATTTTATTCGCTATTATCGGCGCTATTACCGTTATCTTATTAGGTTCAGACACACATTAATATTACATAAAATAAGTTATTACATTACTTCTAATATATTCCTAGCCAAGTACCCCATGTCCCTCCTAGTTTCATTTATTACTGATTGATCCGTGGCCGGATTTTTTTGTGCATGGGCCAAAAACTTATTTTTTGATGGCTGAATTTTCATCATACCGCTCTCAAGAGCATGATAAAAAAATAAACCACCCTTACCTTTATTTCCATAAACAACTTTATCTTTTAACCATTTCCATCTTTCATCAGAATAACGACTATTGTTTGAATCAATAAAAGTATCCTCTGCTGATACCGTGGCTATACCAAAATCAACACCTTCACGAGCTAAAGACTCAGCTAAAGGCATTATTCCGTTACCATGACGTATGTGTTCAGTTACCACAAGTACTCTTCCAAAACTATCTTTTTTATCTCTAATGAACTTTCTAACCGCATCTTCTTGTCCTGAAAAAACATTATTACCACTCGCAACACCATATGCCATTACTTTCCTTGATTTTCCCTCTTCCGTCTTTTTAATTTTAATTTGTTCCAATAAATAAAGCCCCACCAACCTTCCACTAGCATCATCTATCAAAACAGTATCATAATTAACTAACTCATCTTTTAACTTAAAAGTTAAACAAGCCAAAGATTCAATTGCCTCCCTTTTACTAACTTTAAAACTTCTTACATTTAAATGGTTTTCTAAGTCCTCAAAATCTAAATTTAAAACTACATTCCTGAATCCATAATTAGAATCAATTTGAGGAATAGATTTATTTTCTCCAGTTTCAAGCATATAAAATAATTATAAACCCATTATTAATACCAAATTAAGGGGTCTTACCCCTCATTTGGCAAGGGTTTCCGTTTCACTCCAATAAACTGCACTTCGTTTGCCCTTGCCCAATTTCACCCCGCTTTTTTATATCTCCATTAATTTAGGCAGGCCGGCAAAAGCCTGCCTAAATTTATTAATTAAGAAAGCTATGAAACTTTTAAACAACAAACTTCTGAAAAAGTTTGCCAAAATAGGTTGTCAGGAGGACAACCCCGATCCGTTAATTATTGCCAAGTTTTTTAATCCCACCGGAGCCGGTACTTGGTATGCCACTGAATTCAATCCAAAAGATAAAATGTTTTTTGGTTATGTTTCCATCTTTGGTGATGAAAATGATGAATGGGGTTATTTTTCTCTTACCGAATTGGAAAACTTAAAAGGCCCTTACGGTTTGGGTATAGAACGTGATTTATATTTCTCACCTAAAAAAGCCAGTCAAGTAATTAAAAAAGTCTATGATTAAACAATTACCAACTTTTAAAGGCTTTACCGTTGATATGAGATTGCAGGAGTTTAGAAAAATCGAGATGGACAATCTGCCTCAATTTATTCCTTTTACCTCAGACAAGGGAGCCCGTCTATTTCATGATTTTATTCTTACTAATAAAGGTAGGAAAATTTTAAACAAATATTTGGGTCGGCAGAATTAATCGTCTGCCGGCTCAATTTTGGTCAGCGTCTCTTTATTAAAACCTTTATTCCTAATCATATCCAAAGAAATTATATAAACTGAAAAGTCATAATTTTCTATAATCTTTGGTAAATACTTTTTCAAAAAGAAATAAGAGGACATATCACTTAAAACCAAAATCACTTTTGGAAAATCTTTTTTAACTTCTTGTTGCCAAATATCTTCATCATAATAATCTTGATATTTATCCAGTCTTTTTATTAATTGCCATTTATTTACAAAGGCATTAAAAATATCTAGAAAATAAAAGACTTGTAAATTCTTATTTTCCCTTATATGAAAATAGGCATCTGGATGGGGAACTACCAAACCGCTATAACCGATTAGCTCTGTTTTGGTAAAAAAACGTAATTGTTTTTCTGCTTTTTCTACCGTATTACTCAAGGCCATAAAAACATCAGCTACGGCCAAACAATGGTTTTGTTGTTGTTGACTGGTCTTGTCATTTCTCCATACTTTATTTAATCCCTTTTTATTTAACTCTAAGTTTTTTAAATACTTTCTTCCATTATTTTCTAAAAAATAAATATACGAATCTGTTATCTTTCCTCTTCTATCTAAACAACCAATATAATTTTTACTTAATAATTCTTTCAACCAACCAACTAAACAACGATGATTTTTATGACCCAATAAATTCTGCAATTGACCTCTAGTCAAAAATCTAAACCGATATATATTTACTAATATCTCTTCTTCTCGTTTATTCATTTTCCTTCTCTATAAGAGAATATAGATGACGTGAATTTTTAATTTTTAGCTTTAAATTTTGTAAAAATAGTATCAACGTGTTGATACTATTTGGTTAAAGTCATATCAATCGTATTGGCTTTAACTTTCTTACTTTTAAAGATAGTTTTAATGCTTGGTTTATAATCCCTAGCATAATTTTTACGAGAATTTTCTATGATCTCTTCAAGTTTTTTATCATCCTTTTTATAAACTATCGGAATAGTTTCTCCGGACATTGGTTCTTCCGGTCTTACAGCCGACACCTTCATTAAAAAGTGATATCTGGGTAAATTTACAATGTCGCTTAAAGTTACATATGGTTGGAATTGGGATAACATCAAGTCGCCGTCTATTGGACTGGCGGTTCTAAAACAAATTACTGTCCCACAGTTGGCCAAAATTACGTTAACCACATTTCTATCTTCCTGCTGACAACTCGATTGCTCGGCAATGGTTAATCTTAACCCAAATTTTCTACCACCGGACAAAAGTTTAATAAATGAAGAGGTGGCAAAATTTTGAAACTCATCAATAAATAAATGGAAGGGGACTCGGCTTTCTCTATTTTGTCTGACCCTTCTAACCGCCGCTTGTTGAATTTTGGTGATTATGGTTGTCCCTAATAACTGTGATGTGTCTTCACCCAAAGAGCCCTCGGCTAAATTACAAATTAATATTTTTCCCTTGTCTAAAATTTCATCAAAATTAATAGTGGACTTTGGTTGCTCTAAAATTCTTTTAGCTGTTGGAGAAAATAAGAAACGACCGATTTTGGCTGTTACTCCGGAAGCCATTTTTACCACCTGATAATTTCCGGCTTTTCCAAATTCATTCTTCCAAAAGTTTTTTAAGTTTTCATCCTCCAATAATAGAATTACTCTTTTTCTGAATTTCGGATTGGTTAACAAATCAAAAATTGTAAAAATGGTGGCCTCGGGTACATTAAAAGCCGTATAAATAGTGTTCCGTAAAATATATTCAATTCTATGGGAGTCATTATTTTCTTCTTTATTAAAAACCCGTCTGAAAATTGAAATTAAACCTTCACAAACTAATTCTTTTTCTTGTTCCAATTCTTCCCCTTCAAGGCCTTCTGGAATCTCCATTAAATTTAGTCCTATCGGGTGTTTTAAATCGGCCGGATTAAAATAGATACAATCATTAATTCTGTTTTTAGGAACTGTATTTAATAAATCCTTTGCCAAATCTCCGTGTGGGTCTAAGACTGCCAAACCCCGACCGAAAACTATATCGTCTTTGGCCATATGAAACATTACTGTTGTTTTTCCAGAACCAGTCTGTCCAAGGATATAAAGATGGCGTGACCTTTCCTCACCACTTAGACCAATCAAAGTTTCCTTACCGCCGTAATTATTCTTACCAAAAACAACCTCTAAATCCTTACTGTTTTTCATCGACAGAGGAACCGGTAATTCCTTTGAATAAAGTTTTACCAAATCTTCTGTTTTAGTCGTAGTCTGATTAGGAAAATGATAAAAAGCAGCTAATTCCGATACCGATAAAATTGGATTGGGATTTAAAAGACTACTTAAAGACAATTTTCGTGAAACAAACTTTTCTTTTAGATTCTTAATCTTTTTTCTTTTTAAACTTTGGTAAGGACTATTCAATTGACCTAAGGCTGAAAGTAATCCATCAAGTCTGGAATCTTTATCTTTACCAGTTACTAAAAGTCTGATTGAAGTTTCAAATAACGGCTGGCTCATTTTCCCTTTAACCAAATCTCTCATTTCGTTTTCATATAAATTATTTTCCTCAACTACACTGTCTTTATTCTTTTGTAACCAAGGCACTGATTTGCCTGAGGTGTCAAAAAACCCAACAATCATACTTAAAAGAAAAGTCAGACCAAAATAAACTAAGCGAAGTAGTAGATAAATAGGAAAAAACAAGATTCCAAAGCAGGGGAGTAGCAATATTTTTTGGAAAATATTTCTTTTCAAGCCTTTCTTAAGAGATTGTTTATCACTAATCAATTTCTTAATTCTTTTTATCTCCATATTTATATTGATATGAGTCGATATAACCACAGGAGAGATGATAAATTGAACAGCCACCACATCATCGTCGTCAAGCTTAGTCATATTTCCGGTCAGATAGCTTATCGGGTCATTTTCCAAAAGTTTATCCTGACCTAAAAGACTATATGAAAAATGATTGGAAAGTTTTAGTTCAACTATCTTTTCTTTAATACCAGTATCTTTTAAATAGTCATCAGCTTCTTCAACTTTTATTCCGGGCAAATATGCCAATAAACTTCTTTTTATATTATCTATAAATTTTTCATCAGCTACTAATAAGTATCTAACCCCTTCGCCTTTAGTCGAAACCAACTCTAAAGAGAATGCATTTTTCTTTTTAAATAATTTCTGCCAAAAGCTTAATTTTCGACACAATATGTGGAAAAGAGTATAAAACTGTTCATTAGCATAAGAAGTCTTACTATTATCAGCAGGAAAAACAATCTCTAGTATCTTTTTTCTTATCTTTCTTTTTCCTAACATAAAAATATTTATCTATGGCAGGAAAAATTATCAAAACAAATAAATTTAACAAAAAATAAGGCAAAAGTAAATACTTTCTAACCCTTGACACACTATCACTATAGTGATAGTATTTTTATAGAGTATGAATAAGAGTAAAGAACAGAATAACAAGATTGAAGAGTATTTTAAGAAAAATAATACTGACGAAAAATTACGAATATTTGCAAATTTAATCATTGACCGAATACTGGAGGAACAGGCATCAAAACATGGAAAATCTAACTAAACTAAATGCTGTAGCTGCTATTAGAGTCTCTTCACTTAAACAAGGTCTTCAAGGTGACTCTCCGGAAGCTCAAAGAGAACAAATTGAACGTTTTGCATTTAATAAAGGCATAAACATTAAAAAGTTCTTTGTCTTCATAGAATCAGCTTCAAAAGACGAACAACCTGTTCAAGAGGCTATCGATTTTTGTAAAAAGAAAAGTAATGATGTTCAGTTGTTTATTATCAAATCAATTGATCGATTCACTCGGGGCGGTTCTTATCTTTACGACCACCTAAAACTTCAATTACAACAAAACAAAGTAAAACTAATAGACATTTACGGCATTATTGGAAATGAAGATGTTAACACTCTTGAACATCTAGATATCTCCTATAAATGGAGTGTTTATAACCCAACTCAAAAATCAGAAATTATGGAGGCTGAAAGAGCCAAGGATGAAATGCGAGATATCATGACTAGAATGATTGGTGCTGAAATTCGCTATGTCAGAATGGGTTACAGAGTTAGACAAGCACCTTATGGATACATGAACCAGAAAATAGAAACTCCTCATGGTAAACGAGTAATTCTGAAAGCCCACCCAAAAGAATCTATTTTTATAAAAAAAATGTTTAAACTTCGTTGCCAAGGCAATCTTAATGACGAAGAAATTGTTAACCAATTAAATAAACTTGGTTTCCGGACTAGAACAAGTTATCGACGAGACCCTCATGATAGAACAAAAATAATCGGAGAAATTGGAAATAAACCGCTTTGCGTAAAACAACTCCAAAGACTTATTTGTAAACCAGTATATGCTGGAGTTAATCTAGAAAAATGGACAGGTAAACAAGGAATAAAAGCTAATTTCAAAGGATTAGTTTCTATTAAAACTTTCAACCAAGCTAATAAAGGTAAATGTACTATTATTAATAGGCAAGGAGAACTCATTTATTCTAAAGAGAAACTTCCTACTTGGAAAACTGTTAAAAAAATTAATAATCCTGATTTTCCTTACAAAAGAGTTGTTATGTGCCCTCATTGTCACAAGCCTTTATATGGAAGTGCCTCACGAGGAAAACTAGGAAAATATTATCCAGCTTACCATTGTAATAAAAGAGGTCATTATTTCAGAGTACCGGTTGGCGAATTTAATGACACAATTGAAGACTTTGTAAGAGGTCTGGATTTTAATAAAGAATATATAAAAAATCTACAAAAATTAGTTATGAAAGAATGGAACAAAAGAATTGAAACTCAATTAAACGATGAAACATTAATAAATGGAAAGATAAATGAAATAAAAAATTCTATTAAACTCAATATGGATAAAATTAAGTACCTCTCATCTGCAACAACTATAAAATACATTGAAGAAGAGGTTGAAAGTGACCAAGAAAAAATTAGGTTGTTAGAACAAGAAAAACTTAATACCAGTAAATTTAAAAAGGGGATTAATATGACCGAAGTTATGGAATACGTTACTTATTTTCTGGAACACCTTGAAGAATTGCTGATAGATACGCTAAACCCATTAAAAAGGGCAGCCTTTTTTAACCTTATTTTCGACACTGCACCTACCTACTCAGATTTAACTTCTGGAACACCAAATTTAGTACGGTATTTAACACTAAAACCTGCATTTCAAAATGCCTCTTACCCCTCGGGTGAC
>JAIXLB010000100.1 GCA_026931905.1 Chitinophagales bacterium
TGTTTATATGATAAATGCTGCTTAGAATGTTGAAAAATATTACAGCTTTAAGAGCATTTTTCTACAAATTTGCAATCTTTAAAAGATAGTTTATGTTTAAATTTTTCAAACAATCATTTCTAAAAACGCTTTTCTTTTTGTCTGTTATAATTATTCCTGTTATTGCTTTTAGTTGGGGTGTTACAGGACATAGAGTTGTGAGTGAAATAGCTAAAAATCATTTAACGAATAAAAGTAAAAGGGAAATAAAAAAAATAATAGGCAATGAATCTATTTCGAGTTGGGCAAATTGGCCAGATTTTATAAAATCTGATACCACTCATACTTGGGATCATACCTCTACCTGGCATTATGTAAATTTACCCAGTAATTTATCTAAAGAAGCATTTGTTGCAGCCTTACAACAATTACCTGCTGAAAATCTTTACTCTCAAATTATTGCAATGAAAAATCAATTAGCAGATAAAACATTGAGTATTGAGCAAAGAAGAACAGCTTTAATATTTTTGATTCATTTGATAGGAGATTTGCATCAACCTTTGCATGTAGGCAGGGGAGAAGACTTAGGAGGCAATAGAATAAAAATTAATTGGTTTGATAAAAGCACTAACTTACATTCTTTGTGGGATAATGCTTTGGTAGATTTTCAACAATACAGTTATACAGAATACGCAAGCATTTTAGATATTGCAGATAAAAATCAAATTGCTGCTTGGCAAAACTCTTCCTTAGAAGATTGGTTTTACGAAACCTATCAGTTAGCTAATAAAGTATATGAATCTGTGCCTACAGATTTAAAATTTGGCTACAGATATAATTTTGAATTTAAAAAGGATTTAGACAATCAATTACTCAAAGGTGGCTATCGTTTAGCAAAAGTGTTGAACGATGCTTTGAAGTAAAAGTGGGTTACAATATTATTCTACAAAAGCAATAATATAGTTTGCTAATTCATTTGGATATTGGTACATTAAACCATGCCCTCCATTTTTAATTTTTATTAAAGATGAATTTGGAATAGAATCAAATAAATTTTCTGAATTTTTGTATAATACAACAGCATCAACATCACCACTTATAATAAGTACAGGCATTTTAAATTGATATAAATGCCCTGCCGCTCCTCCATTTTTTGAAAGCCATTTTGTAATGGCTTTATCTTGAAGCACTATAGTTTTATGATTAAGCGGTTCATGAACGTGAGCAAAATATTCTTTAGATTCAGGATGATTTTTAAACCAATTTTCAGGAAATAGTATGCTTATCAATTCTTTTGAAGCAGCACTTGTATCTGATAAAATTTTTAAAACGTTGTTATCAGGATTTATTACATTTTCTCCACCAAAATCGGTAGCATGTAAAATTAATTTATCTACTTTATCTGGATAATTAATTGTAAATGATTGTGCAACATAACCACCCATTGACCAACCAAAAATAGCTGCTTTATTAATTTTAAGGTGTTCACAAAGTAAGTTTATATCATTGGCAAGGGTTTTAATTAAAAAAGTAGTATCTGTATTAGTGCTAAAACCCATTCCTCTGTAATCGAAAGCAATAACTTTATATTTTTGTTTGAGTATGTTTATGAGTTTTACATCCCACATATCCATATTTCCTGAATATCCCATACACATAATTAATGGCTTACCTTGCCCATAAATTTTGTAAGCTATTTTTCCATCAGGTATTTCAAGAAATGAAACTTGTTCTTCATCAACTTTATTATTTTTATTCTTTTGGTTGCTGCTGCAACTTGCAAAAATGATTAAGCACAACAATAGAATATGAGTTAATATTTTATTGTTTGCAAATACTGTTCTCATAAAAAGAATATTATTGATTTAAGAGGATATGAGAATCTTATTTTATAGTTTGTTTACTTGTTTTGTGAGATAGGTATAGTAAAACAAAAGTAATAATGGGTATTAAAATATCTGACCAAAGCATAACACCTGCATTTCCTGGAGCATAATTTTGCTTTTCAATTATTTCATAAATATGACCTCCAGCAGCTCCCCATAAAAAAGCAGATGTGCTAATAGCTAAACCAAGCCTTAATCCAAAATTATTTTTGACACATAATAAACCAACAATACCAAAACCCAAACTTGCATAACCTACTTCTAATTGAAAAGGGCTGTCTTCCCAGCCAATAAATTTTGCAGCAGTTTCATGAAAAACAGTATGCATAATGGCATTGTAAGTCCATGAAACTCCATGAGCCCAAAAACAATAATACTTAAAGAATGTTTCTACAACAAACCTTTCAGAGAGGTTATTTTTATTTCTATAAAGTGTGAAAAAGGAAAAGAGTAAGCCAATAACAAAAAAAGTAAGTGTAAAGTTGCTTAAAATATAATGAATAAATTTTTCCATAAAATAAGTTTTCAATTATGATGTAAAAAACTTTTACATAACAAAATAAACCTATTTAGAGGAGAAATTAATACAAAAGTATAAAAATATCTTTAACCAAGCCTTTAATCGTAGTTCTTATTTTGTCCTGCATTAACCCATTGTACATTTAGCATACCTTTTCTGGTTTGCTCTTCTGCAAAAGATAAAAATGCTATAACTTGCAGATTTGCAGTATTTAACCCTGTAATATCTAATGAAAAATTAGCAGTATATTCACCATCTTTTACTTGATTTGCCAAAGGTATAATTACACCTTTTACAGTTGTAGGAGAGAGTTTGTAAACAGCATTTTGGGTATAATTTGTAATAGTGTCTCCTGAATTATAAAAAGGATTGCCAGGATAACTATCATTATGATTATAAAAATTATTTTGAGCAAAAATTTTGTTGTTTTCAACCAGTATAACAGTAAGCCTTAAACTGTCTTTTATTGTAACATCAAAGCCAATTTTTGTGGTTACATTCAAAGTATTTCCAGCAACAGAAGTATTTAATGCTAAACCAGTTACAGCATATCTTTGATAAAAGCTTCTAAATTCTGTGCTATCTGCTAAATTACTTATATCTCCATTTTCATTCATAAATCCAGTTCTATTAACTAAAATTTTAGGTACAGAAGAAAAGCCATAAGTTGCTCTCATAAATGAATCTACAGTTCTATCAGCTAAGGCATCGTTGCTATGGTATCTTATTGTATAAAGGTTATTGTTTGCCAACATAAAGTTATTGAGTTTGTAATCAACTCTCGGACACCAACCACACCAAGCTGCTGTAAAATCTTCTGCTAATACTTTAGAAGTATATTTGGCAGTTGGAGGAGTTGTTGTAGCAACGGTTAAAGTATCACTCAAAATGCTGTATTTATTAGCATAAATTTGATGACTACCTTGTTTATTTATATCAAAAAATACAGCATTTCCTAATATGGGTTGCCCATCAACCATAATTACAGAACTTGAAGTAATATCGGTACTGTCTTGATCTTTTACTGTAACAGTAATTTCATCAATACCATTTGCTACCACAGTAGTTTTATTGATGGAAATTTTTATAGCGGTAGGAACCACAATTCCAGTATCGTTTTTGGTACAAGAAAATAAAGTAATAGCAGCTAAAAAATAAATAATAATTGAGTTAGTCTTTTTCATGCAAAAATTTAATGGCTGCAAACATAAATCAATAAGAACTAATAGAAATAAAATTTCTATTAACTTTCATTTTTTACATTATTACAACAATTATTGATTTACCTTATTGGTAAAGTTTAAAATTAAATTACATAATATTAATTACCTATAATTAATATTATGTTAAGTAACCGAAATGTTAATAAATATTTAAAACTAAATGCAGCATAAACTACATTGATATGTCATCTTTGAGTTTAAATAATTTTTTAACCCTAAACTCATTGCAAATGAAAAAATTAGTCATTCTTATGGCTGGGTTGTTCCTACTTACAGGACAGCTTTTAGCCCAAAGTTCACGTACTATTGTTGGTAAAGTGACAGATGATAACGGAGCAGCTATTGCTAATGCTTCTGTTATTGTTAAAGGATCAACAATTGGTACAACAACAGCAGCAGATGGTTCCTTTTCTTTAAAAGTACCAGAAACTGCAAAAGCTTTAATTATTTCTTCGGTAAATTTTATTACAGTTGAAGTTTCTATTTCAAAAAATTCCAATGTAAATGTTACCTTACAGCCTACTACTGGCAACTTGGAAGAAGTTGTAGTAATTGGTTATGGTACACAAAAGAAAAAGGAAGTTACTGGTGCAATTAGTCAGGTAAATCCTGCTACTATTTCAACTTTAGTAACTCCAAGTATTGATAAGCAATTAGGAGGTAGAGCAACAGGGGTACTTGTTACAAATTCAAGTGGATTAGTAAACGATCCTCCAAGAATTAGAATTCGTGGCGTAAACTCTATTAATGGTAGTGCTTCTCCCCTTTTTGTATTAGATGGAATACCTATTTCTACTGGTGGATTTGCAGGATATACCAGCGATAACTTATTGGCAAATATTAATCCAGCAGATATAGAATCTATTGAAGTTTTAAAAGATGGTAGTGCTACAGCTATTTTTGGTTCAAGAGCTGCTAATGGAGTTATAATGATTACAACTAAAAGAGGTAAAGCAGGAAAATTAAATGTTAATTATAGCTTGGTAGTAGGTTCATCAAAACCCAGTAAAAAATTTGATTTATTAAATGCTCAGGAATTTGTTACAATAGCCAATGAAAAGTTAACAAATGCTGGACAACCAATAGCTGCTTTTATGAATAGCGAAAACACAGATACTGATTGGCAATCTTATGTTTATAGAAAAAGCTCAAAATCTGTAAATCACAATTTATCTATAGATGGTGGAAATGACAAAACGAACTATTTCGTTTCTTTTAACTATGCCAATCAACAAGGTTTAGTATTTACAAATACTGTTAAAAGATATAATATTAGAGCAAATATTAGCCAAAAAATTAATAGCTGGTTGAAAATAAGCAATTTTATTACTTTATCCAGAACAGAAGACTCTGACCAAAATAATGGAGGTAACTCTTTATCTGGTGCTACTGCAAACGTATTAAGATCTTTACCAAATGTAAGGGTAATGAATCCTGCCCTACCACAATTTGATTATTTTAATATAACACCAGATGGTGCTGCTTTAGGTTCAGATGCTAATACCAAACTCATTGAAAATAACTATACTAATATAGCTTATGTACTTGCTAAAAATAGATTTGCAAGCAAAAAACATAGAGTTATCAACAATTTAGGTATAGATATTAAACCACTAAGTTGGTTAAACTATAGTTTTAAGGCAAATATTGATTACATAACATTAGATGAGTTTTTAACTTATGATCCTAAACATGGAGATGGAAGAAGCAGCATTGGTCGTGTACAAAATCAAGCTGCAAATCAAATGAGATATACCATTCAAAACTTCATCAACATTAATAAATCATTTAAAGAACATAATATAGCACTTACATTAGGTCATGAAAATCAAATGCAAGTTTCTAATAGCTTTCAGGCTATTGGCACAAACATTTCTGACCCATTTTTTCAACAAACAAATGTAATTAGCAATAGTTATGCTACACAACAATCATCAGGAAGTTATAGTGATGGACCAGGTTTTGTATCTTATTTTGGACGTATAAATTACGATTACAATGGTAAATACTTTTTAAGTGCTTCTGTAAGAAGAGATGGTTTATCTCGTTTTGCACCCGATAATAGATTTGGTACTTTCCCTGGTGTATCTGTTGGCTATAGAATTTCTAAAGAAGATTTTTGGCAAAAAAGCAGTGTTGCTAAAATTATTAATGAATTTAGAATAAGAGCCTCTTGGGCAAAAGTAGGTAATGCTGATATTGCTGGTGGCAACTTCCCCTATTTAAGTTTATATGGTAGTGCTCCTTATGGTGCAATAAGTGGTATTGCTGCTACTCAAGCAGGAAATAGTAATTTACAATGGGAAACAAACTCTAAATTAGGGTTTGGATTCGATTTAGGATTACTAAACAATAAAATAAATATCACTTTTGATTATTATAAAAACAATAATAACAATTTAGTATTAGCTGCACCACAACCTCCTTCTTTTGGAGTTCCTGGTAATCAAATTTTCCAAAACATTGGTAACATGGAAAATAAAGGGATAGAGTTGGCAATAAATGCAAATATTATACGCAAAAAAGATTTGTCTTGGGATTTTGGCGTAAACTTTACTACACAAAACAATATTGTTAAATCACTTTATCTTGACAAAGATGTAATTGTTTCTAATGGTACTGGAAACTATAATATTTTAAGAGTTGGAGAATCAATTAATGCTATATATGGTTATCAATTCGCTGGTGTAAATTCAAGCAATGGAAATCCTGTTTACATTAAAAACGATGCAACACAGAGTTTAGTAATGGGAAATATTACCAATAGTTCTTACTTCATCATTTCAGACTTAAATAGTAATGTATTAGGAGCAGCATCTTCCTTATCTGCATCTGATAGAGTTATTTTAGGCAACAGCTTACCTAAATGGTTTGGTGGTATTACAAGTACCCTACGTTACAAACAATTTACATTAGATATGCTTTGGAGATTTTCTGGAGGCAACAAAATTGTAAATCTTACTAAACAAGAATCTTTATTAAACCAAGGCTTCATGAATAATGGAAAAGCAATTTTGGATCGTTGGAAACAAGCAGGAGATATTACCAATGTGCCACGTTTATGGTATGGTAGAGATAACTTTACAAACCTTAACCAACAAGCAGTAAGCCGATTTGTTGAAAATGGAGATTTCTTAAGATTAGATAATCTACAATTAAGTTATGATGTTGAAACTAAACATTTAACTAAACTTACAAATTCTTATGTAAAATCATTAAGAATTTTTGTTCAAGGGCAAAACTTATTATTGATAACTAAATACACTGGAATTGATCCTGATAATACTGACTCTAGAGGTTTAGATTACAATACTGTGCCTCAGGCAAAATCCTTTTCTTTTGGTGTAAATGTTGGATTCTAAATTTTTAACCATAAAAAAAACTTTTATTATGAAATTCAAAATTTTTTCAACTATATTACTCGCAGGAAGTATAAGTTTATACTCTTGCCAGAAAAATACATTAGAGTTGCAACCCTATACATCTTTCTCAGACCAATCGGCTTTTTCAAGTGCTGACAGATGTTTATTGGCATTAAATGGTGTTTATGATGCTGCCCAATCTGGTTTTTATGCAGGTGGTGCAGTAAGAGGTTATCCTTTTGGAGCAGCTAACTTAGAACAAGGTGATATGAGAGGTGAAGATATGCTTAATCAGGCTGCTTTTTATCAAATAACTTATGAGGCTACTTATAATAACGCTTCAGCTAATTGTAGTTATATGTTTCAAACCATCTATAGTATGGTTAATAAAGCAAACTTAGTTATTGATGGCGTAAAAGATGCAGGTACAAAAGGCATATTAACCTCTCCAGTAGCTTTACAATATGAAGCAGAATGTCGTTTTTTAAGAGCATTTGCTCATCATGATTTAGTTTTAAACTTTTCAAGACCTTATGCAGATGGTTCAGGTAACAAAATGGGAATTATTTACAGAGATTTTGCGATTAATTCAGATGCTACCTCTGCTGCTGCAAGAGCTATAAAACGTTCTACAATTACTGTTGCTAATAATTATACTCAAATTTTAGCAGATTTAGATTTTGCTGAAGCTAATTTACCTGCAACTCAATCAGGTACCGGCTTAAGTACTTATAGAGCAACAAAAGCATCTGCTATTGCTTTAAAAATGAGAGTTAAAATGCATATGGGAGATTGGGCTGGCGTAATTACAGAAGGTGCAAAAATTGTTACTGGAACTGCTCCTAACTTTACAAGCCCTATTGGTGGTTGGAAATTAACTGCAACACCTGATGGACCATTTGCAAATAATACCTCTACCGAAAGCCTTTTCTCTATTAAAAACGATGCTACAGATAATGCTGGGGTAAATGGTGCACCTGCAAATATGTTTGGCGACCCTGCACTTGGAGCAAGAGGTTTAGTAAGAGTAAGCCCAATAATATGGAGCGATCCTGATTGGAAATGCAGTGATTTAAGAAGAACAACTCTATATCGTACTGCTGGTTCATCAGTTAATGCAGTTTATACTACAAAGTATAGAGATTATGCAACCTCATCTGATGCTGCACCACAAATTAGATATGCTGAAGTATTATTAATGTTAGCAGAAGCTAATGCAAGAACATCTGCTACTGTTTCTGCTACTTCAGTTGATTTATTAAATGCTGTTAGAAATAGAGCTGTAACAACACCAGCAGACCAATATTCTGTTGCAAGCTTCTTAAACAAAAATGCTTTAATTGCAGCAATATTAAAAGAAAGAAGAATAGAATTTTTGGCTGAAGGAAAAAGATGGGGCGATATTTCTCGTTTAGCATTAGACCCAGATTTTGCACCAATTACAGGCGGAGGAATTCCTGCAAAAGTGGGTACTGGAGGTGCAGTTGCATCTATGTTTAATTGTGCAGGCGGCGTTACTATTAACAAAACAGTCAATTCAATTCCTTATACCGACTATAGATTTATATGGCCAATAGCAATTGAAGAATGGCAACAAAATCCTAATTACGATCAAAACCCTAATTATTAGTTTAATTTAATTATAATATCTTTCAGAAAAGCTGCATTTTAAAAGTGCAGCTTTTCTGTTTTTTAAAGCAAGTCAATATCTTTGCTCCTCCATGATTTTACATTATTATACTTACAATTTACCTTTTGAATATCCTTTTGAAATTTCAGGTAATAGAATAAAAACACATCAACCCACCTTAATTGTGGTTTTAGAATTAGGCAATTACTATGGTATTGGCGAAGCTCCAGCTATTTCTTATTATGGCGTTACAGTAGAAAAAATGGTTAGCGTTATTGAAGAAAAAAAAGCTATGATTGAAAAATTTGCTTTTACAGAACCTGAACGTTATTGGCATTATTTACACCATTTATTAGAAGATGCTCCTTTTTTAGTTGCTG
>JAIXLB010000024.1 GCA_026931905.1 Chitinophagales bacterium
AATGTAGGCTTAGGCAATGCCCTAAATTATGGTTTAAAAAAATGTAATTATGATGTAGTAGCAAGAATGGATAGCGATGATATTGCATTGGAGAATAGATTCGAAATTCAACTTAACTACTTTAAAAACAATCCAGATATATCTGTTTTAGGAGGATGGATGAATGAGTTTGAAAAAGAACTAAATGATAGAAATAAAATAAAATCAACACCAGTAGGTTTTAGCAAAATAATACAATATGCTAAAATGAGAAATCCATTAAACCATCCTACTGTTATGTTTAAAAAACATGATGTATTAGCTGTAAATTCTTACATAGAAATAAACTTATTTGAAGACTTTTACCTATGGTTAAGAATGTTGAAGAAAGGATACAAGTTAGCTAATGTTAAAGATATATTAGTTCATTTTAGGGTTGATGATACAATGATTTCAAGAAGACATGGATATAAATATTTAGTAAAAGAAATTAGATTTATTGCAAGGTGCTACAACGAAAAATTGATTAATTTTTCTTCATTAATTATTCAAATATTTACCAGATTGCCACTAAGGTTAATGCCCTTAAGTGTATTAAAATTTATTTATAAATATATTTTAAGAAATAGTTCTTAGTAATAAATTTATGCAAGCCATCATTCTCGCAGGCAGCTTAGCTGCTCGTTTAAAATATGTAGTTGCAGATAAGTCTTCTTATATTTGTATGACTGCAATGTAAATTTATTCTTTCTATTATCTCAACACATTTTAAGCATCTAAAATAATGAGTGTATATTTCAATTTTATCAATACAAAACAACTCGATAAACAAATTGAAACCTCCAAGTTTCCTTTTAGCCAATACCTTTTTTGGGATGCAGCAATAGAAAAAATTGACATTCAAAAAAATAAACGTTATATAATAGAACGTGTACTTACACGTGGCTTATTGCAAGACTTTTATATGCTTCTTAAAATATATTCTACCGAAGAAATTAAAGATGCTTTAAAGAAGAGCAAAGAATTAGACAGTAAAACAGTTCATTTTTGCAGCTATTATTTTAATCTTCCAAAATCAGCTATGCATGTTTCATCTTTCTACCGTTAAAGAAGAAACATATCGATTGCTTCAATCCTTATTTTTGGTTGAAACAATTAATAAACAATTTGCATTGGCAGGAGGCACAGCTCTTGCTTTGCAATTAGGACACAGACAATCCATAGACCTTGATATTTTTTCTCCCCATGATTTTAATACAAGGGAAATTGAAATAACATTATCATCTGTTCCTGAATTTGATTTTAAATTGGTAAATGCAAACAAGCAAATGTTGTTTGCTTATATTAATCAAATAAAGTGCGACTTTGTTCATGAACCTGCCAAGCAAATAAGACCATTTGTAGAGCAAGACGGAGTTAAATATTTTTCCATTGAAGATATTGCCGCCATGAAAATGCATACAATATGCGGCAGAGGAAAGAAAAAAGATTTTTTTGATGTATATGTGCTGATAGAAAAATACGGATGGCAAACTATGCTTAAATGGTTTGAAGAAAAATACGATAGCAGTCAACTATATTTTTTATGGCGAAGTATTACCTATTTTGAAGATGCAGAAGAAGATGTTGATATAGAGGGCTATGCTCCTTATACAAAAGACTGGCAAGAAATAAAAACATTTATTTTTAAAAACTGTAGCTAACAATGCAAGCCATCATTCTCGCAGGCGGTTTAGGTACACGTTTAAAATCGGTAGTGGCAGATAAGCCAAAAGTATTATCGCCTGTGGCAGGTAAGCCTTTTTTGCATTATATTATTCAATATTTGCAAAAGCAGGGAGTTACAGAATATATTTTTGCTTTAGGCTATTTGTCGGAACAGGTATTGGATTTTTTAGAACAGCATTATGCTTATCTATCCTATCAATGCACCATTGAAGAAACTCCATTAGGCACAGGTGGAGGAATTAAAAAAGCCATTCAATTTGCAACTGAAGAAAATGTTTTAATTGTAAATGCCGATACTTTTTTTGAAGTTAATGTACAGCAACTATTTTCTTTTCATACTGTTTCAAAAGCACACTGTACAGTATCTTTAAAACTCATGAAAAATTTTGACAGGTATGGAAGTGTTGAATTAGAAAAGGAAACTCAAAATATAATTTCTTTCAAAGAAAAAACTTTTATACAAGAAGGGTATATCAATGCAGGATATTTGGTTTTAAATAAAAATTATTTCTTACTTACAACAAAAAACTTACCTGCTATTTTTTCTTTTGAGAAAGATTTTTTAGAAAAAAATGTAGATGCAATGCTTATTAAAGGCTTTCCCTACGATGGTTATTTTATAGATATTGGCATTCCTGAAGATTTTAATACAGCACAAGAAATATTTAAATATTTTGAACTCAACAATAGACTTATTAAATAATTTTAAGTTAAGAAAAATAATTACAAATTGTATTGCTCATTTACTTAACTTGCCTGCTTTAATTTTTGGAAATAAATGAATGTTTGTGTAATAGGAGGTTCAGGATTTATTGGCTCTAATTTGATAGATGTAATAGCTCATCATCATACAGTTACTAATGTAGATAAACAGCTTCCTGAAAATACAATTAGTAATGTAAACCATATTATTGCTGATGTAAGAAATTATGAGTTACTTAAAACTGCTATACCTGATAATACTGAAATAATTGTATTATTAGCAGCAGAACATAGAGACGATGTTTCTCCTACTGCTTTATATTATGAAGTAAATGTAGAAGGCACACATAATGTACTAAAAGTAATGGCAGAGAAAAATATTGAGCACATTATTTTTACAAGCTCTGTTTCCGTTTATGGATTAAATAAAAATAATCCAGATGAACTTTCAAGTACAGCTCCTTTTAATCACTATGGCAAAAGCAAATTAGAAGCAGAAAAAGTTTTAAGACGTTGGTTTGATAATGATAGAAATGGAAAATCTTTAATTATCATTCGTCCAACAGTAACTTTTGGTGTAGGCAATAAAGGCAATGTATATAATTTATTAAAGCAAATAGCTACTGGAAATTTTTTAATGGTGGGTAGAGGTCGCAATAGAAAATCAATGGCGTATGTAGAAAATGTAGCAGGCTTTATAAGTCATTGTTTAGATTTGAAATTAAAAGGTTATCATTTATTTAATTATATAGATAAACCAGATTTATCTACAAAAGAATTGGTAAAAATTGCTGAACAAGCTTTAGGTAAAAAATTACCACCTTTACGCATACCTTATTTTATAGGTTATCTTGGTGGCTTAGCACTTGACTCAATTTCAAAAATTACAAAAAAGAAATTTTCAATTAGTGCAGTAAGGGTAAAAAAATTCTGTGCTACTACACAATTCTCCTCAGTTACTATTCAAACAACAAATTACGCCCCCAAAAAATCTTTAGCTGAAGGATTAAGTATTACAATTAAAAGCATTGCCAATAACAACAGCTAACTTTTTATAAAAAGTTAGCTGCTTAATTTTATTTATAATGAAAACAGCATTAATCACTGGTATTACTGGTCAAGATGGAGCATATCTTGCAGAGTTTTTACTAAAAAAAGACTACAAAGTACATGGTATTAAAAGAAGAAGTTCTTTGTTTAATACTCAACGTATAGATCATTTTTACGAAGACCCACATATTCCCAATCGTCATTTAACATTGCATTTTGGCGATTTAACAGACAGCACCAATTTAATAAGAATTATACAAGAAGTACAGCCAGATGAAATTTATAATTTGGCAGCAATGAGCCATGTGCATGTAAGTTTTGAAACACCAGAATATACAGCTAATGCAGATGGCATAGGCACTTTAAGAATTTTAGAAGCTGTAAGATTATTAGGCTTAATCAATAAAACAAAAGTATATCAAGCTTCAACTTCTGAATTGTATGGTTTAGTACAAGCTGTACCACAAAGTGAAACCACACCTTTTTACCCTCGTAGCCCTTATGCTGCAGCAAAATTGTATGCTTACTGGATTACAGTAAATTACAGAGAAGCTTATAACATGTATGCTTGCAATGGAATTTTGTTCAACCACGAATCTCCTTTGCGTGGCGAAACTTTTGTAACAAGAAAAATTACTCGTGGTGTTGCAGCTATTGCATTGGGTTTTCAAAATACAATTTATTTAGGTAACTTAAATGCACAAAGAGATTGGGGTCATGCTAAAGATTATATAGAAGCAATGTGGCTCATTCTTCAACAAGAAAAACCTGAAGATTTTGTTATTGCCACAGGTATTACTACACGAATTAGAGATTTTGTAAAAATGGCTTTTAGCGAAATTGGTGTGCAATTAAATTTTAGAGGCGAAGGCGAAAATGAAGAAGGTTTTGTAACAGAAAATACAGGTATTTATGATATACCTGTTGGTAAAGTTGTAGTAAAAGTAGATACCAGATATTATCGTCCTACAGAAGTAGATTTATTAATTGGTGATCCTACAAAAGCTCAAACAAAATTGGGCTGGAAACCTAAATATACTTTAGTAGAAATGGTAAAAGAAATGGTAGCCAACGATATTATTCTTTATACAAAAGAAAGATTATTGAAAGACAATGGTTTTACTACTAAAAGTTTATCGCAATAAAACAGTATGAAGAAAGATTCTAAAATTTATATTGCTGGGCATCGTGGAATGGTAGGCAGTGCTATTGTGCGAAACTTGCAACAAAAAGGTTTTAGTAATATTATTTACAAAACGTCTAATGAATTAGATTTAAGAAACCAACAAGCGGTAAATGATTTTTTTGAAAAAGAAAAACCACAATTCGTTTTTTTAGCTGCTGCAAAAGTTGGTGGAATTGTTGCAAACAATACATATAGAGCCGATTTTATTTATGAAAACTTAATGATAGAAGCCAATATTATTCATGCAGCTTTTATAAATAAAACAGAGAAATTATTATTCTTAGGTTCCTCTTGTATTTATCCTAAATTGGCTCCACAACCTTTAAAAGAAGAATATCTTTTGTCTGGTTATTTAGAAGAAACTAATCAACCTTATGCCTTAGCAAAGATTGCAGGAATAGAATTGTGCAACAGTTATAGAAGGCAATATAATTGCAATTTTATTTCGGCTATGCCAACCAATTTGTATGGACCCAATGATAATTATGACTTAAATAATTCTCACGTTTTACCAGCTTTGTTAAGAAAATTTATTACAGCAAAAAAACAAAATGATTCTTTTGTTGAACTTTGGGGAACGGGTACACCCAAAAGAGAATTTTTACATGTAGATGATTTAGCAGAAGCTTGTTATTTTTTAATGCTGCATTACAATGAAGAAGGATTGGTAAATGTAGGAGTAGGAGAGGATTTAACCATTTTGGAATTAGCACAGCTTATAAAAAAAATTACAGGTTATACAGGAGAAATAAAATTAAATACCTCAAAACCCGATGGCACTCCAAGAAAATTATTAGACGTAACTAAAATTAATCAATTGGGCTGGAAGGCTAACATTACTTTAGAGCAAGGCATTCAAAAAATATATGAAGAAGTGAAAGACAATGATTGGAAATAAAATAAAACTTACAACCCCTTTTCTTGCATTTGTAACATGACGAAACCCAACCTCATTATTATTCTAAATAGATTGGTTATTGGTGGTCAGGCTGTAGATACAATTCCTTTAGCTTACTATTTACAACAATATTTTACTGTAATTATTTTGTATGGAGAAAAAGAGGCTGATGAAGTAGAAGCCTCTTTTTTATTGCACCAATATCCTGGCCTGCAACTAATAAAAATAAAACAACTTAGAAGAACAATAAATCCTTTAACGGATTTTTTTGCATTTTGGAGTATTGTACAGCAAATAAAAAAGTATAATACAAAAATAGTTCATACACATGGCTCCAAAAGTGGTTTGTTAGGCAGATTAGCAGCAAAATTTTTAGGTGTAAAAGTTATTGTACATACATTTCATGGTCATTTGTTTCACTCTTATTTTAATTCATTAGGTACATGGCTGTTATTGCAAACAGAAAGAGCACTTGCAAAAATTACAACACATATTATTGCATTAAGTTACAAACAAAAAAACGAGTTATTACAAGTATATAAAATTGCCGATGAATCTAAAATTCATGTTGTTCCCTTAGGTATTGATGAGCAAAAATTTGTACAACAAGATTTATCCAAACGAGAAAATTTCAGAACAAAATTTCATTTAAATGAAAATGATATAGCAGTAGGCATTATTGGTAGAATTGTTCCTATAAAAAACCATCAGTTATTTATAAAAATTGCAGAAAAAGTAATTGCTAATAGTCAATATCAAAACATTTATTTTTTTATTGTAGGCGATGGTGCAGGTATGCAAAACCTGATGAAAGATTTGGATAAAAAAAACATTACTTATAGCCCTAAAAACAACAATAGTAGAATAATTTTTACCTCTTGGGTTGAAGATATGATTTGGGCTTATTATGGTTTAGATATTGTAATGTTAACCTCATTAAACGAAGGCACACCTTTGTCAATTATTGAAGCTCAGTTTTGTGGAAAGCCAGTAATAGCAGTAAATGTAGGAGGTGTTAAAGATACTTTTGATTCTGAAAAATCTGGCTTTTTAATTAATGATTATAAGGAAGAAAGTTTTATACAACCTTTGTATCAATTAGCAGATAACAAAAGTCTTATTCAGCAAATGGCTAAAGAAGCAGTTGATTTTGCTACACATAATTTTACAAAACAAAAAGAAGTGGAAGCAATAAAAAATATTTATCTTAAACAATTAGAAAAATTGAACTAATGAAAATTCTTATTACAGGTACAGCAGGTTTTATAGGTTTTCATGTTGCAGAAAAATTAGTACAACAAAATCATACCATTGTTGGTATTGATAGTATTAATAATTATTATGACGTTACTTTAAAAAGTGCCCGATTATCTGAAGCTGGTTTTGATGCCAATGCAATAGCATATAATTCAAAAGTAGTAAGCAGCAAACATCCTAATTATTCCTTTATACAATTACAGTTAGAAGATGCAGCTTCACTGCAAATGTTGTTTACCATAGAAAAGTTTGATATTGTAATAAACCTTGCAGCACAAGCAGGTGTACGTTATAGTTTAACACATCCTGCAGCATATATAAACAGCAATATTACAGGCTTTGCCAACTTGCTGGAATGTTGTCGTCATTTCAACATTCAGCATTTGGTATATGCAAGCAGCAGTAGTGTGTATGGGCTAAATGAAAAAGTTCCATTTGCTGTAACCGATTCAACCAATCATCCTGCATCTTTATATGCTGCTACCAAAAAAAGCAATGAATTAATGGCTCATGTGTATAGCCATTTATTTAATTTACCTACAACAGGGCTTAGATTTTTTACAGTGTATGGACCTTGGGGCAGACCAGATATGGCTCCTTTTTTATTTACTGAAGCCATACTACACAATAAATCAATTAAAGTATTTAATCATGGAGATATGATGAGAGACTTTACATACATTGATGATGTGGTAGAATTAATTAGCAGAGTAATTGAAAAACCAGCATCAGTAAATAAAAATTGGGATGCAAGAAATCCAGATGCAGCAAGCTCTTCAGCAGCTTATAAAATTTACAATATTGGCAATCACGAACCTGTTGCCTTAAACGATTTTATAAAAGCAATAGAAAATGCAACTGGCAAAAAAGCTACTAAAGAAATGTTACCAATACAACCAGGCGATGTTCAAAAAACATTTGCCGATATAAAAGAACTTGAACAAGATTTTAATTTTAAACCTTATACTCCATTACAAAAAGGAATAGAAAAATTTGTAACTTGGTATAAAAATTATTACAAAATTTAATGAACACAATGAAAAAAAATATTTTAATTACAGGTGGTGCAGGTTTTATAGGATCTCATGTAGTAAGATTATTTGTTACCAAATATCCTGCATACAATATCATCAATCTCGATGCACTAACCTATGCAGGAAATTTAGAAAACCTGAAAGATATAGACCAACACAAAAATTATTTTTTTGAAAAAGTAGATATTTTAGACGCAGAAAAATTGAAAAATATTTTTCAAAAACATCAGGTTACAGATGTAATTCATTTAGCAGCAGAATCGCATGTTGACCGTTCTATTTTATCTCCATTAGATTTTGTTTATACCAATGTTATTGGCACTGTAAATTTATTAAATACAGCCAAAGATGCTTGGAAGGAAGATTTTACCAAACACCTGTTTTATCATGTAAGCACAGATGAAGTTTATGGTGCTTTAGGGGCTGAAGGTTTTTTTACTGAAACAACTTCTTATCATCCTAATTCACCTTATAGTGCAAGTAAGGCATCATCAGACCATTTTGTAAGAGCTTATGCCGAAACCTATCACTTACAAACTATTATTTCCAATTGTAGCAATAATTATGGACCCAATCATTTTCCAGAAAAATTAATTCCATTATTCATCAATAATATCATCAACCAAAAACCATTACCTGTGTATGGCGATGGTTTATATACAAGAGATTGGTTGTTTGTAAAAGATCATGCAACAGCTATTGATATGGTTTTTCATCATGGAAAAATAAATGACACTTATAATATTGGCGGATTTAATGAATGGAAAAATATTGATTTGGTAAAAATATTGTGTAAGTTAATGGACGAAAAATTAAAAAGAAATGCAGGAGAGAGTGAACAATTAATAACTTATGTAAAAGACAGACCTGGACATGACAGACGTTATGCCATTGATGCCACAAAAATAAATCAAGAGTTAGGCTGGAAGCCAAGTGTAACATTCGAAGAAGGCTTATCCTTAACCATAGACTGGTATTTGCAAAATACAGAATGGCTAAACAATGTTACAAATGGTACCTATCAAAGCTATTACAATGAAATGTATGCCAACAGAGGTTAAAAATTGATAAAATGAAAATAGAAACCACGCCTTTAAAAGATTGTTTTATTATTCA
>JAIXLB010000033.1:0-7517 GCA_026931905.1 Chitinophagales bacterium
CTGAAGAAAATTTTAAAGACTTAAATAATAAATCCATATCTGTAATTCATTTAGCAACACATGGTTTTTTTCTACCAAGAATAAATAATACCAACAATTCTAATGCAGAACAACCTACAACAAGTTATAATACTGCTACTGACCCTATGTTACGAAGTGGCATTATTTTAAGTGGTGCAAACTATGCTTGGAATGGTGGCTTTGTACCTAATTATAAAGAAGATGGAATTGTTACTGCTTACGAAATATCTCAATTAGATTTAAGTAATACTAATCTTGTTGTACTTAGTGCTTGTGAAACAGCTTTAGGCGATATTCAAGGAAACGAAGGTGTGTATGGATTACAAAGAGCTTTTAAATTGGCTGGTGTAAAAAATATTATTTTAAGTTTATGGCAAGTGCCAGATAAAGAAACTGCTGAGCTAATGACAATATTTTACAACAATTATTTAAGTGGAAAATCAATCAACGAATCTTTTAATTTAGCCCAACAAAGCTTGAGAAAAAAATATAGCCCATATTATTGGGCTGCATTTATATTGATAGAATAAATTAAAATTACTTCAGCAACTCACAAGGTTTTAAACCTGTATGTTTTTTAAATGCTGCAGAAAAATGAGAAATAGATGAGTAGCCAAGATGTGCAGAAACATCAGTAACACTTAAACTTTTTTCGTACAACAAATATTTGGCATGTTCCATTCTTTGTTGTTGATAAAAATCAAAAATGGTAGTACTAAAAATTTCCTTAAAGCCTTTCTTTAAATAACATTCATTAATAGCAACTTTTCTGCTTAGCTCTTTAATAGTAAGAGGGTCGCCAATATGTTTTAATAAAATATCTCTTGCTTCATAAATAGCTTTTCTGCTATGGTCATCTGCTAAAAATTTACAATTAAAACCTATTTCTTTTTCATCTATCAAACAATCTAAACTGTATAAAAGTAGTTCATGAATTTTTGCATTGATAAAAATATTTTCCAATGCACCTGTATAGCTATGATTCAATAATGCATCTAACACATTTCTTTTTTTAGGGCACACAGGAAACACTTTTGTAAAAGCATTAGGATGTTTAAATGCCAAAACCTCATCTTTTCTATTGGTTACTTTTACATTTTGTGTAAACTGATACAAGAAAGTAGATGAAAAATGAAAAGTAAATACATCTAAAGTAGTTTGTTGCCCATTGCAACTGGTTGGTTTTTTATCGCAAAAGCTACAACTTTTATCGTAGCAATATTTATTGCCAGCTATACAAAAACGCAACTCAAGATAATTTTCTTCTGGTCTGTTTTCGTTGTAATGATACACCAACATTCCTGTATCATCTACTACCCAAGCATCTTGAGCAAAATGACGACGAATTTGATATTTAATAGAACCCGGAATGTTTTGTTCTTTTTCATACAACAAATCCATACCAGGTATGTTGATTTTTTTTTGACCTAATTTTAATATGTCTAATACTTGCTTCATTTCAAGAGTACAAAATTAATGTATATACATGTAAATTCCAAGTTTTTTTATTTTTAGAGCCTGTTTAAAATTTTAATTTTCAAGTACTATTGGTTCATTTTAATGCTTTTTATGGCTTTAAAAAAACTAAAATAGATACAAAAGGGTACTTAAAATCGGTTGTTTTTGAACAATACAGGATTTATAGATTAAATTTTAAACAGGTGGCTCTAAAACTGTTAAAGATAGTTAATCTAGTTAATTAGATTGCTTACATTTGGATAACTAAACTATAAAATATGAAAAAGAAGCCCATTTTAGGAAAGTCGCTGACTGCTATTGCTATTCTTACAGTACTTTGTACTATTATATTTGTTTCTTGTTTTAAGGAGAAAAACATATATAATACTACTGAAAAGCAAATATTCAAAGAAAAACTTTTTGGAAGAGAATATATAGTAGTAAATTCTTCAAAATTTTATGAGCAGAAAAGTATCCGATTTTTTACAAATAATATGAATAATCGGAGTTTTTCAAATGAGGGTATTTTTTTTAGTGATATTTTAATGCCTACTGAATCTTTCTTAGAAATATTTGATTTTTTAAAGTCCAATATTTCTGGTTTAGATGCTCTTTCTACTTCAAATCTTTTCAGAATAAACATTTTTTTATCACAAGGCGATAGCTTAAGTAATCTACAAATTTCTAATATTAAAGGGTTTAGTATTTTCTGTAAAAACGAAAACTCTTTTTCCCATCACTTATTCAGAGTTGACAATGGAGTTGTAATACAAGGCGAACAAGAAGTTTTATGTGGAGGTGAATTTCAAGAATGTAGTATTTCTGATTTAAGAGGAATTGGGTATTACTTAAATGACGAAATATCTCCAAGTGCAATAATAAATCTTATGAATGATATTGATATTGAATTTGAAACTGACATAACTAAGCAATATTTAAGTAAGTTACTTTACAAAACCCAATATATTACACCTGAAATATATGTAGAAGGTGATGATTTCGGTCCTAATTGTAGCCACTGTGGTGAGAGGAATCGTAAAGTTAGTTGTAAGTGGACAGGGAAGGAAAGGGAATGCCCTAGTTGTATAAAAGATATATTATCTAAAACGAATGTAGATTTAGAACTTGGTTATGGAGAATTATCGTCAGAAGATGCTCATTCTTTTAGAGATAATTTTATGGCAGAATCTAATGTGGGCAGAAAGTATATAATATATTATTATGTGTTATCAGATTTTGCTTTAGCTGAAATGCCATTAACCATTAATAGCATCTCAGATTATTACGAGTTTGCTATTGATTGCTACGCAATCAAAAATATTATTGAAAATGGAAGTAATAATAAAGTTGTAGTTAATTCAAATTTCAAAGAAAAAGCTTTAGCTAAAATTGAGTATTTTAAGGGGGTTACAACGAATATTAAAATTTTGACTATTTTAGATGATATTAAGCTGGATATTATTAACTGGCATGGACTATCTAAAGGAGCATTATTAGAAGCATTAAATTAAAAATATTGAATGAAATATTTTATAAATAAAAAGCTTCTTACCTTAACTGTTGCATTTTTCTTTTTCACATTAGCTGCTATTTTCATTCAGCTTTTTGCCTTTCAACCTGTTGCAAAATATTTTTCATACAAAACAAGTATTAGTTATGATGCAACAGGTTTATGTAAAAGCCATCCAAAAGATAGTTTTATTGAAAGACTATACGAACAGTATGCTTATGAAATAGAAAATAATCTTGAATTTTCAGGAAAGTTTCAATTACAAAAATACGAAAGGCAGCAACTTATTGAACTAATATTGATAGATGGAGCAGCACCACTAATATTTATAATCTTGGGTATAGTGGGTTTTGTTTATCTGATAAAGTATAAGAAAAATATTAACTATAACAACTTGTCCTTAATACAATGGATAGCTGTTTTTCTTAATTTATTTTGGTTCAGATGGTTATTACTTCTCGTACTATACATAGTTTTTGTGAGTTTAAGTAAAAAAGACAATGCTCTTTTAATAATAAATGAAACGAATATAGCTTACGCATTAAATATATCTCCATTGTTCATTCTCATACCATTGGGTTTGTTTTCTACTTGGATATGTTATATTACTGTTTTTGTTTTTATTCCCAAAGTATATCGAGGCAAATTTTTATTAACAGGAGTAATAGGCTGTATTTTAGCGTTGCTATTCTGGTTTAAACTTATAGGAGCAATGGTTTTACCTTATGAATAGAAAAACCCCTACTTAAATTTTTAAGCAGGGATTTTTGGGAAAATTACGTTGCTATTGCTACGCTTCTGTATTTTCTTCAGCAGCAGGTGCATCATTTGCAGGCTGTGCTACTTCTTCTACTTTACGAACAGGAGGTACATAAGCTTTCTTTTGACGTTGTGTATTACGATGAGAATCGTTTCTACGTTTTACATGAGCTTCATGTTCTTCATGCCATGCCTGAAACTTAGTCATAGCTGTAGCATCATCGAACAAGCCCAGTTTTACACCACGCAATAAATGCTTTAAATACAACACTCCTTTGAAAGAGAGAATCCTGCGAACCGTATCGGTTGGTTGTGCTCCTTTGTGTAGCCAATCCAATGCTTTTTGACGATCTAACTGAATGCTTGCAGGAACAGTTAATGGATTGTAAGTTCCAATTTTTTGAATAAACTTACCATCTCTGGGTGCACGGGCATCTGCCACTACTATAAAATAGAAAGGGCGTTTTTTACTGCCGTGTCTTTGTAATCTCATTTTTACTGCCATAATAAATAGAAATTTAAAGGCTTTAACAATTTGGTTAATAATACAATCATGAATGATTGGGCAGCGAATGTATAAGTATTTTTTGGGGCTGCCAAAGATTTTTTTAGCTCTTAACAAAGTTTAATGTAAAACCTTTGTTCGGTAAGTTATTATTAAACAATTAGCTACTTAATTGTTTTTCTAACATTTGTACTTTTTCTTCCAAAAGCTTTATTTTGTCCTCGTATAGTTGTTTTATTTCAGGACTTATAGAATAGTTATGAACAATAGCTCCACTTGAGTGTTGTTCATTATGAACGTTGAACACATATTTCTCATCAAAACTCAATATATTCTCTTTAGTAGTTTCTAAAACGTCAGCAATTTGTTTAAGACGTTCGTTGCTTATGCCTACTTCATCATTTTCTAAACGGGCATAATTACTTTGACTGATTCCTAATTTCTCTGCCATATAGCCTTGTGTAAAGTTTCGCAGCTCTCTCAGCTTTTTTATTTTATTGCCTGTTTGGTACATATTGTTTGGATAATTTATGTACGAAAATACATAAACTACCCATTTATGCAATTAAAAATGTAAAGAAAAATAAGCAATATAGCATTGGCAAAACAGATAAAGCCAACAACAACATTTAGTTATTAATTAAATTTTTTTAGCGGAATACCTGTTTTGTTGTTCAGTTTTTTAAAAAACCTAAACTATATTTTTATGTTACAACCCAATAAATCTCCTCCAAAGACTTTAAACAATAGCTCTAATTTTCAAAAAATATTACTTAAAATTTTAAAAAATTATAAACCATGAAAAAATTAATTGTTATTTTTACAGTTGTGCTAAGTGCTGCTGTAATTGCCTTTGTTGGATGCCAAAAAACGAGTACTGAAAAACAAGAACAAGGAATAGTTGGTACAACAGAAGTAAGTGCAAACTTATTAGGTATGAGTGTAAATAGTAGTTACGGTTTTTTGGTATTTACTACAACAGATGATGTAGATGCATACCTTGATTATTTAAAAGCAAATACCCATGCCGATGTGCAGGAATATCTTAGCTCTATGGGATTTTCTAATAGTTTGGGTGCTACCTTGTACGATGAAGAATATGCTACTGAACTTGTAACGGAGGAACAAGCTATTAATTATATTGTAAATACACACAGGATATTTCAAGTACAGGATGTGATAATGAAACCAATAGTAGCATGGACAGGTTGTACTACTGCAAAATGGAAATATTTGCTTACTATGGTAGATAGTTACTTGGATAATAGCAGCTACGAAAATTTAATTGCAAATTATTACGATGAAAATACCATGAATAAATTTGCCACAAATCCTGATGACGACAATTTAAACTTGTTTGAATTTATAGATGCAACACCTAATGGTTATGAAGAAACAGAGCCCAATTCTACTGAAGCATTGATACCTATGTATGGACGAAAATATGAGTATGAAACAAATTGCAGTCAGCCACATTATAATGTACTAGGAAATTGTGTACGAGATTGCCAAACGATTAGACGACGAGTAACCCATATTTGGTTTATAACAATCAAAGGTCCAAAATATGTGGAAAGCTCTTGGTCTCAAACGTCTGAAGGCTGCTGAGTTTTCAATTTACTAGCAGATGCGGCAGCCTATTTGTTGTCGCTTCTGCTTTTTACATTAAACATTACCGATGAAAATTATCTTAATACTGTTCATACCCCTGATTACATTTGCTCAGAAAAACTGTTCTGGTATTGTTATAGATAGAATAACTGGAAGTAGAATCCCTTATGCTGCTATTGGGCTTATTAAAGAAAATAAAGGAATTAATGCCAACGAGGACGGCAGTTTTAGCATCGTGTCTTCTTTTCCTCAAACTGATAGTCTTAGAATATCATCAGTAGGCTATAAAGCACTTTTATTACCTGTTTCAACATGTGTAAACGAGGGTGTTGTCATGCTTCAACAAGAAATTCGGGAACTTAAAGAAGTAATTGTTTCAAACCGTTCTAAACAGACTTTTATTCTCAACAAGTTTAGGAAATGCAGTTGGAGTATTTATAAAATTGGGCTGAATACTATATCACAGTTGGCACAGCGTTTCAATGCACCCGAATCAGGAATGCAACTTACGGCATTGGAGCTATGTAAAGACGATTCGGAGAGTAAATTTCGTATTCGTATTTACGATATAGACTCTACTTATAAATACCCTTCAAACGATTTGGTTGACAGTGTTATAGAGGTAACATCTAAAGAAGGTCATGTACGAATCAATCTTGAAGACTACAATATCATTATTCCAGGTAAAAGTTTTTTTATAGCTATAGAATGGCTTTATATCCCTTTTAATATACAGTTAAAAAAAGAGAAGATAAACGGGAGAAGAATAGTGCAAGCGTGGTATAAGCCACAAATTAAACTTATTGAACGTGAACAAAATGCGATAAATGAGGATATTTGGGAGCTTAGTTTTATGGGTAGATGGGCTAACAGGTGGGTATCAAAAGGAGTCAATTTTCAAATTACAGCGGAGTTGAGGTAGTAATTTTTTTCATTATCCATTACCCAAGAGTACAAAACACTAAACCATGAAAAAATTAATTGTTATTTTTACAGTTGTGCTAAGTGCTGCTGTAATTGCCTTTGTTGGATGCCAAAAAACGAGTACTGAAAAACAAGAACAAGGAATAGTTGGTACAACAGAAGTAAGTGCAAACTTATTAGGTATGAGTGTAAATAGTAGTTACGGTTTTTTGGTATTTACTACAACAGATGATGTAGATGCATACCTTGATTATTTAAAAGCAAATACCCATGCCGATGTGCAGGAATATCTTAGCTCTATGGGATTTTCTAATAGTTTGGGTGCTACCTTGTACGATGAAGAATATGCTACTGAACTTGTAACGGAGGAACAAGCTATTAATTATATTGTAAATACACACAGGATATTTCAAGTACAGGATGTGATAATGAAACCAATAGTAGCATGGACAGGTTGTACTACTGCAAAATGGAAATATTTGCTTACTATGGTAGATAGTTACTTGGATAATAGCAGCTACGAAAATTTAATTGCAAATTATTACGATGAAAATACCATGAATAAATTTGCCGCTGCTCAAGAACAGGAAACATCCATTTTTGAAAAAATACAATCCACACCTTATGGCTATGAAGATGAAGAACCAACAGAATGCCCTACTGCTGAAGCAGGGAGACCTATTATTGGTTGGGGGAATTGGAAATGTGGCAAGTGTGATGCAACAGGAC
>JAIXLB010000033.1:7617-8756 GCA_026931905.1 Chitinophagales bacterium
AGACCTATTATTGGTTGGGGGAATTGGAAATGTGGCAAGTGTGATGCAACAGGACATAAGTCATGTGCGAAAAAACATTATTTCCTATTTTGGGTTGACGATGTTAAATACGAGTATATACAATGTAA
This sequence comes from Chitinophagales bacterium, assembly GCA_026931905.1. Classification (GTDB taxonomy): domain Bacteria; phylum Bacteroidota; class Bacteroidia; order Chitinophagales; family Chitinophagaceae; genus UBA1930. The sequence goes on from JAIXLB010000033.1 coordinate 7,746, forward strand.
TTGATTTTAATACCAACCCCTGACAAAGCATAAGTTCACACATCTTGTCAGGGGTTTAAATATTAAACGTATGATGAAAATACTGAGCATTGTTTTTTTATACTTTTTTTCTCTTGAAGTTTATAGTCAAACAACTATTTCTGGATTTGTTATTGATGAAAACACAAAAAAAGGAATTCCTTATGCCACAATTATCAATACCAATACTAAACAAGGATTATATACAATAGGAAACGGATATTTTAAGATAACCGCAAATAAAAATGATAGCATATATATAAGTTGTATAGGGTACAAACCTATTACTGTACCTTATTATTTAAACACTAATAATGTCATTGATACATTTTATCTTATTCCTTACACTAAAGAATTGGAAGAAGTAATTGTTGCCCCTGTTGATTGGTCTAAATATAGAGAAATGAATATGGGCTATGCCAAACTGAAATCAAATTATCACATTTCAAGAGGTACAGGATTTGAATATGCTGCTTACATACCTAATACTAAGAATGTAGATGCTTATATCTATCAGTTAAACTATAAAATAAAGAAATTAAAATTGGATACTGTTGCTGTAAGATTACACTTGTATGCCGTAAGTGCAGATAATTTGCCTTCGGTAGAATTATTAGATTCGAATTACGTTGAAATACTTGAGGGAAAAGCGGATAAAGTTTTTTCTTTTGATATTTCAAAATTTAAAATTAAACTACCATCAAATGGAGTTTTTGTAGGTATTGAATGGTTGGGAGTTTATAACTCAAATACCAATTCCATCTTTTCCAAACAGGCTGTAGAGCCTTTAGTGGGGTTTAACTTTAAGAAGAAAGAACAATTAACTTATGAAAGAATAAGCAATGGAAAATGGGAAAAATCAGATGCCCGAAAGTTGTCAATTGGTAGCCATATTGAAAAAGAAATGTTTGATAGCCCTATACCAAACCTTTCTTGTGGTATTGTAATTAAAGCACCTAAGCGAAATAAAAATTAACTAATTTTAGTACTATA
>JAIXLB010000082.1 GCA_026931905.1 Chitinophagales bacterium
TCATATAAATTTTTTATTAACCAACTTAAAACAATTAATTATGAAAAAAGTAATTATTCTATTAATATTTTTTTATAGTTGTAATCAAAACAAAGAAAATGTAAGCCTATTAGAAGATGTTTATTCTATTCCATCTTTTATGCGTTATTCTGCAAGTAGTGATTTATCAGAAAATATAAATGCTGAACATAATTATAAATTATTAGATACTTTGCAATGGATGCATGAAAGCAAATTGGCAACATGGAATACTAAAAAATCGTGGTATGTTCTAAAAAAAGAAATGAGTGATACATTATTGAAAACAAAACATGAAAATATTGTTTCTTTTGCAAAAGCCTACAAAGCACTTGTATTACTTAAATATACCGATCTTTTGCAGCAACAAGATGATGAAGCAATACAGGAAAAGAAAGATTGTTTGGAAAAACTTATTGCATGGAAATATGGAGGTTATCATATCTACTACGGAACAATTATAAGCCTTAAAAATCATATATCTAACAAAGAATTTAAAGGATATATAAGTAAGAGTTTAGCTATTGAAAATCCATTGTTTACTGTTCAAGCAAGTGTTGCTGATACTGATGATGAAAAGGTATTATCTAACCTGTTAGGTACAAAAGAACTAATAAACAATATTCAAAAAATGAAATTATATAAAGAAAAACTTGCTATTCTATAAAAGTAAATGAACGAATAAAATAATCCTATCCAAATTCAATTTCTGTATTATCGCCAATATTTAAAGTTTTGCTTAGCCCATTTACATTAGCATCGCTACCAATTAATGAACTATCCAACACTACTTGATTAATATGGGTATAAGAACCAATAATACTATTTCGTACCACAGAATTTGAGATAGATGAGTTAGAACCTATAGCTACATGAGGTCCTATAATGGAGTTGTTAATTTGGCAACCTTGAGCTATGCTTACAGGAGGAATAATAATGGTATCATTAAAACTGTGTGAGTTGGAAATATTACCACCAGATTTTTTTAATAACGTAGCATTGCTTTCAATTAGTGTTTCTTTTTTACCACAGTCAAACCAATTTTTTACTTTAAAACATTTGAACTTAGCTCCACGTTGTATCATACAATCCAAGGCATCTGTTAAATTATATTCTCCCTGTGTTTTTATATCTTGTACAAACAAGTGTTGCAAACAAGAGTATAGCAAACTGCTTTCTTTTATTTTGTATAAACCTACTAATGCTGTATTGCTTTTAGGAATGGCAGGCTTTTCTACAACGCTTTCAATAAAGCCTTCTTCATTAATAGTTGCTACTCCAAAATCTCTGGGGTCATCAACTTTTCTTACACCCAACATACTGTAAGGGCTTTGCATTACTTCGTGCAAATCGTACTCACAAATAGTATCGCCTAAGGCTACAAAAACCTCATCATGGTTTACAATACTTCTGGTTAATTCAATAGCATGTCCTGTACCTTGTCTTTCATTTTGATATACAAAATGCGATTTTATTTCAGGATAATTCTGTTTTATATAATCTTGAATTTTATCGCCAAAATAACCTACAATAAAAATAAATTCATTAATGCCTGCATCTTTTAATTGATCTACTATATAACTAAGAATAGCTTTACCAGCAATAGGTATTAATGCTTTAGGTTGTGTATAGGTTAATGGACGAAGTTTTGTACCTGCACCTGCAACGGGGATAATTGCTTTCATTGTAAAAAATTCGATTTTCCAATTTTATACTAAAAAAATTTACTGCTTTTTTTAAAATTGGGAGTGTGAAATTAGTGAATTTGTTTGTTTGAACAAGTTTTTGAAGTGAATATTGTACTGTTGTTTCTGTAAGATATTGTAATTAAACTTGCCTACATCAATCTATCAATTAAATTTGCACACTGTTTTATTTTAATAATACAAACATCTTTAACATTAGTAAAAGCAATATTATGCAAAGAGATACACAGGTTTTTGATTTAATAAACCAAGAGCTGCAAAGACAAAGACGTGGTATAGAATTAATAGCAAGCGAAAATTTTACAAGCCTTCAAGTAATGCAGGCTATGGGTGGTGTAATGACTAATAAATATGCTGAAGGTTACCCAGGAAGAAGATATTATGGTGGTTGTGAAATTGTAGATAAAACTGAACAATTAGCTATTGATAGATTAAAACAAATTTTTGGAATTGAATATGCCAATGTTCAACCACATAGTGGTGCACAAGCCAATGCAGCTTTAATGTTGGCAATTTTAAAACCTGGTGATGATATTTTAGGCTTAGATTTAAGCATGGGTGGGCATTTAACACATGGAAGCCCTGTAAACTTTAGTGGTAAATTGTATAAACCACATTTTTATACAGTAACCAAAGAAGAAGGTTTAATAGATTATGAAATGCTAGAAACGAAAGCAAAAGAAGTAAAACCTAAACTAATTATTTGTGGTGCAAGTGCTTATAGCAGAGATATAGATTATGCAAGAATTAGAAAAGCAGCCGATGAAGTAGGAGCTTTTTTAATGGCAGATATTGCACATCCTGCAGGCTTAATTGCTAAAGGGTTATTATCTTCTCCATTCAATCATTGTCATTTTGTTACATCAACAACACATAAAACTTTGCGAGGACCTCGTGGAGGAATTATTATGATGGCAAAAGATTTTGAAAACCCATTTGGTTTAAAAGATCCTAAAGGAAATACAAGAATGATGAGTCATTTAATTGATATGGCTGTTTTCCCTGGTACACAAGGTGGTCCATTAGAACATGTAATTGCAGCCAAAGCTGTTGCATTTGGAGAAATTTTAACAGATGAGTTTACAACCTATGCTAAACAAGTACAAAACAATGCACAAGCTATGGCAAAAGCTTTTGTAAACTTAGGCTATAATATTATTAGTGGTGGTACTGATAATCATTTAATGTTAATTGATTTAAGAAATAAAAATATTAGTGGTAAAAAAGCAGAAAATGTTTTAGGCGAAGCCGATATAACTGCTAATAAAAATATGGTTCCTTACGATGATAAAAGTGCTTTTGTAACAAGTGGTATTCGTTTTGGTGTGGCTGCTATTACCACAAGAGGTATGAAGGAAAATAATATGCAATTTGTAGTAAATGCAATAGATACAGCTTTAATGAATGCAGATGATGCTCCTATTTTAGCAAAAACAAAAGCAAGTGTAAATGAGTTTATGTCTCAATTTCCTTTATATCCTGAATTAGGTTAAATATTTTAAAAACAACTTTTATGTTACAACGTATTCAATCTGTTTGGTTATTAATTGCATCACTATTAAGTTTTGCTACATTAAAATTTTCATTTTATGGAGGTAATAAATTAGTTAATGGTGTAAATACTTTTATCAATTATACCGCTAAAGAGAATTTATTTATTTTAATACTTACAGTTGCAGTTGCAGTTGCAACTTTAGTAAGCATTTTTTTATATAAAGATAGAAAACAACAATTGAAAATTATATCAGTTATATTTATTGTTGATATTGTAACTATTGTATTAATATATTTTAATACCAAAAAATTTGAGTCAGGTACCTTTGCACTAAGTTCTATCATTTATTTTGCCATTCCTGTATTTTTAATATTGGCAATGTTAGCAATTTGGAAAGATGAAAAATTAGTAAAAAGTGCCGATAGACTTAGATAAAATTTATTTTTTTAAAAACAAAAATTATTCAATAAAATGGAAAAACTACCTCCACAAAACCCTAATCAAATAAACATAGAACTTACAGAAGAAGTTGCTGATGGTACTTATGCCAATTTAGCTATTATAACTCATGGACATTCTGAGTTTGTGTTAGATTTTATAAATGTTATGCCAGGCAACCCTAAAAATAAAGTAAAGGCAAGAATTATTTTTTCGCCCACTCATGCTAAGCGTTTTATGAAAGCTATGATTGAAAATGTAGAACGTTATGAAACTGCTCATGGAGAAATACAAGACATTGAACAAGTAGAAATTCCTATGAATTTTGGTGGTCCTAATGCACAGGCATAATATTATTTTCTTGTATTCTTTGAGTATCAGTAATGGGTTAGGGTAACATGAAATGAAATAAGATTTTTATTTCACATCAAAATCTACAACTATTGTATCTGTTACAGGTTTGCTTTGACAGGTAAGTATAAAGCCTTGTTGAATTTCATCTGCTCCAAGCCCCCAATGAACATCCATTTTTACCTCACCTTCTACAAGTTTTGCTTTGCAAGTGCAGCACATACCTCCTTTACAGGCAAAAGGCAAATCTGCACCATTTTGCAATGCACCATCTAAAATATTGGTATTATTAAAGGGAAGTTTAAAATCAAAACTTCTGCCATCTGCTTTTATTACAACATTACATGCAGGTGTATTATCATTTGCTACAACCTCATTATTTACAAGTGTTTTAGAAGATGAAGCAGGAACAAAAATTTCGAAATGAATTTTTTTAACGTCAATTTTTATATCTTCTAAATAATTTTTTATTGTAAAAATCATTTCTTGTGGACCGCAAATAAAAAATTCATCTACCTTGTTATAGTTTATAACTGAAGCTAATTGTTGTAATTTTTCTTTATTAATTCTGCCAGTAAAAACTGGAAATTCAGATACTTCTCTGCTAAGAATATGCATCAACTGAAAACGATGTAGAAAGCTATTTTTTAAGGCATCTATTTCTTCTTTAAAAATAATGCTGTTGCTATTTTTGTTTCCATAAATTAAAGTGAAATTACTGTTAGGCTCAGTTAATAAAATGGTTGTAGCAATAGATAAAATGGGCGTTATACCACTACCTGCTACAAATGCAACATAATTTTTAGTATTATTTTTATCTAATTCTGTATAAAAATTTCCTACGGCTGGCATAACTTCTACAACATCTCCTTTTTTAAAATTTTTATGAGCATAACTTGAGAATAAACCATTATTTAGTTGTTTTATGGCCACTCTAAAATCATTGCTTAAAGGAGAGGAGCAAAGCGAATAAGACCTCCTTAGTTCTTCGCCATTTATAGTAGCCTTTAAGGTTATGTTTTGTCCATGTTTGTAAGTAAATACATTCTTCAAATCATCAGGAATATTAAATGCTACAGAAATACAATCATCTGTTTCTTGTTGTACCTGTTGTATAGTTAAAGGATAAAAATGTAATGACATAAAATACTATTTTTAATTTTTTAAATGATATTTTTTTTACTTAATAATTTACTTTTTTAATCCGCCTACTAAAATAGTTATCATACTTTCTTCAAGAGCTTTACCACTAATTTTTTGTTTACTTCTGTGCCAGCTTTCAATACCACTAATGGCATGCAACATAATTAATACAGCAGTGGTAGAATCTATTTTTTTAATTTCTTTATTTTTTATTCCTGCATCAATCATTGCTGCAAAACGTTTTCTGTATGTTTTACGCTGCGTTTGAAAGTTAGTTAAATAAGGTTCTATTAAGTGTTTCCATTCTCTATCACTCACAAAAACTTCTTCAAAATTTTCTACCATTTCTTGAATATGAAATCTTAAAAGAGATTCTATTTTACTCAAACAGGTTGAGTTTTCTGTTTCAATATTGCTTAATTTTTGATTGTATTTGTTAGCAACTTTAAAACAAATTTCATTCAGTAAATCATTTTTACTTTTGATATGGTTGTACAAACTTGCAGCCTCTACACCTACAATTTCTGCAAGGTCTCTCATGCTTGCAGCTTGGTAGCCTTTTTCTTTAAACAAAGCAGCAGCCTTATTTAAAATTATATTTTTTCTACTAAAATTTTCAGAAGTTTTTATACGTCCCATACTATGTTACAAAAATATAAGAAAATAAGGGTTAAAATTTTTCTACTTTTTCCAAACATCTTTGTATTCCTCTTTTTTATTAAACATTGCAAGTACAAAGCTACATGCAGGCACTATTTTCAAATTTTCTTTTCTTGCATAATCAGCAGCACTATTTAGTAGTTTTACACCTACACCTTGCCCTTTCAATTTTTCGCTAATCTCTGTATGTTCAATAATCATAGTATCATTGTTAGGTTGTTTGTAAACCATTTCCGCAAGCAGTTCATTATTATCTTCCATAATAAATGCACCACTGTTTTCTTTATGTTTATGCTGTATATTCATTTTAAAATTTTCAGTAAAATTAAATTTAAAATTCTTTTTTTATAAAAGGATTATCATTGTAATAAATTAGCAAAATTAATTAATGTATAGTAGGCATACCGCCATATCAACAAATAACAACTTCAATTTTCAACAACGTGTTTTGATTGTAGATAATTATGATTCTTTTACTTACAATCTTGTACATCTTGTAGAAAAAATTACACATCAACCAACAACTGTTGTTTTGAATGATACAATACAGTTGAGTGATGTTGAAAATTACGATAAAATAATTTTATCGCCAGGTCCAGGTATTCCAGAAGAAGCAGGTTTATTATTGCCTTTAATACAACAGTATGCAACAAAAAAATCTATCTTAGGTGTATGCTTGGGTCATCAAGCAATAGCACAGGTTTTTGGAGCTAAGCTAATCAATCTTTCTACAGTATATCATGGTGTAACAACTAAGGTGAATGTAAAAATTAAATCAAAATTATTTCAAGAATTACCTGATGAATTTCTTGCAGGGCAATACCATTCCTGGTGTGTAAGCAAAGAAAATTTTTCTGATGAATTGGAAATAACAGCAGAAGATGAAAACAATTTAATCATGGCTTTGCAACATAAGCAATACGATATTCAAGGTGTTCAATTTCATCCTGAAAGTGTTTTAACACCTTATGGCGAAACAATTATAAAAAATTGGTTAATGCAGTAATTTTAATAAATTGTTTATGAAAGTTGGTATTTTAATTTGGTAATAATTATTTAAGCAGAATATAGAGCATATTTGCATTTTAAAATAACTTTAAACAGATTTTATATGGCATACGAACCACCTATTTATTGGAATGATCATGAAGATATTGCTTTAAAATTATACGAACGTTTTGGTGATGAATTTACTGAGAGTAAAATTTACAGAATACGTTTTACTGACTTATTGGAATGGGTTTTAGAAATTCCAGGTTTTGCTGGAACACGTGAACAAAGCAATGAAGGACATTTAGAAATGATACAAAGCACTTGGGTGTATGAATGGAGAGATAATCAAAAAAAATAACCTCAATAAATATTGTTGAAAGTATGAATGTTCTTGAACTTTTTAAACCTATAAACACTTTTGTATTTGATGTTGATGGTGTATTAACAGATGGAACTTTATTGTTATTGCCCAATGGTGTTTTTGCAAGAAAAATGTATATCAAAGATGGCTATGCTTTGCAATTAGCCATTAAAAAAAATTACAGGGTTGTAGTAATAAGTGGCAGCCATTCGCCTGAAGCTGAAGATAGATTAAGAAAGTTAGGTATTACTGAAATTTTTATGCAAGTGCAAGATAAAGTATCATTACTTACCAACTATATGCAAGTAAATAATTTGCAAAAAGAGCAAGTATTATTTATGGGAGATGATATGCCCGATTTTGCTGCAATGCAATTAACAGGTTTGCCTTGTTGCCCTGCTGATGCAGCTATTGACGTAAAAGAAATTGCAAAATATATTTCACCTTCAAAAGGAGGTAAAGGCTGTGTAAGAGATGTTATTGAAAAAGTTTTAAAACTAAATAATAATTGGAAAGATGATTTTTTATTAAGAGCCTTTTAAAAAATCAACAACAACAAATTATACATCTTGAAAAATCTAAAAGCATTTATACAATTAGTACGATTGCCCAACTTGGTTTTTATTGCCCTTACGCAAATTATTTTTTTGTATTGTATAGAATTGCCTTTGTTTAATGAAGCCAGTGTTATCAATAATGTTAGAGGAATTTATTTTGTTGCATTGGTTACAGCATCAATTTTTATAGCTGCTGCAGGTAACATCATTAACGATTATTTTGATTTGAATATTGACCAAATTAATAAACCCCACAAAGTTGTTGTAGAAAAAATTATTGAAAGACGTTGGGTAATTCTATGGCATTTAATTTTAAGTATTTTAGGCATTGCACTTGGATTTTATATAGATATTAAAACCAATGTTAGGTTTTTAGGACTTGCCAATACTGCTTGTGTTTTGCTTTTATTTTTTTATTCAGCATCGTTAAAGAAAAAGTTTTTAATTGGCAATGTCATTATATCATTGCTTACTGCTTGGGTTATTTTAGTTATAACTTATTGCGAAACCAATCATTTATTAGATGTGTTTAGAAAAGATAGCAGTTTACAAGTAGATAAATTATCGAGGCTTACATTTTTATATGCAGGTTTTGCATTTATAATTTCGTTAGTTAGAGAAGTAATAAAAGATATGGAAGATATAGAAGGAGACAGAAAATTTGGTTGTAAAACACTGCCAATAGTTTTAGGCTTAAATGCTACAAAAGTTTTTGTTGCTGTATGGTTAATAGTATTAATTGCTGCATTGATTATAATACAATTTTATGTGTTGCAATTTGGTTGGGTATTTTGGCTAAGTGCCTTGTATTGTGTAATATTTATAGTAA
>JAIXLB010000008.1 GCA_026931905.1 Chitinophagales bacterium
TATTGTAAACAACTTAAATGTTTGGAATGTGCAGTTGGCAATAAAATTTTAAAAACTGTTTAATTTTTGTCCTACCTCAAATAATATCAATATTCTTTACTTTATTTGCTTTATGTCTGTTATTATTCATCATACCTCTTGCCCTTGTTGTAATAGTTTTGAAATAGAAGAAGCATTAGTTACTGAAGATTATTCTGTAAGTAAAGAAATGTTTTCTATCTGGAAGTGTAATGCTTGTACACTTTTGTTTACACAAAATATTCCTGATGAAAATTCTATAGCTCCTTATTATAAATCTGATGCTTATGTTTCTCATTCAGATACCAAAGAAGGTTTTATTAATCAAGCATATCATTATGTTAGAAATATTACATTAAAAACTAAAAGAGATTTAATAAAACAACAAGCAAAAATTGATAAAGGATATTTATTAGATATTGGTGCAGGCACTGGTGCATTTGCCCATGAAATGCAACAAAATAATTGGCAAGTTACAGGTCTTGAACCTGATGAAACTGCAAGAAACATTGCATTGCAAAAGTTTAATTTAAAATTATTTTTGCCAGATACTTTGTTTCAATTTTCTAAGGAACAATTTGATGTAATTACGCTGTGGCATGTATTAGAGCATGTACACAACTTGCATGGTTATATGCAACGCTTTCAGGAAATATTAAAACCCAATGGCAAATTATTTATAGCTGTTCCTAATTACACAAGTGTAGATGCAGCATTTTATAAGAGGTATTGGGCTGCTTACGATGTGCCACGACATTTATATCATTTTTCTCCAAAAAGCATTGAAAAATTAGCAGCTTTACATGGGTTTATGGTTACTGCATATAAGCCAATGTGGTTTGATAGTTTTTATGTAAGTATGTTAAGCGAAAAGTATAAAAATGGTTCTCAAAATTATTTGATGGCTTTTGTAAATGGATTGTATTCAAATGTAAAAGCCTTATTTAATGTAAAGCAAAGCAGTTCTATAATTTATGTTTTAACGAAAATTAATTAAACTGTATTTCAAAAACTTTAGACCAGTATTTTCCTGTTATAAAAAATCTTTTTCCCACACTATCATAAGCAATGCCATTCATTACATCAATTTTTCTGCTTAAATCTTCTTTGGCATATTTAGCTAAAATATCTTCTAAGTTAGCTTCAGCAACCACTTTGCCTGTATTCAAATCTATTTTTACAATTTTAAAAGTAGTCCAAACATTTGCATACACAAAACCATCTACATACTCCAATTCATTAATACCTCCTAAGGGTCCATAATTATTGCTAACACTTATTGTTTTAGTAATTTCAAAAGTTTCAGGATTTCTAAAAATTAATTTATCGCTACCATTGCTCATAATAATTTCTTTACCATCATTTGTCATTCCCCAACCTTCGCCTTCATAAGAAAACTCTTTTAGTTTTTTAAAACTGGTTGCATCATATACAAAGCAGGTATGCTCTTTGTAGGTGAGTTGATAAATTTTATTATTTAATATAGTAATTCCTTCTCCAAAATATTTGGCATCTAAATTTATTTTTTGAACATCTTTACCTGTGGTTACATCAACTTTTGCTAATTTGCTATTACCAGCATAATCTGTATCGCCTGTGCCTTCATATAAAAAGCCATTTCTAAACTCTAAGCCTTCTGTAAAAGCATTTTCATCGTGAGGGTAAATATTTTTTACTGTATATTGTAATTGTTGAACATCGTAATTGTTGGTTGGTTTGTTTTTGGGTTCATTATTATTACAACTAACTAAAGCAAAAAACAATACAACAAAAAAAGTATAAAAGTGCTTAAACATTTTTGTTAAAATAAAACAGAATAAAAAATTAGTTTGAAACTTTTTTTAGCATTACCAAATAAGTAGGGTAGTGGTCGCTGTAACCTCCTCTATAAGTTATTCCATCCCAAGTACGCATAGGATAACCTTTATATCTTCCTTTATTTTCAGTCATAAATTCCCTGTTGAAGATTACTTGTTTGTAAAAATAAAATCCTGATTGTTCTGTATCCAACCAAGGATAAGAAATAATAATTTGATCGAATAAGCCCCAAGCATCTTGATAGGCTAAAGTGCCAAATCCTTTTTTATACATATTTCCCCAAGGGTTAAATAAACCTCCTTTTCTTACATCTTTTATTTTTGCTTTTGCTTTTAAAACCTCTGCTACACTTGGGCTAATTGGGTCATCGTTTAAGTCGCCCATTATTACAACTTTTTGTTCACCATCTTCAGCATTAATACTATCTATATGGTTTTTACAAACCATTGCAGCAGCATTACGTGCTGGTGCACTTCTTTCTTCGCCACCATATCTGCTTGGCCAGTGATTTACATAAATATGAATTATTTCTCCATCCAATTTCCCTTTTACCCATAAAATATCTCTGGTAAAATAAGCATCTTTTGTACCACCAGGTAATTGTACAAACAAAGGTTTGCTTTCTATTACTTGAAAATATTTTGGGTTGTATAGCATTGCTACATCTACACCTCTTGCATCTTTACTATCATAATGTACTATTTGATAGTTTCTTTTTTTGAGTAATGGATTATTTACTAAATCTTTTAAAACATTTTCGTTTTCAATTTCTGCAACTCCTAAGATTGCAGCACCATCAGGGCTTGCACTTTCTGGTTTTTCATCAGTACCTATTTTTGAAATTACAGTAGCTAATTTTTCTACTTTGTCCAAATAAATTTGATTATTATAATTTCTTACACCAGCAGGTGTAAATTCCTCATCGTTTACATGTGGGTCGTTAATGGTGTCGTAAAAATTTTCTAAATTGTAAAAAGCAATGATGGATATTTTATAAGATTTTTGTTGTGCTTTTGCAAATAAGCCAAAACTTAATAATACTACTAATAAAAAATTTCTTTTCATATTTTATTTTTAGAGTGTACAAACATATACAAGTATATGGACTTTTTTATTAAAGAATTATTTTAAAATGTAAGTGTGTAAATAATTTAATACAATAAATAGTTCTCTGTTTCTTTTTGCCAGTTATATACTGTTGTAATTTTTTCTACCTGACTTAAAAAATGTTGCATGGGTAAATTAAATAAATCTTCACTGTTAGCAGTGCCTAATAATTTATCTAAATGCTTTACTCCACTTGGGTTTACAAGTGTTTTATAGTTACTCCATTTAAAATTTTTGGGGTAACAATCCTTTACTATTTTTATAAATAATAAAGCTGTAAATACAGGGCGAAATGTTGTTTTATTTTTTATTTTAAATAAAATGCCATTGCAAAGTTCGTTGGCATATTTACTTTCTTTTGGTATAAAGTTTTTTGTTTCTAATTCAACCTCATCCTGAATAGTATTAAATATGTTGCATAACATTTTATTGTTAAAATAAGGAGTTCCTGCAATTTCAAAAGAATTTTCTGTACCTCTTCCTTCACTTATATTGGTAGCTTCTAATAATCCTAAACCGCAATATAATAACATAGAGTTGAAATTTTTTATTGCAGGCGATGTTGGTACAAAAGCAATATTCCAATCTGTTTGAAACATATTTCTATTCCAATTTTTGCAAGGTATTATTTCAATTTTTGCATGAATATTTTTTGCTTTGTTAAAGTATAAAGCCAATTCTCCTATGGTACAACTATGGCGTAAAGGAATACTCCAACGACCTATGAAAGAAGAGCAATAATTTTCATCTAATGATGCACCTTCTGTCAAGCTAAAATTGCCTGAAATAGGATTGGGTCTGTCTAAAATAATGAGAGGTTTATTATACTTTGCAGCAGCTTCCATCACATAAGTCATAGTCCATAAATAAGTATAAAACCTACATCCTATATCAGGTATATCAAAAAGAATAACATCAATATTTGCAAGATCTTCTTGCGAGGGTTGTAATTTTTTACTGTATAAACTTATAATAGGTAATTGGGTTAGTTCATCAATACTGTTATTAATAAAAGCACCATCAATACCTTTTGTATTTAAACCATGTTCAGGAGAAAAAAGTTGTACAATATTGAAGCTATTTTGTAACAAAGCCAACCGTGAGGGTTGTAAATAATTGGTTGTAGCTGCATTATTGGTTACTAATGCAATTCTTTTATTTTTCCAAGATGGGTTTTGTTGTATTAGAATATCTACTCCAAAAAATAGCATTATTTATTTTAGTTTTTACTTACCCAAAATTCATCTTCCCAATCATCTAATATTTTGTAGTTGTGGTGTTGTTCTATTTGTTGTAATTGTTCTTTGGTTGCTAGTATTTGAAGTACATTAAATAAAGTTCTTTCTTCAAATCTTACATGAGCATCTAATTCATATGCAATATTTTCTAAAATTTCTTTTGTTTTATTTTTTTCACTAAATAGTTTTCTTAAACTTTCGTGTTCATCAATAGCTTTTTTATACAATTCATTTTCTATTGGCAAAATAGTAAATAGCGAAGCTTCTTCTATTTCAAAATGGTGTATTAAATTATTTTCCCAAAACCAATCTATGTAGTCTTGAATTCTTTTTGCTTCAATATTTTTTTTTAATCCTTCACGAATTTTCCAACAAAGTAATAAAGCAAAATGGTGTTCTCTACTTATAATTTGTAAGGTTTCGTTTCTTTTAATGGGTGCTGTCATTGGAATAAAATTTTAGGTGTTATTTTATTAAATGGTGCTTATCTATAAACTCAAAACTACAAGTTTATCCTCATTGGTGTGATTGTTTTTTTAAAATTTTTAAATACACTTTTTTTATGCCTTCAATTAAAATAACTGCTATTATTCCTATACTTAATCCAAAAATAATTTCTCTAATAATTGTGGGAGTTTTGGGTAAGATATTGTGAAATACATCTACATAATGAATAAATATTCCACCAGAAACTAAAATTAGTGCTATAGTGCCTAAAATGCTTAATAATCTTACTATTAAGGGTAATGCTTTAACCAATGATTTACCTAATTTATATACCCAGTTTTTTTTGTTTGATGCTTGTATAATTTTAAAACCTACATCGTCCATTCTTACTAAAATAGCTACTAAACCATATACACCAACTGTGGCAATGAATGCAACGATTGATACAGTAATTATTTGTATAGATAAACTTTTATTTAATACAGTACTTAATGCAATAATTACAATTTCTAAAGAAAGAATAAAATCTGTTTTAATGGCAGCCCAAATTTTTTTATTTTCTTCTTCCTTAGAAGATTCATCAATACTGGCAGATTGATTTGATTCGGGTTGTTTCTTTTTATGAAAAATAAAAGATACAATTTTCTCTGCTCCTTCATAAGCAAGATAAATACCACCTACTACTAATAAAATTTTTATCATTAAAGGGGCAAAAGAATTTAAGATTAGAATCAGTGGAACAATAATCAGTTTATTAATAAAAGAACCTTTACTTATTGACCATAAAACAGGCAATTCTCTTGAGGAAACATACCCAGTTGCTTTTTCTGCATTTACAGCCAAATCATCTCCAAGTATTGCTGCAGTTTTTTGTGTTGCAACTTTTGAAGCTACAGCTACATCATCCATTAAAGCTGCAATATCATCTAAAAAAGTAAAAATGCTTGCTGCCATATTTTTATTAAAATATTGTTTAAAATTGGTATGTGCAATTGTGTTTTAGTGTAAAATAAATATGTATCCCAGCATTAATCTTGCAGTATTTTTATTAGTGTACAAATGTTTTATATCAAACTTACATTCTATTGCACTTTTTGAATTGATTAAATATTCTGCTCCTAAACCATATTTTTGAGTATTAAACTGAAAACCTTGTTGAATGAGTTGATAGTTTTCAGTAAATATAAAAAGGGAAAATTTTTTTGTAAATTGATAAGTTAATTCTAATTCATTTCTGAAAAAATATACTGGTTGTTGTCCTTCACTAATTATATGTTGTAGTATGGGTGTGTATTCTATGTTTAATTTTTTTGAAACATCAAAACCTAAAGAAGTTGCATACCTTAGGTCATGTGCTGTTTGATTGTTATCAAATTCAAAACGATAATCTAATGTTGGTTTAAAATACCATTGTGAATTTGTCTTAATTTTATATTCTACTTCAACACCTGTAACTGATTTTTTATATTGAGAAAAATTCTTAAATAAACGATGTTCGTATTTAGCTTCAAAACTTAGCTTATCATTAGGTTTATATTTTGCATAAATAGTTGGTCGTGCTTCCCAATCACCAATAAATTGTGCAGCACTATAATTGCTATACAATAGTATAAATAAGATGTAAATTAACGTGTAATTACTTTTCTTAATCATTTTTAATTGCAGTTGTGGAAGTTTCTACTTTTTCAGGGATAAATTTTGAAGCCAACATACCTCCAATTAAAGATAACACAATTACGCCAAGTGATAACCATTCTGGTATATCTACTTTATGTGAAATAATCATTTTTACTCCAACAAAAGCTAATATTACAACTAAGCTGTAGTTGATGTATTTAAACTTATCCAACATGCCAACAACTAAAAAAAACATAGAACGTAATCCCATGATGGCTAAAATGTTTGAACTAAAAACTATAAATGGATCTGCAGTAATAGCTAATATTGCTGGAATACTATCAATGGCAAAGAATACATCTGTTAATTCAATAATGATAAGTGTTACAAATAAAGGAGTGGCATATTTTTTTTTGCTTCTTTTAATAAAAAAACGGTCATCATAAACTTTTCTGGTAACTGGATAAACTTTTCTTATCCATTTGTATATTTTAAATTCATGTGGGTCTTTTTGATTGTTATGACTGAACAACATTTTAAGTGCAGTTAATATTAAAAACACACCAAAAACATAAATCATCCAACTAAATTTAGTTATCAATGCTACTCCAAAAACTATCATTAATGCTCTAAAAACAATGGCTCCTAAAACGCCATAAAAAAGTACTTCGTGTTGGTATTTTTTAGGAATAGCAAAAGAAGAAAAAATAAGGGCAATGATAAAAATATTATCTACACTTAATGAAAGCTCAATCAAATATCCTGTAATATATTTTAAAACTGCATTTGTAGGTGTTAAATGAGTAGGGTTTGCTATCCAATTATGCTTAAAAGAAAGATAAATTATTCCTGAAAATAATATAGCACAAGTAACCCAAACACTTGTCCATATAGCTGCTTCTTTTGTTTTAATTTCGTGTGGTTTTCTATTAAATACACCTAAATCTAAAACTAATGCAAATAATACAACTGCTATAAATATTATCCAAACTATCATAAAATATATACTTAAATATTTTTTTGTTACTAATCAGGTTTAAAAATCAAATAATTCACCCAAAAAACCTTTATTTTTTTTGTACTTATATGATTTTTCATGATGATAATATTCTTTATCTTGATAGGTGTTTCTTGTTTGTGCAATAGGTTGCTGAACAGACCGTTCAATAATTTTATCTAATTCACCTCTATCTAACCATATACCACGACAATCAGGGCAATAATCAATTTCAATTCCATTTCTATCTGCCATTACTAAGGCAACATTACAATTTGGACATTTCATTTTTTTTGAGTTTTGTAAATTAATTTTAATTATCAATTCTTATAAAATTTCCTTTTAGTGTGAATTCAAGTTCAACCTTATTATCCAATTCAATAGATTGATAACTCCTTTTTAATTCCCATTCAATAATAAAATTGTTAGGGTAATTATTTTTCAAGTACTCTCTTATGCTTAATGGAATTACGCTTTCAGGAAGCTTAGATTTAGCTTCTATGCTTTTAATATTGTTTTTATCATCAAACTCCAATTTAATACTATCGTTTAAAGTAATTTCATATTCCTTAGTCAAACCTTCATAATCAACTTTAGACTGAATTACCTTATAGCTGGGGAAGTGATTTTTTATATACCCTTGTATCTTTGCTGGAACTTCTGAATATGGAATAATTCTATCTTGACCAAATCCTAAAAATGATATTGATAAAAACAATATCAGCATCAAACTTTTACTTAAACCCAATTTTTTCATTTCTTTTAATTTTAATTTTAATTTAATAAAACTTTTCTAACGGGTTTACTTACGCTCTAATTTTTTTTCTTTAAAAATAATTTAATAATTACTGGGGCGGTTACAATTATTACCAAGCCAATAATAATATATTCTAAATTACTTTTTACAAATGCATTATCTCCCAAAATATATCCTAAAGAGGTTAGGCTAACCACCCAAGCAATTGCACCAACAACATTGTAGAAAGCGAATTTCTTAAAACTCATTTCTACTGTACCTGCAATAATGGGGGCAAAAGTTCTTACAATAGGTAAAAAACGAGCAATGGCTATGGCAAATCCTCCTCTTTTTTCATAAAAATCATGAGCTGTTTTTAAATGTCTGCGTTTTAAAAACCAAGTATCTTCAGTTCTATTTACAATGTGTTTAAACTTATAGCCAAACCAATAGCCAAAAAAATTACCCAAAATTGTAGAAATAGTAAATAAAATAATCCAAAAAGGAAGGTTGAGTAATTGGTTATCAAATGGATAATGATTTTCATTTACAGATGCTATTACCATGCCTGAAATAAATAATAGAGGATCGCCTGGTAAAAAAAAGCCAATAATAATACCAGTTTCAATAAATAAAATCAGTAATACTAAATATAAGCCCCCATGACTCATAATCCAGTCAGGGTTTAAAAGATGTTTAAGCGATTCTATAATTACATCCATAAAGTGTATAATGATAATCTTAAGAGTTGCAAAATTATAAAAAATATTTTAATTAATAGTATTACTATCATAAATAATTGTAAAACTATTTCAAGTACTTTTGCATAAATTTTTATGTAAATAAGTTGCTATATGGTTTTTCAATTTAAAGTTCAAATAAATGAAGGTTTATTTATTCGTAACCCAGAAGATACTGAGTTAGGAAGAAAAATTTTGAAACACAGTGTTCAAATGATTCACCAATTGGGTTTTGAAGATTTTACATTTAAGAAATTGGCAGAAGAAATACATTCAACTGAAGCAGGTGTTTATCGTTATTTTGAAAATAAACATAAATTATTAATCTATTTAACTTCTTGGTATTTTAGTTGGTTAACCTTTCATATAAAGTTCATAACCAATAATATAGAAAATAATAAAGATAGACTTAGTAAGGTAATATCCTTATTAGCCAAACCAATTGAAGATGATGAACAAACAAGCTATATTGATGAAAGTTTATTACATTCTCTAATAGTAGCTGAAGCGTCAAAATCGTATTTAACAAAACAAGTTGTAGAGAACAATAAGCAACACTTTTTTAAACCCTACCAAGATATATGTAATTTAATTGGAGATTTTATTTTAGCGTATAATCCTACATACAAATATCCCAAATCGTTAGCTTCAACAATAATAGAAGTAGCTCATTTTCAAAATTTCTTTATGCACAATATTTCTTCTTTAACTGATTTTAGCAAAAAGAAACAAGAAAGTCAATTAGTAGAATTTTTAAGTGATTTGGTATTTTCAAGTATAGAACAAAGAAAGGATAAAGGTTAATGTAACTTTATTTAATTTATCTTGTTTTAAATAGTAAATAAATAAACTTATATAATTGATAATAAATAAGATGTAATTGATTTGATGCTTAAAATACATTACTACTTTATTTTCTCACTAATTATACACACTGCATATTTAGTGTATTATCAAACAACTTAAATCAGTTATGTTCGCAGGTACTAAAATGGTGTAGTAAAGTATGAAATTAAAATCTTTAGAAATTAAAGGCTTCAAAAGTTTTGCAGATAAAACTATTGTAAGTTTTGATGAAGGAATTACAGGAATTGTTGGTCCTAATGGCTGTGGTAAAAGTAATATTATTGATAGCATAAGATGGGTTATTGGCGAACAAAAAATATCTGCATTAAGAAGTGAAAATTTAGAAGCCTTAGTTTTTAATGGCTCTAAAACAAGAAGTGCAAGTGGCTTAGCTGAAGTAAGCTTAACCTTTGAAAATACAAGAAATTTATTACCTACCGAATTTTCTACAGTTACTGTTACAAGACGTTTTTATAAAAATGGTGATAGCGAATACAGGTTAAATGATGTACAGTGCAGGTTAAAAGACATTCATAATTTATTTTTAGACACAGGTGTAAGCAACGATAGTTATGCAATTATTGAATTAGGAATGGTAGATGATATTATTAAAGACAAAGACAACAGCAGAAGAAAAATGTTGGAACAAGCTGCTGGTATTACCATTTATAAAACAAGAAAGAAGGAAGCCAAAAATAAATTAGATGCAACTGAACAAGATTTAGCTCGTATAGATGATTTATTATTTGAAATAAATAATCAATTAAAAACCTTAGAAAGCCAAGCTAAAAAAGCCGAAAAATATTACGAAATAAAAAAAGAGTATAGAGAAATTGCTATAGAATTGGCTAAGGCTTCGTTAGAAGGCTTTAACCTTACTTACAAAGAATTAAACGAACAACAAGATACAGAAACCAATCGTAAAGCACAGTTTGATGCTCAAATTGCAACACAAGAAGCAGCATTGGAACAAGAAAAGGTGGGCTTAATTGAAAAAGAAAAAGCTTTACAAAGTATGCAATACGAGTTTAATGAATTATTGCAACAATTGCGTACAAAGGAAAACGATAAAAACCTTGCCTCACAAAAATTACATTATTTAAAAGAAAAAGAAACAGGGTTTAAAGATTTTTTAAGTAAAGCAGAAGGACAATTAAAAACCACAGGCGATAGCATAGAATTTACACAACTTCAACTAAGTGAAGAAGAAAATAAGTTGCAAGAATTAACAACAAGTGTAGAAGCTAAACGTACTGATGTAGAACTTAAAAGAAGCAGCTTTGATGAAAGAAGAGTAAGTGTAGATACTTTAAGAAATAAATACCAACAAATACAACGCAATAGATTTGATGCTGAGAAAAAAGTTGCAGTTGCAGATACTTCTATTCAAAACTTACAAAGAGCAACAACTCAACTTGCAGATGAACAACAACAACGTGAAACTCAAACTACACAACTATCTCAAGAGTTATTAGAAAAAGAAAGTTTATTAAACACTAAAAAAACAGATTTACAACAACTACAAGAACAACACGAAAAAACCAAAGAGCAAATTTTTGAAACTCAATCGCAGTTAGAAGGTTTAAGAAACGATTTAGCTGAAGAAAACAGAAAATTAGATAGCAAAAAAAATGAACACGATTTATTGAAGAGTTTAATAGACTCTATGGAAGGTTATCCTGAAAGTGTTAAATTTTTGCACAACCATTCTATATGGAATTACAAAGTTCCTTTATTGTCAGATATTATTTATGTAAAAGAAACTTATAGAGTAGCAGTAGAAAATGTTTTAGAGCCTTACTTAAATTATTATGTAGTAAATAATTTGCAAGAAGGATTAAAAGCCATTCAATTATTAGATGAAAATAAAAAAGGAAAAGCCAATTTCTTTTTATTAAATGAAATGCAGGATAATGATAAAATTTATCCTCAACCCAATCATACCATTAAAGCCTTAGATGTAATTGAAGTTGATGAGCAATACAGCAAATTAGCACATCATTTGTTAGCCAATGTTTTTATTGCTGAAAATGATGAAGTAATTAATAACACAACAGCGGGTGTAATTGTTTTAGAAAAATCAGGAAAATATGTAAGAGGAAAATATACACTTACAGGAGGAAGCATTGGTTTATTTGAAGGGAATAAAATTGGACGAGCCAAAAAATTAGAAAAACTACAAGATGAAATTATTTTGCAACAAGCAGTTGTAAATGCTTTAAAAGCAGAAATTCAATTACGCCACAATGCTGTTATTGGTTTTAATGAACAGTTGAAAGAAAGCACCATAAAACAAACAGAACAAGAAATTAATCAGCTTACTAATCAGGTTTTTGCCATTAAAAATAAATTAGAAAATTTACAAGCTGCACAACAAAATGCTCAGCAAAAAATTGCAGATATTGAAAAAAGATTAAATGAAGAAAACGAAGCAATAGCAACCACAAGAGAAGAATTTAAAACTTTATCGCAAAGTTTAGAAACAATAAGTGAAGAGTTGAAAATTGTAGAACAAGACTATCAAACTGCTGAACAATTATACAACAATGCCAATGCAGCATTCAATGAAAGCAATATTAATTTTACCAAACAACAAAGCAAAATTGCTACTGTTAAACAAGAATTATCTTTTAAACAAAATCAATTAAACGATTTACATCATCAAATACAAACCAATACTAATCAACTTGTAGAAACCACAGAAGCAATTATAGAAAGCGAAGCAGCATTGGTTAAAATCGAAGAAGCATTATTGCAATTAATGCACACCAAAGAAACAGAAGCTAAAAAATTAAATGAAGCAGATCAGGCTTATCATAATTTACGCAACGCTTTACAAGAAAAAGAAAGCGAATTAAGACATAAAATAAAAGAGAAAGAAAATGTTGAATACTTATTAAGTGCCATAAAAGACAAACTGAACGATTTGAAATTAAATTTAGCAGGCATGAAAGAACGTATGCACGTTGAATTTAAAGTATCGCTTGATGAAATTTTAGAAGAAGATAGAATTACAGCCACAACTTTAGAAGAACTACAAGCCACAAGCGATAAACTTAAAAAGCGTTTAGAAAATATGGGCGAAGTAAACCCTACTGCTGTTGAAGCTTTTACAGAAATGAAAAAACGTTACGAATTTATTTTAGAACAAAAGAATGATTTAGTACAAGCAAAAGAAAGTTTATTGCAAACTATTCAAGAAGTAGAAGCAACAGCCAATCAACAATTTTTAGAAACTTTTAATCAAGTAAGAGATAACTTTCAAAAAGTATTTAAGGCATTATTTACTGATGAAGACACTGCAGATATGGTTTTAGTAAATCCAGATAATTTAGCTGAAACCGGTGTAGATATTATAGCAAAACCAAAAGGTAAACGCCCATCTTCCATAACACAATTAAGTGGTGGTGAAAAAACTTTAACTGCAACTGCATTATTGTTTGCCATTTATTTAATAAAGCCTGCACCATTCTGTATTTTAGATGAAGTTGATGCTCCATTAGATGATGCCAATGTTGGAAAATTCACCCAAATGATTAAGAAATTTAGCGATAATTCTCAATTTATTATTGTTACACACAACAAACAAACCATGAGTGCTGTAGATGTAATTTATGGTGTAACTATGCAAGAGCCTGGTGTAAGTAAATTAGTTCCTGTAGATTTTAGAAGTTTAAATTAATACCACAATCTTGCTTTTGTTGCTTGCAAATATCTTAGAGCATCATTATTCAATGGTGCTCTTTTTTCTTTAAATGGTATTTGTAATACTGCTTTCCAGCCTTGAAAAAATATTTTTAAATTAAAATTAGTTTCTTTTAAAAATTGAAAACTCCACAGTATAGCAGTGGTAAAAAAATAACCTATTGGTAAGTATCTGTAAGCAACTTTAGCTTTATTTACCCACATCATTTTTAATTTTTCATGTTTAGGTTTACGACCTTGTGGGCTTTCTTTATGCAACATTATAATTGATGAATCGTACTTTATACAATATCCTTTATTGATAACTCTATAACTCAAATCATATTCTTCCATACCATAAAAAAACTCTTCAGGTAATTGACCAACTTCATCCAAAACTTTTCTTTTTATGGCATGAGCACCACCAGCAAAATAGTAAGTATAAAAATTGGGTAACGATTTGTAATATTCAAAATTTTTATGAGGCAAAGCATTTACCTGCATTTCAAGATTTTCGTAGTATAATACTTTGAATGATACAATAGCAACCTCTCTATTGTTGAAACCCTTATCTTCAAAGGATTGTATAACTTTTTCTAAAGCATCGTTATTTTGTAAAATAGCATCATCGTCTAAAAAAATACAAATACTTCCTTGTGCATATTGTAAAGCAAAATTTCTACCTTTTGTTACTCCTAAATTACTCGGAGCATCATAATATTTAAAAGGAAGTTGTGTGTTATTATTGATATATTCTTTTACTTCAGTATAGTTTTCTGTAGAAGCATTGTTTACAACAATTATATCCTCTAAAAGTTCATTGGCTTTATGTAAAGAATGTATGTTTTGCAATAATTCTAAAGTATCTGCACAACGATTGTAAGTAATAATTATAAAACTTAATGGCTTCATCAAACAAATATAAAACTATACAGCTCTAAAAATATTTTTATAATGTATCGCCTGTTTCATAAACAAAAAAGCCTGCTAAAATTCATTAGCAAGCTTTTCAATTTCATCTTAAATAATTTTTAAAACAAATCGTAATCTTTAACAGAATTTGCTGGTGCTACTTGAGCATTTAAAACGCCGTTATTATTTACAACAAATGCTACTATTCTTAACTTAGATGAGTTGTAACCAGTAATATCTACAGATTTGGTTACAGTATATTCTTGATTTTTAACTTGGCTTGCAGTAGGAATATTTTCTCCTAAAATTCCTGTTGGCGATTTGCGATACACACCATTGTGTTCAAAATCAGGAATTGGATTACCTCTGTTAATATATGGGTTATTAGGATAACTATTATTATTTGCATAATAATTTGATTGAGATTTAATTAATCCATCTTCTAAAACCATAATAACAATTTTTAAATTCTCACTTATGTTTTCATCAAAACCCACCTTAGTTGTAATACTTAATGTGTTACCAGCAATAGAAGAGTTAATGCCTATACCTAATAATGCACGTTGTTTTAAAAATGGAGATAAATATACGCTGTCTGCAACACTATTGATATTTCCATTTTCATTAAACTCACTATTTCTGTTAATAAAAACAGTGGGAAATCCGCTTACGCCAAATTTGCTTCTTAGTTGAGCTTCATCAGGACTTACAGCATAAGCATCACCATTATGAACACCTATTGGAATAATTCTATTATTTACCTGTGTATAACGCTCAAATTTATAAGTCATTCTTGGGCACCAGCCACACCAAGTTCCTGTAAAATCTTCTGCAATTATTTTAGTTGCATATTTAGGAGGTGCTGGAGCTGTTACAACTGATAAATTTTCTTGGTTACTTACAATAGAGCCAACTTTAGCAACTACAGTATGGGTACCAATTTCGTTTGGGCTAAAAGTTTTTGTAAAACCTGTAATAGCATTTCCATCTACATAAATAGTGGTTTGAGTAGTTACATTAACACCATTTTGGTCTTGAACTGAAAAGCCTACTACATCTGTACCATTGGCATAAATAGAAGATGTTTTACTTGCAGATAAATTTAATGCAGTAATTGTTGTAGTGTTTCCTCCACCGCCATTATCATTTTTTTTAGAGCAAGAACTAAAGAGAATTACAGAGCTAAATAAAGCAACTGCATAAAATAAAAGGTTTTTTTGCATTGATTAACTATTTGGATTTAATATTGCGTACAAAATAAATGAGATTTCTTTCATAATTTTTTTTAAAATGAAACTTTTTTTTCTGTTTTTTACTTTTTTTATTGCATCAGCAAGTTTTTCACAGGAAAGTTTAACCCAATTAAAATTAAAAGATGCAAAAGGAAATGTTGTACAAATAGGGGAGGTTATCCAATCTCAAAAACCAGTAATTATTTCTTTTTGGGCTACTTGGTGTGCCCCTTGTATTCAAGAGTTAGAAGCTATTCATGAAGTATATGAAGATTGGCAAAAAGAAACCAAAGTTACTTTATATGCAGTTTGTATAGATGATGCTCGTTCTCAATTTAAAGCAATGTCTATTTATAAAAGCAAAGGCTGGAAATATGAAGTATTATACGATGCCAATCAAGATTTAAAACGAGCATTAAATGTAGCTAATGTACCCAACCTTGTGGTATATTTTAATGGTAAAGAAATTTATAAACACAGTGGCTACTCACCAGGTAGTGAAGATGTGTTATATAAAAAAATAAAAGAAGCTATCAAATAACCATCAACCCCTTATTATAAAAAATGAACAAATTTTCATTGCTTTTTGCAAGCCTTTTGCTAATGCTGTGTACTATTAATGCACAATCAGAAAAAAACAAAAAAGACAAAGGAAAACTTTCAGGTTCTATAGAATCAAACTCTCAATATTACAATGAAAAAGATGATGACATTGGTTTTATAGCACCATACAACCGTTTTCGTTCTAATAATTATATCAAATTAGATTATACTATTAAGGGTGTTTCTGTAGGTGTGCAATACGAAGCTTATGAGCCAGATGTAATATTAGGTTATCCAGAAAATTTGAAAGGTAATGGAATAACTAATTATTATGCAGCCTATAATTCTAAAAAAATAAGTGCCACTATTGGGCATTTTTATGAGCAATTTGGAAGTGGTTTATTACTACGTTCTTGGGAAGATAGACAGCTTGGAATTAACAATGCAATTTTTGGTACACGATTGATTTTTTCACCAAACGATGCTATGACTTTTAAAGCTATTTATGGCAAAAAGAGAGATGCTTATTCTTTTGGCGAAGGTTTAATTTGGGGAGCTGATGCAGACTTAAACCTGAGTAAATTATTAAAACAAGATGAACAAAAGAAAGGAACAATAACCACAGGTTTTAGTTATGTAGGTAAACACGAAGATTATGATGGTGTAGTTGCCAATTTACCCCAAACGGTTCATTTGTTTTCAGTAAAAACAGGTTATCAAAAAAGCAATTTTATATTAAATGCAGAATATGCTTTTCGTACCAACGATTGTGCTATTAATGATTTAGGAAAAGTAATCAATACCAATAAATTTTTTAATGGAAATGTTTTACAATTAGGAGCTACAATTACTGGCAATAATTCAGCATGGAATTTTACTTTAAGGCAAGCGAAAAATTTTGGCATGTACACCGATAGAAGTGCCAAATTAAATCAGTTGTTATTAAACTATGTACCTGCCTTAACCAAACAACAGCATTATTCTCTTGCAAATATTTATGTATATAATCCTCAAGTTCGTTTTTCTTTTTTACCAGGCAATTTATTAAACTCTACAGGAGAAATAGGAGGGCAGTTTGAATGGTTAAAAACATTTCCTAAAAACTCTAAACTGGGCGGAAAATATGGTATGCAATTAAACGTGCATTTTTCTTATTACGCAGCACTTGCATTTGATGGAACAGATGTAAATACTGCGAAAATGTACAGCTTTAAACCTGCTAACACCAACTTCAGAGATTTTAATATAGAAGTAAAAAAGAGCTGGAATAAAAATTTTAAAACATATTTTACTTACATAAACTCTTTATATAATCAAAAGCAAGTAGAAGGTTTTGGCAGCGACAATGTTCAAAGTAATATTTTAATTGCCGAAGGAATTGTAAAATTGAAAAAAGGACATTCCATAAAAGCAGATATACAACATCTTTGGGTAGAAAATGATTACAGAGGAAATTGGGCTGCTGCAACTATAGAATATGCTATTGCACCTATGTTCAATTTTTTTGTAACAGATATGTACAACTATGGCAATGATATTAAGAAAGCACATTACTACAATGTTGGAGCGTCTATAACAAAAGGCACTACAAGATTAATGATATCTTATGGCAGACAAAGAGAAGGATTGCTTTGTGTAGGAGGTGTGTGTAGGCTTGTACCAGCTTCTTCAGGTTTATCTATGTCGCTTAATTATAGCTTTTAGTGCTTGAAAAAATTTTAAAAAATTAAAGCCACCTGAAAGGTGGCTTTAATGCAAAAAGGTTAAAAGCAAAATACATTAAAATCTTTCTAAGTTAGAGAAAAAGAAATTGCCTTCAATCATAGCATTTTCATCGCTATCACTACCATGTACAGCATTTTCACCAACAGAAGCAGCATATTTTTTTCTAATAGTTCCTTCATCTGCATTAGCAGGATTTGTAGCTCCAATTAAAGTTCTAAAATCAGCAACTGCATTGTCTTTTTCTAAAATAGCAGCTACTATTGGTCCACTACTCATAAATTCTACCAACTCACCATAAAAAGGTCTTTCTTTATGTATGGCATAAAATTCACCAGCTTGTTCTGCTGTTAGTTTTGTCCATTTCATTGCTTTAATACTAAAGCCAGCTTTTAAAATCATGTCTAAAATAGCACCTGTATAACTTTTAGAAGTTGCATCAGGTTTAATCATTGTAAAGGTTCTGTTATTCATATTTTAATTTTCAGATTGCGGCAAAAGTAGGGCTATATTTATCACTTCAAAATATATGTTGAAATGTTTAAGAATTTTTTAAAAAGAAATTAACTTCATGCTTAATCTTTTCAAATAAAAGAAATGAGCATTAATCGTTTAAAGTAAAAATTATGAATGGAGGCGAAATCATAGCAAAAGTTTTACAAAAGCAAGGCGTAAAATATTTATTTACATTATGCGGTGGGCATATTTCTCCCATATTTGTTGCAGCTCAAAATTGTGGTATTCGTGTTATTGATACAAGACACGAAGCTAATGCAGTTTTCGCTGCAGATGCTGTTGCAAGACTTACTGGGATACCAGGTGTAGCAACAGTTACAGCAGGTCCAGGTGTTACAAATACTATTACAGCTTTAAAAAATGCTTCATTGGCACAATCGCCTTTAGTATTATTAGGTGGTGCTGCTGCAACTATTTTAAAAGGAAGAGGAAGTTTGCAAGATATAGACCAAATGTCTATCATGAAATCTGTTTGTAAATGGAGTACCAGTATTTCTAAAGTAAAAGATATTGTACAAATAATTGAAGAGGCTTTTTATCGTGCAAAAGAAGGAGTTCCAGGTCCTGTATTTGTTGAATGTCCTATTGATACTTTGTATGATGAGGAATTGGTAAGAAGTTGGTATGGAGCAAAAAGTAAAGAATCGCCACCCAAAAATTTTCAAGAAAAAATAGTTCAATGGTATATTAATCGTCATGCTAAAAAAATATTTTCGGGCAAAGAAAATATTGATTTTAATCAACCATTAAAAACAATTAATTATAGAAAACATACTGCACAACATATTCATAATGCAATAAAATTATTAAACAATGCAAAAAAGCCTTTACTGATTTTGGGTAGTGGTGCTATGATGCAAGCCAACAAAGCTATACAGTTAGCAACTGCAATTCATACACTAAATATTCCTGTTTATTTAAGTGGTATGGCACGGGGATTATTAGGAAAAAACAGTGCATTGCAACTGCGTCATAAACGTAAGGAAGCCATTAAAGATGCAGACTTAATTATTTTAGCAGGCGTACCCAATGATTTTCGTTTAGATTATGGTAATCATATTGGCTCAAGAAAATTTATTGCAATTAACAGAAGTAAAGAAGATGTTTTCAAAAATAAAAAACCAACTTTATCCATTGTTGCAGACCCTCAAGATTTCCTAATTGAACTATCAACAAAATATAATGGCAATTTTAAAAACTGGTTAGAGCATTTAGCACAAAGAGATGCAGAAAGAGAAAAAAATATTACCCTACAAGCCAATGAGCAATTAAACAAAGGCATAAACCCTTTGCAATTATTTCAAGAGTTAGAAAAAAAATTAAGTGATAATGCTATACTTATTGCAGATGGAGGTGATTTTGTAGCTACTGCTGCATATACTTTACAACCTCGTTCGCCATTATCTTGGTTGGATCCTGGAGTTTATGGAACACTTGGTGTTGGAGCTGGTTTTGCATTAGGTGCTAAATTAGTTTATCCGGAAAAAGAAGTTTACATTATTTATGGAGATGGTAGTGCTGGTTATAGTTTAATGGAGTATGATACTTTTAAAAGATTGAACTTGCCTGTTACATCTATTATTGGCACTGATGCTTGTTGGGGGCAAATTTCAAGAGATCAAATGGATATTTTAAAAAGCGATTGTGCTATGAATTTAGCATACAGCGATTACCAAATAATTGCGAATGCTTTTGGAGGCAATGGTGTTCGTGTAGAAAATATAAATGATTTTATTCAAGCAATTAATGATGCCAAAGAAGCTAATAAAAATGGAGTTCCATTTATAATTAATGCCATTATTGGTAAATCAGATTTTAGAAAAGGATCCATTAGTGTATAATAAACCCAAACGATTATGATGACTATTAAACGATTGTTTGATTATCTTACCAAACATGCAAAAGCTACTCCTGAAGTTAATTTTTTATCTTCTAAAATTACATTAGGCGATAATAAAAAGCAATGGAAACATTATACATTTAAAGAAACAGAATGCGTGTGTAATAAAGTAAGTACACTATTACTACAAGCAGGATTGCAAAAAAATGATACAATAGCTATTATTAGCAATAACAGACCAGAGTGGAATTTTGTTGATTTAGGCTCACAACAAATTGGAGTTATAAATGTGCCAATGTATCCTACCATTTCAGAAGATGATTATGCTTATATTTTTAAAGAAGCAGAAATAAAATATGCTTTTGTGGGCGATGAAATTATTTACAAAAAAGTTTTTCCGCTTTTACAAAAAATTCCTTCTTTAAAAAAAATAATAAGCTTCGAAAAAATAGAGGGTGTACCCTATTTTGAAGATGAATTAAACAGCATAAAAGAAATAAATGAAACACAGCTGAATGCAATAAAAGATACAGTAGATGAAAACGATACTGCAACAATAATTTATACATCTGGCACAACTGGTAATCCTAAAGGTGTAATGCTTACACACTTAAATATTGTTAGCGATTTAACTGGAGTAGCACAAGTACTTCCTTTTATAGAAGGAGAAAAGGCTTTAAGTTTTTTACCACTTTGTCATAGTTTTGAACGAACTGTTTTCTTTGCTTATCTAATGTTTGGTATTCATATTTATTATGCTGAAAACCTTGATACCATTGGAGAAAATTTAAAAGAAGTACAACCTTATTGTTTTACAACAGTACCACGTTTATTAGAAAAAGTGTATGAAAAAATTGTTGCAAAAGGCAATGAATTAACAGGTATAAAAAGAAAATTATTTTTTTGGAGTTTGAAATTGGGCGAAGCTTATGAATTAGGAAAGTCAAAATCGTTTTTATATACACTACAATTATTTATTGCACGCAAATTAATTTTCTCAAAGTGGAAAGAAGCATTAGGCAATAGAATTGAATTTATTGTAACTGGTGCTGCTGCCATGCAACCAAGATTAATAAAAATATTTACTGCAGCAGGTATTCAAGTAATTGAAGGATATGGTTTAACTGAAACATCGCCTGTATTGAGTGTAAACAGAATCCCTGAAAAAGAAAGATGTGCAGGAACAATAGGCTTGCCTATTCCAGGTGTAGAAATACGTTTAGCAGATGATGGAGAAATTATGGCAAGAGGAAAAAATATAATGAAAGGTTATTTTAAACAACCCACTTTAACTGATGAAGTTATTGATAAAAATGGTTGGTTTTATACAGGAGATATTGGTACTTGGGTAGAACACAATGGCAATAATTTTTTAAAAATTACTGACAGAAAAAAAGAACTTTTTAAAACAGCAGGAGGAAAATATATTGCTCCACAAGCCATAGAAAATAAAATGAAAGAAAGCCGTTTTATTGAGCAAATAATGGTAGTAGGAGGAGATGATAAAAAGTATATTGCAGCATTAATTGTTCCTTCTTTTATGCAATTAGAAACATGGGCAAAAGCAAAAAATGTTCAATACAATTCTATTAATGATTTGATTAATAATCCTGCTGTTACTGAATTATTTACTATTGAAATTAATAAGAGAAATAGTGCTTTTGGTAAATGGGAGCAAATCAAAAAGTTCAAACTTTTATTAGAAGAATGGACAATTCAAAATGGGCAATTAACACCTACCTTAAAACTTAAACGCAAAGCTATTACACAACAATACAAATCAGAAATTGAAAGCTTGTTTATAGATTGATTTTTTTGTTACCCTGTTTTTTATTCTTTAGCGTCTCTCACAAATTTATTAAGCCATTCATTTTGTTCCCAAAGCATGTGCAATAAATTTTCTTTACCTCTATAACTATGCCCCTCATAAGGTAATTGTACAAAACGAACTGTTCCGCCATTTCCTTTTATTGCATTAAATAATCTTTCGCTGTTAATAGGAAAAGTACCAGGATTTTCATCAATTTCTCCATGAATTAAAAGTAAAGGTGTTTTAATTTTATCAGCATAACTAAAAGGACTCATTTCATAATACAATTCTGGAGCCTGCCAATAAGTTCTATCTTCATTTTGAAAACCAAAAGGAGTAAGTGTTCTGTTGTAAGCTCCACTTCTTGCAATACCTGCTTTAAATAATTGTGTATGTGCCAATAAATTAGCAGTCATAAATGCACCATAACTATGACCTCCTATTGCTACTCTATTTCTATCTACAATACCCATATTTACTAAGTTATCAATAGCAGCTTCAGCATTCATTTTTAATTGTTCAATGAAATTGTCATTAGGTTTTTTAGAAGCATCTGTACTTACAATAGGCATTTCTGCATTATCTAAAACTGCGTAACCTTGTGTTACATAAAACAAAGGACTTGCCCAACTAATTGTTGTAAACTTATCATTGCTACCTCGCATTTGACCTGCATCGGCAGCACTATTAAATTCTCGAGGATAAGCCCAAATTATTAAAGGCAATAATTCCCCTGAATTTTCTTTATAGTTTTTGGGTAAATACAAATTGCCTGTTAATTCAATACCATCTGCACGACTATATTTTATTTTTTCATTTTTAATTCCTTCTAAAGCCGTATAAGGATTTTTAAAGTTGGTTAATGCAATATCAGCACCTCCTCCTTTAATGCTTTTTATAAAATAATTAGGCACTTCAGTTTTGCTTTCTTTTCTTGTAATGAAAGTGTATTTGTCTTTATCAATTACATCTAATACATATTCAAAACTACCTTCTTTACAACGCCATATAATATTGTTTTGTTTAGTTGTGTAATCATATAAAGAAATAAAAGGTAAATCGCCTTTTGGCGAAGCCCCTGTTGTGTTATTTAAAATAATTTGTCCATTTTTTATGTACAAAACATCTTTGTTATAAGCATTTTTAACAGTAATAGGAGTGCCAATATTACTGTAAGCATCTGTTGAGTTGCGTTGTAATAAACTATCTAAAGTTTTTTCTTTAAAAGCATATCTGTTTACTTTAGTTATTTGCTTACCACTTAAACCCTCTACAACCCAAGCTATATCTTGATTTCCCCAAATAGTACCACGATAACGCATAGTTGTTCTAAACATTTCTCTTGTTTCTTCTCCAAAAGGGGCAGCTAAAGCATACACAGCATCATGATAGGGCGTTTTTGTTTTTATTAAACCACTATCCAATGGCATACACCATGTAATAATTGCTGGTTCATCATATCTCCATGCAAAATTTCTTGGTACATTTTGAACATTATCACTTCCTGTTGGAGCAGTTTCGGTAGAAGGTAATTCTGCCAAAACTTTTACAGTATTTCCTTTCATATCTGTAATACTAACTGTAGAAGGAAAACCATAAGCAGGAACTAAATAAGAATAAGGTTTATTAATAGTTTCTAATAATAAATAAACTCTATTGGGAGATGATTCAAAAGATTTATAAATGGCAGGTTTGCCAATATTATTCTCTACACCATTTGTATTTAAAACCAATTGAGATTTTGTCATAAACTCAAATAACTGTTCATCATAAGCAGATTTTATTAAGTCTTGATAAGTTCTCCCTGGTGCTACTTTACCTATATTTTCTTGAACAGTTGGTGCTTTGGGTTTTATAGGTTGTTTTGGCTTAGAAGAAGCAGGAGCAATAACTACTTTATACAACAATGCATCATCGCCATGCCAAACTATTGTGCCTCCAAAATTTGTGTTTAAAGAACGCTTATTAATTTTAGTAGCAGTTTGTGTATTTATATTTATTATGTAAGCATCAACACTATTAGCAGTTGTATTGGTAAATACTATTTTCTTTTCGTTGGGACTCCATTGCACATTAGCAGCTTTCATATTTACAGGCAAACCAATAATTTTATACTCTTTTTTTGTTTTGATATTCTTTAAAGAAAAATTATCAATATAGGCTTGTCTGCTATAAGCATAGTTATTAGGATTTATTCTTAAACCAGCCACACGAATTTCAGGCTGCCCCAATTCTTCAACAGTAGGATAACTACTTCTTTCACTCATCAACATCCATTCGCCTTTGCTATCAATACTTACAGATGGTGTAGGCTTTGCCAACAATAAATCTTGCATTTCTTTAGGTGGTAATTTATACTCAAAATTATCCTGAGCAAAACTGAAACTCCCAATCAATAATACAATAACAACAAACGCAATTTTTCTACATTCAAATCTCATAAAACAATATTTTAGGGCGTGAAGATAAGAATTGAATATGCAAGAATAAAAATTAACACCCCACTCTATAATTTATTTGAAGTGGCTATGCTATGTAACTGTTACCTTTGCGGCAAATTTTAAAAATTAATGATAACATTTAGTGAGTTAGGTTTGGATGAAAAGTTAGTAAAAGCAACTGAAGCATTAGGATTTGAAAATGCTACACCCATTCAAGAAAAAAGTATTCCAGTTTTATTAAGTGGCACAAAAGATTTAATTGGTTTAGCACAAACAGGCACTGGCAAAACTGCTGCATTTGGTTTGCCATTATTACAATTAATTGAAGTAAAAGAAAGATACCCTCAGGCATTAATTGTGTGCCCCACAAGAGAATTATGTGTACAAATTGTAAATGAAATAGAACTGTTTAAAAAATTCATTCCAGGTATGCACGTTTTAGCTGTTTATGGTGGTTCAAGCATAGGAATGCAAATAAGAGAATTGAAACGAGGTGTACAAATTGTTGTAGCCACACCAGGAAGATTAATTGATTTAATAGAAAGAAAAGCCATCAATTTAGAACAAATAAAATATGTAACACTCGATGAAGCAGATGAAATGCTAAACATGGGTTTTCAGGAAGACATAGAATTTATTTTACAAAATACACCACAACGTGAAAGCACTTGGTTGTTTAGTGCTACAATGCCTGCAGAAATTAAAAAAGTAACCAAGCGTTACATGAAAAATCCTGTTGAGGTAACTGTAGGAAAAGCTAATACAGCAAATAAAAATATAGACCATCAATTTTTTGTAACTCAAGCACAGCATAGATACGAAGTTTTAAAAAGATTAATTGATTTTAACCCAGGTATGTATGGAATAATTTTTACAAGAACTAAAGCCGATGCTCAGGAAATTGCAGAAAAGCTTACTAGAGAAGGGTATGATATTGATGCTTTGCATGGCGATTTATCGCAACAACAAAGAGATAAAGTAATGAATGCTTTTAGAGAAAAAACATTACAACTTTTAATTGCTACAGATGTTGCTGCTAGAGGCATTGATGTAAAAGATATAACACACGTTATTAATTACGAACTACCAGATGATACAGAAGTTTATACACACAGAAGTGGTAGAACAGGGCGTGCAGGAAGTACAGGTATTTGTATGAGTATTATACACTCCAGAGAAATGTATAAACTAAAAAGTATTGAAAGATTTGTACAAAGCAAATTCAACAAATTAGAAATACCAAGTGGCAAAGATGTTTGTAGAAAACAATTTCATTCATTCATGGATAAATTATTACAAACAGATATTTCTCACGGAGAGTATGAAAGTTATTTACCCATGTTGCAAGAAAAATTTGCTTCAATTACAAAAGAAGAAGTGCTACAACGTGTAGCTGCATTGGAGTTTGACAGGTTTTTGAAGTATTACGAAAATGCTGGCGATTTGAATGTAAGAGAACAAAGAAAAGAGGAAAGAAGAGAGTTTAAAGGAGATGGAAGAGATCAAGGAAGAAACAGAAGTAGAGATAACAAAGGAGTACAATTTACCAACAACGGTTTTGCAAGATTATTTGTAAATCTTGGCACCAAAGATGGTTTTTACAAAGCCAGCTTTTTACAATTTATTTTAGATATGAGCGATTTAAGAAAAGAAGTATTGGGGCGTATTGATATGAAGGAAATGAATAGCTGGATAGAAATTGACAAAAAAGCTGCCAAGCAAATGATACGTTCTATTGATGGTAAAAGCTATCGTGGAAGAAAAATAAGAATGAATGATGCCAACTCTCGTTAAGAATTTTTTTAGAATTGTATAGTGCGTAAAAATGCAATTTAAACGTCCTTATATTATTTCAGGTCCATGTTCAGCAGAAACAGAAGAACAAGTAATACAAACTGCTCAAAGGCTTGCTGCTACTGGTAAAATAAATTTATTTCGTGCTGGAATTTGGAAACCTCGTTCAAGACCTGGACAATTTGAAGGCATAGGAATAAAAGGATTGCCTTGGCTGCAACAAGCAAAAAAAATTACAGGCTTACCCATTGCTGTTGAAGTTGCTACAGCTAATCAAGTAGAGCAAGCATTACAACATGATATTGATGTTTTATGGATAGGTGCAAGAACAACTGTAAACCCTTTTAGTGTACAAGAAGTGGCTAATGCCTTGCAAGGTGTATCAATTCCTGTGTTTATAAAAAACCCTATTAATCCCGATTTGGAATTATGGATTGGTGCTTTAGAACGTGTAACAAAAGCAGGTATAAAAAATATTGGATTAATTCATCGTGGGTTTAGTGCTTATGGAAATATTCAATACAGAAATGCACCTATGTGGCATTTAGCTATTGAAATGAAAAGAAGAAACCCAGACTTGCTTTTTATTTGCGATCCATCTCACATTTGTGGAAGAAGAGATTTATTGCAAAGCGTAGCACAAAAAAGTATTGACCTTGATTATGATGGCTTGATGATTGAATCACATATTAATCCTGATAAGGCTTTGAGCGATGCTAAGCAACAAATTACACCAGAAAAATTAAATGATTTACTCAACAATATTATTTGGCGTAATGAAAATATAGAAAGCGAATTTTATAAAACAAATCTCGAAAAATATAGACAACAAATCAATCATTTAGATGACGAATTAATAGATATTCTTGCTCAAAGAATGAAAGTAGCAGAACAAATTGGGCAATTCAAAAAAGATAACAACATAACTATTTTACAAACCAATCGCTGGAATGAAATTTTAGAAAAAATATTTGAGAAAGGCGAACAATTG
The DNA here is from genome assembly GCA_026931905.1 of Chitinophagales bacterium. Lineage (GTDB taxonomy): Bacteria > Bacteroidota > Bacteroidia > Chitinophagales > Chitinophagaceae > UBA1930. Next base: position 27,050 of record JAIXLB010000008.1, read on the forward strand.
GGTTTAAGCAAAGAATTTTTATCTCAATATTTTGATGCTGTACACATGGAGAGCATCAATCATCAAAATAAAATAATGAACAAGTAAACCACTTTATTTTATCTATCTTAGTTTTTTGTTGTTAATTTTAAATTCAACTTTTGAGAAAAGAATTTATGAATAAGCAAACTTTTAAATTTAGCAATAGTTCTACAGAAATTTTCTTCAATACTTCTTTCTCTCAACTAAAAAAAATAGTTGATGTAAAAAACTCAGTTCTTCTTACTGATGAAAACATTTTTTTACTTCATCAAAACAAATTTAAAAACTACAATACCATTGTTTTAAAAGCAGGTGAGCAATATAAAATACAAGCTACGGTTGATAACATCATTGAACAACTCATCAACTTTAAAGCAGATAGAGAAACATTGTTAATAGGTGTAGGTGGTGGAGTAATAACAGATATTACAGGTTATGTGGCAAGTATTTATATGAGAGGTATTCCATTTGGTTTTATACCTACAACATTATTAGCAATGGTTGATGCAAGCATAGGCGGTAAAAATGGAATTAATGTTGGAATTTATAAAAACACAGTAGGTAGTTTTAAGCAGCCCTCTTTTATTTTATACGATAATTCCTTTTTACATACTTTGCCTGAAATTCAATGGCAACAAGGATTTGCAGAAATTATTAAACATGCCTGTATTAAAGATGCAAGTTTATTTAAAACATTACAAAAGCACCATGTACAGTTCTATATTTCACATAAAAAAGAATTAAACTCATTAATAGAACACAATGTAAAATTGAAATGTAAAGTTGTACAAAAAGATGAGTTTGAAAAAGGAACAAGAAAATTTTTAAACTTTGGACATACTTTAGCTCATGCGTTAGAAAATCAATACAAATTATCGCATGGCGAAGCTGTTGCTATTGGAATGACTTATGCTGTTGAGTTATCAGAAAAAATTGTACACTTCCAACAAAAAAATGCAGTTATAAATTTATTACAACAATACAACCTACCAACACAGGTAGTATTTGATAAAGAAAAAGCTATAACTGCTTTAAAAATGGATAAGAAAAAAGATAGAGAAATGATACATTTTATTTTATTAAAAAAAATTGGGCAAGCAGTTATACAACCTTTATCCATAAAAGAAATTGAAAAATTTATACCAACATTTTGAAAGTAAAAATTACTCCTTCAAAAATAAATGGTGTAATAAATGCACCAGCCTCCAAAAGCTCTATGCAAAGGGCTTGTGCTGCTGCATTACTCAGAAAAGGCAAAACATTTATTTATAATTATGGATTAAGTAATGATGAAAAATCTGTAATTGAAATTATTAAAAATTTAGGTGCAAGAGTAAAGTTTGAAAAAGATTATTTGTTGATTGAAAGCAATGGAGTAAACCCTATTTCTAACAATATAAATTGCGAAGAAAGCGGTTTAGCTATAAGAATGTTTACGCCTATAGCAGCATTAACTAACAACGAAATTAACATTGAAGGAACTGGTACTTTAACAACAAGACCATTGGATTTTTTTGATACAATTTTTCCTTTATTACAGGTAAAAATTACTTCTAACAATGGAAAAATTCCTTTAAAAATTAAAGGACCTTTGCAAGCCACCACTATTGAAATTGATGGAAGTATTAGTTCACAATTTCTTACGGGTTTATTGTTTTCATTTAGTAACTATTTTCAAAACAATACAATAGAAAATCCAATAACAATAAAAGTAAACAATTTAAAAAGCAAACCATACATAGATTTAACCTTAGCAATAATGCAAGATTTTGAAATGTTATTGCCTGAAAATATTAATTATAAAGAATTTGTTTTTCATACCGATACAACAATGCACAACAAAATTGCTGAAAATATTATTTATACAGTTGAAGGCGATTGGAGCAATGGAGCATTTTTAATAGTAGCTGCAGCTATTGCAGGAAGCATTACAATAAAGGGTTTAAATATTTATTCAACACAAGCAGACAAAAAAATAATTGAAGTTGTAAAAAATTGCGGAGCTACAATTTCCTTCTCAGAAAATGAAATTTTCATAAAACAGGCTCCCTTACAAGCCTTTGAGTTTGATGCAACAGATTGTCCAGATTTATTTCCACCATTGGTTGCTTTAGCAGCTAATTGTAAAGGAACTTCATACATTAAGGGCGTTCATAGGCTTTTGCATAAAGAAAGTAACAGAGCTAATGCTTTACAAGAAGAGTTTTTGAAAATGGGTGTTGAAATTAATATTGAAAATGATTGTATGAAAATTACAGGAGCAAAAAAAATAATGGGAGCAACAATTTATTCTCATCAAGATCATAGAATAGCAATGGCTTGTGCTGTTGCAGCATTAAATGCAAACGAAGCGGTATGTATTGAAAACGCAGAAGCAGTAAATAAATCTTATCCAAATTTTTTCAAAGATTTTGAATTGTTAGGAGCATTTGTGAAAAATAACTAAACCCACTAAGTTCAAAAATTTCTCTTTACTTCCTGTTTTTATAAAATGGTTGGTAAATAAAATATATGCTTGTCTGAAATGTAAACTACGCCACCTTTAGTATTAATAGTTAGTTCTGCCACCACTCAAAAAATCAAGTTGTAGCATATTATAAATTTATACTTTTGTTTTTTACATTCTTTTTTGCTTTTAAATTCCATATTCGTAAACTACATAACTTAACTTCGCCAAAATTTTTGAAAATGAAAAAGATGCACGTTGTATTATTAGTGGGTATTGCTGCTGCAGTTGCAATTTTACTTGGCTTTATGGGCAATGTTACCACTTACGAAACTATTTCATCTGCTAAAAATAAACCAGGTAAAGTGGTTACTGTTATTGCAAAATTAGATACAGCAACTTTGTATTACGATCCTGTAAAAAATCCCAATTACTTAACCTTTGAAGCAGTAGATACTTTAGGCGATAGAATGAAAGTAGCTTACTATTATGAAAAGCCTTATGATATGGAAAAAAGTGAACGTGTTGTATTGAAAGGAAAAATGGAAAACAACATTTTTGAAATAAAAAAGAAAGATGGCATTTTAGTAAAATGCCCCAGCAAGTATAAAGATGATATGAATGAGGCTAAGAAAAATTTAGATGTAACCTCCAACTAATTCTCTATTACATAAACATCTTTTTGAAAAATAACCACAACTTTTTTTAAATGAAATATATAGGCGAACATTTATTACCAGGGCAATTAGGACATTTTTTTATTGTACTTTCTTTAGTAGCATCGTTAGTAGCCACCATTACTTTTTTTATTGCCAATAAGCAAACCAATGATTTAGATAAAAAGAGTTGGCTTCGTATGGCAAGGTTTGCCTTTTTATTAGAAACTATTTCTGTTATTGCAATTTTTTTCATTCTTTATTATATTATTTCTAATCATTTATTTGAGTACAAATATGCTTGGCAGCACAGCGATAAACAATTACAACCAGAATATTTATTAAGCTGTTTTTGGGAAGGTCAGGAAGGAAGTTTTTTATTGTGGAGTTTTTGGCATTGTGTTTTAGGCTGGATATTAATTTGGAAATCTAAAGATTGGGAAGCAGGTGTAATGACGGTTGTAAGCTTTGCACAATTTTGTTTAGCAACCATGGTATTAGGCATTTATTTTTTCAATTTAAAAATAGGTAGCAACCCTTTTGCTTTATTAAGAAACGAAATGGATGCACCCATTTTTCAAAAAGCAGATTATATAAATTTTATAAAAGATGGCAATGGTTTAAACTCTTTACTTCAAAACTATTGGATGGTTATTCATCCACCTATTTTGTTTTTAGGTTTTGCATCTGTTATAGTTCCTTTTGCTTTTGCATTTGCAGGGTTAATGAATAAAAAACACGATTGGATAAAACCTGCTATTCCTTGGGCTACCTTTTCTGTAGCTGCTTTAGGCTTAGGAATTATGTTAGGTGCCATGTGGGCTTATGAAAGCTTAAACTTTGGTGGTTATTGGGCTTGGGACCCAGTAGAAAATGCTTCATTAGTGCCTTGGATTTTATTGGTTGCAGGCTTACACACTAATTTAATTTACAAACACAGTGGTTATAGTTTAAGGGCAACTTATTTTTTCTATATAGCTGCTTTTATTTTTATTTTATACTCTACATTCTTAACAAGAAGTGGCATTTTAGGCGATGCTTCTGTTCATGCTTTTACAGATTTAGGTATGAATGGACAATTATTTGCTTTTATTGTAGTGTTTTTAATTCCAGCAATTTGGTTGTATATAAAACGCTATAAAAATATTCCAACAACAAAAAAAGAAGAGAATACTTGGAGCAGAGAATTTTGGATGTTTATAGGATCGTTGGTTTTATGTTTATCGGGTTTTGTAATTATTTTCATTACCTCTTTACCTGCATTTAACAGAACAGTAGAGCATTTTTCTTTTCTAAAGAAAATTTTTAAAAATGCTTTTGCACAGCCCGAAGATGCAGAGTTTACACACAATCAAATTCAAATTTTTGTTGCAATAATTATAGGATTACTTACAGGGGCTGTTCAATATTTAAAATATAAAAATACTCCAAAAGCTTTTGTACAAAAGAAAATTTGGTTGCCTATCATAACAGCTTTTATAATTGGTGCTTTAATTGTTTTTGTAGGAAAAGTAAATTATACACACAAAGGCATTGGTTTTATGATAGCTATTCACATAGCTATATTCTCTTCTGTTTATGCTATTGTAGGCAATGCAAGTTATATATGGTTGGGCTTAAAAGGAAAATTAAATGCAGCAGGTGCAAGTGTTGCACACATTGGCTTTGGTTTTATTTTATTAGGTATTTTAATTTCAAGTGGGAAAAAGAAAATTATAAGCTGGAATAAAACAGGTATTGCTGTTTTTCAAAAAACAGAACAAGAAGACCCTGCAGAAAATACAACTTTATTTAGAGGTATTAAAACCGATATGGATAAGTACATGGTTACTTACACCCATGACTCATTAAATAAGTACGATAGAAAAAGATATTATGAAATAGATTTTGCTCCTAAGGATGGCACAAAAGGATTTAAAGTATATCCTAATCTTATAAAAAATAATAAAGGCGATGGTTTTTCGCCAAATCCAGATGCAAAACATTCTCTTACAAAAGATATTTTTATTTACATCACTTCGTTTAAAGATGATGATAGAGATAACGACACAACAACATTTCGTAATGTAGAAATTAAAAAAGGAGATACAGTTTATTACAGTAATGGTTTTATTGTTTTAAATAATTCCATGATAAACCCACAGGATAAAAAAGATAAATTAAATGCAGATGAAATTGGGTTGTTTTTAGAGGTAGAAGTTGTAAGTAAAGAGGGTAGTAAATATGCTGCAACACCTGGTATTGCTATAAAAAATAACCAATCTATAAGATTATTACCTGATACAGTTTTGGCTCAAAATTTAATTTTAAACTTTAATAAAGTTATAGACTCTAAAAATGGAAAATTAGAAGTTGGTGTTAAGGAAAATAAATCGCTTACTTCTTTGATTACTTTAAAAGTTTTAGAATTTCCAATGATTAAATTATTGTGGATGGGTGTAATAATTATGGTAATAGGTTCAATAATGAGTATTGTTCATAGAGTAAAAATGAAGTAAACATTGATTTATTTTTTATTGAAGTATTTCATTTTTTCTTTCACCAATTTGTTGCCTCCACATGGCATAGTACAATCCTTTTTCTTCTATTAATTGTTGATGTGTACCTGTTTCTACAATAGAACCTTTTTCCAAAACAAAAATTCTATCTGCGTACATAATGGTACTTAACCTATGAGCAATCATTATAGTTACTTGGTTTTTATTGCTACTTATTTCTTGTATAGTGTTGGTAATTTCTTCTTCAGTAATACTATCCAATGCACTTGTAGCTTCATCAAAAATAAGTAAATGTGGTTTGCGTAATAATGCTCTTGCTATTGAAACTCTTTGCTTTTCGCCACCACTTAGTTTCAAACCTCCTTCGCCAATTACAGTATCAATACCTTTTTCTGCACGGGCTAATAAATTTTTGCAACTTGCTTTATTAAGTGCTTCTTGTAATTCAGTTGCTGTTGCTTTTGGATTTACAAACAACAAATTTTCTTTTATAGTTCCTGCAAATAAATTTGTATCCTGCGTTACAAAACCAATTTGCATTCTTAGCTCGTCATAATCTATTTCATGAGCATTAATATCGTTGTAAATAATATTTCCTTGCAATGGTTTGTATAATCCTACTAACAATTTTACTAAGGTGCTTTTACCACTACCACTTGGTCCAACAAATGCAATAGTTTCGCCTTCATTTACTGTAAAAGAAATATTTTCTAAAGCATTGTATTTTGCTGTTGTGTGTTTAAAAGTAATATTATCAAAACATACTGTTTTAATTTTTCCTAATGTCAATGGTTTTAGTGGTTTTTGTTCAGGAGTTTTTTGCATTAATTCATCAAAGTTGGCTAATGATGCCTGAGCTTCTCTGTAACTTAAAATAATATTGCCTATTTCTTGCATTGGACCAAAAATAAAAAAGCTATAAAACTGCAACGAAATAAACTGCCCTGTTGTAAGTACATCTCTAAAAATTAACCATAATAAAGTAAAAGTAATTATTTGTCGTAAAAAATTAATGAGTGTTCCTTGTATAAAATTTAAGGTTCTAAAACTTTTTACTTTTCTTAATTCAAGACCTAATATTTTATAAGTGTTGTTGTTTAAACGTTTTATTTCTTCATTGGTTAGTCCAAGACTTTTTACTAATTCAATATTTCTTAAACTTTCTGTTGTAGAGCCTGCTAAAACTGTGGTTTCTTTTACAATATTTTTTTGAATAGTTTTAATTTTTTTGCTTAATAAACTTGTTGTAAAGCCTATTAATATTGAGCCCCCCATATAAATAGGAACAATAGACCAGTGTAATTTATAAGCATATACAGAAACAAAAACAACACTAATAATAATACTTAAAAATACGTTGATAAAATAAGCTATGAATTTTTCAGTATCGGTTCTTACTTTGGTTAAAATAGATAAAGTTTCGCCACTTCTTTGATCTTCAAAATCCTGAAAAGGAAGCTGCATACTGTGTTGTAATCCTGTTGTAAAAATACTTGCTCCAAATTTTTGAATAATAACATTTACTGTATAATCTTGAAAAGCTTTAGCAATTCTGCTCATCATTGCAGTGCCTATAAGCAATACAATAAAAAATAGTAAACCATGATAAGCAGTACTACCAAAAATAAATTCATTTTCGGTTCTTGCTAAAGTTTTATTTACATCAAAATGCTTTGGATGATTGGCGAATAAATCAATAATTTTTCCAACCAACATAGGGTCGAACAAAGAAAAAATTTGATTAATAATTGCTAATAAAAATGCTAATGCTACTAGCCATTTGTAAGGCTTTATATACTTGATTAATGTTTTCATTCAGCAATTAAAATTTTAAAATATTTTTTTGAAATCATAAAAAATTAATGTTCAGGATTTATGCCTAACCATATTTGAAAATAATCTCTTACATTACACTTTACTCTAACATTATTTTGTAAAGCAGGCCTCCAGTTAGGCATTTTTTTTATCATTGTTTTTACAGCATCATTAAAATTACTTTTTAAATCATTGAAGTATTTTAATTTTTTATCGCTCGTTGATGAGGCTTTATTTGAGCTTGCTATATAGCTAAATTCAGGACTGTAAGGAATGCCATTTTCATCAATAATAAAATCAAAATATACACGAATGTATTTGGCTGTATCGCCTTTGTTAATACATCTTTCAACCAAAGAGTCAAAGGCATTAAAATGGCTTATATAAAACCTTTTTAAAGAATCTGTACCTGCAACAAATACAGGTTTTCTTTCTACATAATCGTACTCAAAAGTTCTATTGTAAAATTGTGTATTATTATTAGGAGATTCTCTTTGTGCAAAAGATATTATTGAAGAGCAAGTAAGCAGTAAACATAATATAGTTTTCATTATTAAAAATTTTGAACACCAAAGTTGAGTATTTACTTGCAATAACAACAAAAAATTATTGTGTAATATTTTGTAAAAAATCATTGTATAATGTATAAAATTTCTTTTCACTACGCTTATTTTTGTTTTAATAATTTCAACTCTAAATATTTTTTATGATTATCTGGAAATGGACAAAAAGAATTGTAATTGGTTTGTTCATTTCTTCTTTGCTTTATATTATTATTTGCAAATGGATAATGCCTCCTATTACTATTACTCAAATAAGTAATTCTTTTAGTTATGGTTTAAAACGAGATTATGTGAATTGGAATGAAATGGGCTACAATATAAAACTTGCAGCTATTGCCAGCGAAGACCAATTATTTCCTGACCATAATGGTTTTGATTGGGATGCAATTCAAAAAAGTTTTAAGCCTAAAGCAGGTAAAAAAAAGAAATCAAAAATTCCTTTAGGTGGTGGTGCAAGCACTATTTCTCAACAAACAGCAAAGAATGTTTTTTTGTGGCAGGGTGGTGGTTACATAAGAAAAATTCCAGAGTTTTATTTTACTCAAATGATAGAATGGATTTGGGGTAAAAAAAGAATTTTAGAAGTGTATTTGAATGTAATAGAAATGGGCAAAGGAGTTTTTGGTGTAGAAGCAGCAGCACAATATTATTTTCATAAGCCAGCTATTCAACTTTCTCGTTCAGAAGCAGCAATGATTATTGCTTGTTTACCCAATCCAAAAAAGTTTTCTGTTGTACCCATGAGTAGTAGAGTAGCATGGCGTTATCCTCAAATTTTACAACAAATGTCTTTGATAGAAGATGATGAAGATTTGTTGGCTATTATTAAATCTAAATAAAAAATTATGCACTTATTCTTTTTTCATTCTCTGTAAAAAAGTTTTTTTTAGACATAATTTTTGGCTTTTTAAATTCTTTAAATATCAATCTTAAATTTTGGTCATAAGTAAAATAGTTGTACATCCAATTTACAAAAACCTGAACTCTGTTTTTTACACCCACTAATAAAAACAAGTGTAAACCCATCCAAATATACCAAGCAAACCAACCTTTGAAATGCAATTTAGGTTTAGGAAAATCAACAACAGCAAGGTTTCTACCAACTGTTGCCATACTTCCTTTATCATGGTATTCAAATTCTAAAAGGTTTTGATTTCCTGCTTGTATATTAATGAAATTTTTTGCTAAAACAACAGCTTGATTGATGGCAACATTGGCAACCTGAGGATGTCCATTTGGATATTTTGGTGTTTCCATATAAGCCACATCACCTAAAGCATAAATATTTTTTTGCTGTAAAATTTTATTTTGCCTATCAACTTTTATTCTATTACCACGAACAATTAAATCTTTATTAATTCCATCTGGAACATTGCCTTTAATACCAGCAGCCCAAATAACAGTTTTAGAATAAATTTCTGTACCATCTTTTAATTGCACTGTATTGCCATCATACGTTTGCAATAATGAATTTAATTTTACCTCTACTCCTAATTTTTCTAAATATTCAAAAGAATGTTTGCTGCTTTTTTCACTCATAGAAACCAATGTTCTGTTGGTTCCTTCCAACAAATAAATTTTCATTAACGAAAAATCTATTTCAGGATAATCTTTTGGCAAAACATATTTTTTCATTTCTGCCAATGCACCACTTACTTCTACACCTGTTGGTCCTCCACCAACTACAACAACAGAAAGTAATTTTTCTATTTCTTTTTTATCAGTTAATGTTAGTGTATCTTCAATATTTTGTAAAAGCCTATACCTTATTTGCAAAGCTTCTACAGTGCTTTTCATTGGAAAAGCATTTTGTTGTAAAGCAGTATTACCAAAGAAATTGGTATCTGCACCTGTTGCAATTACAAGATAATCGTACTTAAAATTTCCAATACTTGTTATTACAGTATTTTCTTCTGCAACAATTTGTTTAACTTCTGCTAAACGTACTCTAATGTTTTTACTTTTTTGAAAAACTTTTCTTAGCGGAAAGGAAATATTACTTGCATCTAAACCTGCTGTAGCTACCTGATAAAATAAAGGCTGAAACTGATGAAAATTGAATTTATCAATTAGTGTTACATCTATGCCAGCTTTATTATTAAGGCTTCGGGCAAGTTTTAATCCTGCAAATCCACCTCCAATAATTATGATGTTCATAGCCTGATTTTTATAATACAAAAGTACACTTGTTGTATAGTAAAAACTAAGATTATAAGTTAAAGAAAGTTGTTTTAGATTATTTTATCCAAATTCGTAATAGAGGAAAATTTTTCCATTCTTTTTTTTCTTGTATAAAAATTATAAAAGCGAATATGAGTATTAAAAATGTTGCAGAAAGCAAATTAAACCAATAGGTATTGTACCAATGTGATAAAAAAGTATGTACAAAAAATAATGCAACAACAATAATTATATAAGCACTCAATTTTTTCCATTCGTAGGGTATAGGATATTCTTTTTGCCCCCAGAAATAGCTTATGAGCATCATAATTCCGTAACAAGAAAAAGTAGCCCAAGCACAAGCCATATAACTAAAGTAAGGAATGAAAAAATAATTTATTGTTAGTGTTACAACTGCACCTATTACTGTAATATAAGCACCTGCAATAGTTTTATTTCCCAGCTTATACCAAATACTTAAATTGTAATAAATGCCTAAGAACATATTTGCCAAAAGCAGTATTGGCACTACTTTCAAGCCTTGCCACATTTTAGGATTACGAATAAAATGCTTCCAAATATCTAAATACAAAACCACTAATAAAAACATGAAACATAAAGTAATTACAAAAAACTTCATTACACGGGCATAGGTTTTTTGTGCATCGCTATCAGTGGCTTTTTTAAAAAAGAAAGGCTCTGCACCCATACGAAAAGCTTGTACAGATAATGTAATTAAAATAGAAAGTTTGTAACAGGCTGCATAAATGCCTACTTCTGCTTTTGCTGCAATTTCATTGGCTGCTGGTGCCCACCAACTCAACATAATTCTATCGAAAGTTTCATTTATCATACCTCCAAAACCTGCAATAATTAGAGGCATACTGTACAGCATTATTGTTTTCCAAAGAGGAAAATCAAACTCCCATTTAAAACTAAAAAACTCCTTTGTTAAAAGTAAAAATGTAATTACCGATTGAATAATATTAGCCACTAAAACATATCCTACTGCAAAATCAGGATTGTATAATTTACTACACCAGTGATTAGGATTTTCTTTTAACCATGCAGGGCAAATACTTAAAAAGAAATAAATAGAAGCTATGTTTATTAAAATACTACTAATGCGTATAACAGCATATTTTATAGGTCTGTTATCTTGCCTTAGTTTTGCAAAAGGAATGGCAGTTAAAGCATCAAAAGCAATAACTATTAAAGTATAAAATAAATAATTAGGATGTTCATTGATAGTAAGTAAAGAGGCTAAGGGTTGGTGTAATACAAGAATTAAAAGAGAAAAAAGGAGGGTAGAAATTAAAACAGAAATTGAAATTGTGCTATATACTTTTGTGCTCTTTTCAGTATTTATAAATCTAAAATAAGCAGTTTCCATTCCATAGGTAAATACAATATTCATAAAAGGAATGAAAGCATAAATAATGCTCATTTCGCCATATTGAGCATTGGTAAATTTAAAGGTTAGGTAAGGGGTTAAGAGGTAATTAATAAATCTTGCAGCAATAGAACTTAATCCATACCACATGGTTTGCCCTGCTAATTTTTTTATGCTATTGCTCAATACAAATTATTTAGTGTTCAAAAATAACATAGATTTTTTTTAAATGAATATTGATATTAATTTTGCAAGTTAATATTTTAAAAAAGTAAATAAAATGAAAAAAGTATTGAGCTTTTTAGGTTTAGTGTTATTGACAAATATTGCACTGGCACAGCAAGCAATTACAGAAACTACTATTAATATTAAAGGCGAAGACAAGCCTGCTGTAAGTAAAGATTTTAATGAAACAGCAAGAGATATTGCAGATGCTTTAACTGATTATTTTAAAACAAGTGAAAACAAAAAACTAAGAAAAAGAAGTGGATTGTATGTTGTTCAAGAAGTGAAGTTAGATAAAGTTACAGGCGATGATCTTGATTTATATTTTAACATAGAAGTTAAAGGAAGAAAAAAAGATAAAACAACAACTGTTGCATTGGCAGCTCACACTTCATCGCCACAATTTGTAGGCGAAAGTACTCATGTAAAAATTAAACAAAACATTGTTGCCTTTATAGAAAGAATACAAGATATTACTACAACGTATCAAAAAAAGGTAGAAGCAGAGAGGTTACAAAAAGAAGCTGAAGAAGCAAAAAGAGAAAAAGAAAGATTAGAAAAAAAGGCAGCCAAACAAGCAGCAAAAGCAGCAAAAATGGAAAAAGCAGCTAACGAAGCAAAAGCTAATCTTTAATACATACAGATACTTTTATAGCTTGATGAATAGAGCACATATTATACTTGGCATAGATCCTGGTACACAGCTATTGGGCTATGCTTTGTTAAAAGTAGCAGGCAATCAACAGCAAGTTTTACTGATGGATGTTTTAAAACTTTCTTCTCATAAAGATATTTATGAACGCTTAGAAAAAATTCATACAAAAGTTTCTGAGTTAATTGCTTTATACAAACCTCAAACATTTGCTATAGAAGCTCCATTTTTTGGCAAAAATGTTCAAAGTATGTTGAAACTTGGAAGGGCTCAAGGAGTAGCTATTGCTGCTGCAATTCATGCAGGTTTAGACGTTACAGAATATTCGCCAAAGAAAGTAAAACAATCTATTACAGGCAATGGAAATGCAGATAAAGATCAGGTTTGGAAAATGTTGCAACGTGTTTTAAATATTGAAGAAAAACCGCAATATTATGATGCTACAGATGCTTTGGCTGTTGCTCTTTGTCATTGTTATCAAATTGCTAACCCACATCCTATTAAATCTAAAGGGTTTAAAGGTTGGGACGATTTTATTAAAAAGAACCCAGAAAAAATTTCTAAAAAATAATTTTTAAAACTTTACCCATAAAATTTAGCAGTTTACCTATTGTTAATCATTTTTTGTTATTAAAGCAAGTGTATTAGCAATAATTATAGTAGTATTACAACAGTTTTTTAAGGGTTTAGGGTTGAAAAGGAGGCTTTGATTCTTCAAAGCCTCCTTGTTTTTTGAGTATTTGAGTTAAATGAAATGAGCAAATAATTCAAAAAAAAAAGAGGTTGCTTTTAGAAACAACCTCTGGTATGAAAAAAAATATTCTCTGAAAAATTATAATGCAATTTGTTTTTCTTCCATTAATCTACGAAGGTTAATTAAACCATAACGCATACGACCTAAAGCTGTATTAATACTACATTTTGTAATATCAGCAATTTCTTTAAAACTTAAATCTGCAAAATGACGCAATACTATAACTTCTCTTTGATCCTCAGGAAGCATATCCAACATTTTACGAACACGTGAATGACTTTGCTCTGCCATTATTTTATTTTCAGCACTTTCTTCAACTATATTAATAGTTTCAAAAATGTCTCTTTCATCACTTGTTTGAATAGTAGGTGTTCTTTTTACTTTTCTAAAATGATCTACACATAAGTTATGGCTAATGCGTAAAGCCCAAGGCAAAAACTTTCCTTCTTCAGAATATTTATTATTTTTAAGTGTATCTATTATTTTAATAAACACATCTTGAAATAAATCTTCTGCTAAGTACTTGTCTTTAACTAAGAAAAGAATGGAAGAAAAAATTTTGTCCTTGTAGCGATTAATTAATACTTCAAGGGCATCATTTGCATTTCCTTCTTGAAATGCATGGATTAGTTGCGTGTCTGACGCATGAAATAAAGTTTTCATAGACAATAAGGTTTTTGTTTTAACTTAAAAAATTAGGATATATAGATTACTAAAATTAAGTACAATCTTTTTGTCTTTTTTGAGTGTATTTAATTTTCTGATGTGAAGATAGGAATGATTTTTATATTTCCAAATTTTGGAACAATTTTTTTTTATTTTTTTTTATAAAAGGCTTATCTGTATTGATTTTCAAGTGATTTTACTATCGCCAGATAGTGTTTTTACTATGTTTTATTTGTCTGTTCTATTACTAAGAAAACAATTCTTAAAATGAGAAATAAAACTGAAACTAAAGTAGCTTAAAAAATACCTTTTAGGGGTGTAAATACTCATAAATAATATTAGCTTTTTTAGCACCAATTACTTTACTTAACTCCGCTATATTTTTATTACGAACATTATTTACTGATTTAAAAGTTTTCAATAATTCTGTGATTGTTTGTTTGCCTATACCTTTTATATTTTCTAATTCGTTTTTAAAAGTTCCTTTAGAACGTTTATTTCTATGAAAACTAATTCCAAATCTGTGGACTTCATCTCGTATAAATCGAATTAGTTTTAAACTATCACTATTCCATGGTAAAATAGTTGGCTCAGTATCGCCAGAAAAAAATAGTTGTTCTTCGTTTTTTGCTAAGCCTACAACAGTAGTTTTATTTTCTATTTTTAATAGATGAATACTTTTCAAGGCAGCACTTAATTGTCCTTTGCCTCCATCAATAATTATTAATTGTGGTAAAGGTTTTTTCTCTTCTATTAATCTTTTGTAACGTCTAAAAACTACTTCTTGCATGGTAGCAAAATCATTAATGCCTTGTACGTTTTTTACATTAAATTTTCTATAATCGTTTTTACTGGGTTCACCATTTTTAAAACATACCATTGCACTTACAGGAAAACTTCCCTGAAAATTAGAGTTGTCAAAACACTCTATATGTAATGGTAATTCTTTAAGTGATAAAAATTGCTGCAACTCTTCTAAAACTTTATTTTTTTCTTGTTTGTTATTTTCTGTAAGGCGTAAAATTTTTTTCTTGTACAATTCTTCTTTAAAATAATTTACATTTTTGTTAGATAGCTCAAGTAGCTTTTTTTTATCGCCCAACTTTGGAGTGGTTATTAAAATATTTGTATCTGGGTAGTTTATTTTAAAAGGAATAATAATTTCGTTTGCTATACTATTAAAGTCTTCTCTTAATTTCCTGATTGCAAAAATTAAAACTTCTTCATCATTTTGTTCTAAAGGAATGGTAAGTTGTATGGTGTGTGTTTGAACAATAGTGCCATTTTGCACCATTAAATAAGTTACAAATGCAGTTTCACTTTCTCTTAAAATTGAAAACACATCTACATGAGTTAAATGCTTACTTACAATAACCGATTTTTCTTGGTAACTTTCTAAACTTTCTATTTTCTTTTTTATTACAGCAGCTTTTTCAAATTGCAAATTATCTGCCTTTTCTTTCATTTCTTTTTTCAAATGCTGAATTACAGGGCTTAAATTTCCTTTCAAAATATTTCGCACTTGTTGTAAACCTTCATTATAATCTTCCAAAGTTTGTAAGCCTTCGCATGGTCCTTTACAATTTCCTAAATGATATTCTAAGCAAATTTTAAACTTTTTTCGTTGAATGTTTAATGGTGTAAGATTTAATTTACAAGTACGAAGCGGTATGTACAGCTTTATAAAATCCAATAGCTCTCTTACTTTTTTTACAGAAGTAAATGGACCCAAATATTCGCTGCCATCGTTCATTTTTTTTCTTGTAAAAAATACTCTTGGGAAGGGTTCGTTTTTTATAACTATGTAAGGAAAAGTTTTATCGTCTTTTGCAAGAATATTATACTTGGGTTTAAAATTTTTGATTAAAGAATTTTCTAAAAGAAAAGCATCTTGTTCGCTATCTACAATCGTAAATTCTATGTGATGAATATTTTCTACTAACTTATGTGTTTTATAATTTGTAAGTGTTTTTGAAAAATAGCTTGTAACTCTTTTTTTTAAATTTTTTGCTTTGCCTACATACAATAATTCATTGTTGGCATCGTAATATTTATATATGCCAGGCTGCTGAGGAATGGTGTTGGCTATTTTTTGAAATGCAGCAGAGGTCATAGTTTTAAGAGAATTATTTTTTCCAGCTAATATTTATTTTTGTTGAAACGCCTTTGCCTGTAGGGTCTTCTGCATAACGAATTATATAAAATTCTTTTCCAAATACCCAAGCATAATTTTCTGTTATTGTAGAATCGGCAGAAGTGAAAATTGTTTTTATATCTATTCGTTTTATAACGTTTGTATTTTTTGCATCTAACATTACACTAATATTTTTTACAGGCAAGCTATCTTTTTGTGTTGTGTAATTAAGTATTGTACTTTTTGTAGTTAAGTCTGTAAATACTTGTTCGTTGTAAAAACTCTTGAGTGGTGGTTGTGTTATATTTTGTTCTGTTATTTTATTTACTATACTTTTAAAATCGTTATTGTTTATTATGCTTATTATTTCTTTACCAGTTTCGTTGGTAAAGGTTTGCATCAGTTTAGTTTTATTTTTTTCTAAACTATCTGCTTCATTTTTTATAGCTGAAATGTAAGGATAAAAAGGCAGTGTATCTGTATTTACTTGCTGGGTAGCAACAACAGGAGTTTGTTTGTTTTTTTCTTTACAGCCAAATACAGCAACAAGCATGATAAAAATAATTATTGTACTTTTCATATTTATAACTTAATTGCACGAAAGTATTTTAAATAATTTTAAGAAAAAATATTATACCAGCAGGGTTACTATTTTTCTTTTATAGAAATTAATATCTAATTAAAACTTATTGGCTATGTGTAAAAATATTTTTTTATTAACTATTGCTTTATGTTTTTCTGTATTGGCTTTTGCAAATATGGCTTCTCCCATAAATCCAGGAACAATATCAAGTTCAGCAATATCCAGTAAAAACATAAATATTACTTCGGAAAATATTTTTATAAAAATTAATAAAGATTTTACAACAGCAAAATATATTGTAGAGTACAACATTCAAAGCAATGTAGCTGGTAAGCAAATGCCTTTGTTGTTTTATGCAAAAGATTATAAAGATAATTTTATGGTTTGGGTTGATAACAAACCGGTATCTGTTAAAAGTTTGTCTGAATTAAATATTGATCAATCTTCTTTTTTAAAGTTGTATGAAAATGGCAACGATTCAACTAAAGTTGCAATAAGTTTTGATAGAAATGAAAGAGCATCTTACGAAATAAATGACTTGAAATATTTTGAAATAGATGTTGAAAAAGGGAATCATGTAATAAGAGTTGAGTATGTTGCAAAAGCATGGATTGATAAATCGGATTGGGTTAAAAAATATTCTTTTCATTATTCGCTTTCGCCTGCAAAGTATTGGCAATCTTTCTCGAACCTTACCATAAAAATTGAACAAGAGGGTAGTGTAAATGATTATACTACTAATTTAGGTTTGCCTAACGAAAATAAAATATCAAACCTCCATACTTGGAATTTTAAAAACTTACCATCAGATTTTATTACTATAAATTTTCAGCCCAAACCTAATACATTAGCAGCTTTTTTGATTTCATTAGAACCTTTTGGTATTGCTGTAATTCTTTCTATTATTTTAATGTTACTGCATTTGTATTGGGTAATTTGGTATAGAAGAAAAAATATTTCCAAAAAGTTTTCTGCACCAGTAATTATTGGTAGTTTTCTTGTTCCTTTTCTTTATTTATTCATCTATATCAATTCCTATTCTGTAATAGATAATATTATTGGTAAAGATGCAAGTAACTGGCATGGGTATTATGTTTTAATTATTATTTTTTATCCATTTATACTAATAGCTTATTGGGTAGTATTTTGGTTGATAGATAAACTGTATAAAAGAAAATTATTGAGTAAACAAGTAGATTAAAAAATTTCTTTTGTAAAACCAATTCTTAAACCATCGTCTAACCTGTATTCTTTAATAGGATATTTATCTGTGTAGGTAGGTAAATGTTGGTAACGAACTTGTGGGCTAACAAATATATTGTAGCTGCCAACCTTGTAGGTAAAATTGATTTCTAAACTTGTATTAAAGTTCCATTTTCTGAAGAAAGAATTTCCATCAGTATAATATTTATAATCTGTAGAAATTAAATAAACATTTTTATTAAGCGTTAATGTAGGTTGAATACTTGCACCTAAACTTATTCCAAATTTTTTGCCATCGAGTAATTGCCATTGTAAACCTAAAGGAATAGAAATTTGGTATAAACTATTTTTTAAAATACTTGATAAACTACTACCTGTTGTGCTTTGTGTAGAAATTTGATTTATGGTATCTAAGCCATTGTTAGAGATAATGGCAATTTGTGCAATACTTGTTCCGCTTTTATAACTATCAATATAATACTTACGAATATTGAATTGTAAGCCTGTTCTAAATTTTAATTTGTTATTCAATTTATAAAGCATACCAACACCAGCTTCTAAACCTAATGCTGGTTTATGACGTACTACATCATTAATATTTGTATAGTATTGAGTAGGAAGTGAAGTTGTATTAGCATCTTTTGATGTTATTAGAATACGAGATTTATCATCAACTAATCTTCTGAAACTTATACTTGGAGTAGCATACACTTGCAATTCAAATTTAGAAGATTTACGTTTTACTGTAATAGGGGTTGTTGTATAATTATTGTAACTATTTATTAAAAGTTGGTTACTGAAAATTTTATTACTTAATTTTTGTGTACCAACTAACTGAATATTTTTTTTAGTTTCTTGTGGTAGGTTATTTTCAGTTGTAAAGGGTTCTGTAATATTTTCAATAAAATTACTTTCACTTTCATTGGTATTTAAAGCATGTAGATTATTGAAATTATTGATACTATTGGCAGCAATTAAATAAGATGATGGTAGATTATTTAATTGTTGTGTTGTAGTTGTTAAATTCGTAAGTTGCTTAACATTGCTCTTAACATGAACTATAGAGGAACTTGATAAATTATTTAATTGCTTTTTAGTGTAATTAGAAGGAAAAATATTGGTTGCAAATACATTATTTTGAGTAGAGGTAGTAGAGCTTGTGTTTTTTTGTTGATTAAAACCAATTAAAGCAGCAGTATAATTGGGTTTTACAGGGTTATCATAAATGTAAGTAGATATACACAGTGCAATAATAATTAATAAAGATACAATAGTAAGGGCACGCCAACTTTCTGTTGCATGCAGTTCATTGAAAATATTATTCCAAACTTTAGAATCAGGGAAAGAGTTAAAATTATCGGATTCGGTTTGTAAAAAATCTTCAAAATTATCCTTATCGTATCTGTTGTTCATCACTTATTTTAAAAGTGTTTATTTTAAATTTGCAATCCAGTTCAATTCGTCTTTGCTACTACTAATAATTCCTTTCTTAATTAAAATAGATTCTAAAATACCTTTTGCTCTTGTATATTGACTTCTGCTTGTGCTTTCTTGTATTTCTAACATTTCAGCAATTTCTTTATGACTATACCCCTCAATTGCATACAAGTTAAGTACAGTTCTAAATCCTATTGGCAATAATCTTATACATTCTACAACTTGTTTGGCTAATAAAATAGTAGATAAACTATCTTGTTTTGCATGAATATTAGCTGCATAAGCTAAATCCAAATTATCGGAATGTTTTTTATTTTTTTTAATATAATTAATACAACTGTTTACAATAATTCTTCTAACCCAACCTTCAAAAGAACCCTTGTTTTGAAATGTATGAATTTGAGAAAATATTTTTATAAAACCTTCTTGCAAAATATCCTGTGCATCATTTTTATTATAAGCAAATCTGTAACAGATGCCCAACATCTTTGAACTGTATTTATTATACAACTCTCTTTGAGACAATGCATCATTTTTTATACATCCTTCTATTAAGATTTGCTCAGTCATAGGGAGTTCAAATTATTATCACTCCCTAAAAGTAAGACAATTTTTCTTAACAAATGCTGCAATTTTTATGAATAGTTTTTGGTAATAAAAATGGCTCAAAAAATTAGAGAAGAGGTGTTGTTTTAAAATCAATTATCTGTTATTTTTAATTTGCCATTTTTTCTTAGGATTGTATAATTTCTCAGCTGTTTGGAGTAGTCTTATAAATTCTTGCTTGGCATAATCATTAGCACTAATGGCAGAGGATGCTATTTTGTAAATATCTATAAAGTCATAATCATTTGCATATTTTGATTGTTTGAGCAATGAACCAAACATGGCTACAGATGTTGCAAATTTTATGGAAGGCAAAGCGTTATTGAAAAGCGTTATAGTATTTTGAATGGCTAAATTTTGATTTAAAATTATATGGTTATTATCTACTAATTTATATTGTAATTCAATGTTTCCAATATTGATGCTACTATCCATATTATTTTCTAATCCTTTTAATTCAAAAATGGCAATCATACTATGAGCACTGCCCACTTCTCCTCCTTCTAATTCGCTATTTTTATCTACAATAGCAGCAACCCTGTTATCAAAACCAATTAAGCGATACTCTTTAATATTATTTGCATTAAAAGAAATATTTAAAGTTGCATCATTGGCTACAGCATACATTGTTTTTGTAAACTCAGTTACTAATACTTTTTCTGCTTCATATAAATTATCGATGTAAGCAAAATTTCCTTTGCCGCTTTTAGATAAAATTTCTAATTTACTATCCTTATAATTTCCCATTCCTACACCTAAACAAGTAAGATAAATGCCACTTTGTGTATATCGTGTAATAAGTTCCTGTAAAGCTTTTTCAGATGTTACGCCAACATTAAAATCTCCATCAGTAGCCAAAATAACTCTGTTGTTACCACCAGGTATAAATGTTTTTGCAGCAGCAGCATAAGCAGTTTGTATAGCAGCTTCGCCAGGAGTATCTCCAGAAGCCGATAAAGAATCTATAACATTTTTAATAACCTCTTTTTCCGAGCCATTTGTAGCATCTAAAACTTTTGCAACTCCGCCACCATAAATTACAATTGTTACATAGTCAATATCTCTTAAATTATCTACCAATTTTTTAAAGGATGCTTGTAAAAGTGGCAATCTATTGGGTTTATCCATTGAGCCAGAAACATCAATTAAAAAAACAAGGTTACTGGGTGGTAATGTATCTAAATTTAATTTGGGGGCTTTAATGTGTAGAAACAATAAATTGCTTTTATTATTCCAAGGACAAGTGGTTAAATAATGATGAATAGCAAATTTATTTTTAGCATCTTGTGCATTATTATTATCAAATTTATAGTCAAAATAATTGAGCATTTCTTCTATTCGTACAGCATTGGTAGGTGCCTTAATTCCATTGTTTAAAAATCGTCTGATATTGCTGTAAGAAGCTCGGTCAATATTTAAAGTAAAACCTGTTTCAGGATATTTTGAAGTATTAAAAAAATCATTTTCAACCAAACTACTATAACTTTCTCCATTGCTTGATAACAAATTATATTGTTCAGAAAAAAATTGCTTTGTTTTAGAGCATAACCCATTTTTAATTTTGTTTGGATTAGTTGATAACATTTTTAAAACAAAACTTTGATATTGTCTTACATTCACTGCTTTTTTTAAAGGCTCATAACCTAATAATGATAATATTATAGTATCAACTTCTAAATTAGTAGGAATTCCAAAAGTGCCTGCACTACCACTTTTATAAGAAAAAGAATAAGCATTTTTTGAGTATAAATTTATTTTTACATTTGGCAATACATTACCTTTTTCATCTTTTATTTCGCCTCTTAAATAAAATTGTGCAGATACAGGTTTTGCCAAAACACTTAAAAATAGTATGCTTAATAAAACAAGTTTCATCAATACTTTAACTTCGTGAAAAATAATAACGCATTTTATTAAAAAAACTTATAAAAATGTCTCTTTATTTTTTATGGACTTAAATATACAAAGTTGTATTGCATTGAAGCTATTTATTTTATCACATTTCAACTCTAAAATATACGTTTTTTAACAGCTTTTAAGCATAATTTTTAAATTAATACAAATAGTAAAATATAAAACTTTATTTTGCTGCCCTAATTGTGTTGAATATCATTTTTGAATAACACATTTTTTAAAACTTAAAATAAAATAAATGCAACAAGCAAAAAAAGGTGATACAGTAAAAATCCATTATCATGGAAAATTAACAGATGGAACAACATTTGATAGTAGTAAAGGCAGAGAACCTTTAGAATTTGAAATAGGAAGCGGTATGGTAATTCCTGGATTTGATAATGGTGTAATGGGTATGTCTGTTGGTGAAAAGAAAACAATTAATATTCCTGCTGTAGATGCTTATGGAGAAAAAAATCCTGATATGATTATGGATTTTCCAAAAGCACAATTTCCGCCAGATTTAATTCCTGAAGTTGGCTTACAATTAACCATGAGTAATAATACTGGACAACAATTTCCTGTAACTATTGTAGAAGTTAAGGAAGATTCTGTAACCTTAGATGCTAATCATCAACTTGCAGGGAAAGAATTAATTTTTGATTTGGAGTTGGTAGAAATTAAGCCCAAATCTTTAATTATTACTGAATAGTATGTGTACTTGAAAATTGCATTACAATGCTGGGCAAATTCAAGTGATAATTGTAAAAATTATACTTAGATTTATGTTGTAATTCGCATTTTCATTACACTAAAAAATTAATAAAATGAAACCAGTACTATTTATTATTGCATTAGCGATAACTATAAGTTTTACTGCTTGCTCATCTCATGAAAACAAAGCCAGCACATCATCTGGTGGCGATACAGTTATTAATCAAAACCCTACAATTGTGCAGCAAGACTCTGCAAAATTAAGCGACGATTCAGCTACTGTTGAAACTGCCAAAGGTGTTAAACGTGAAGAAAAAAGTGCTCAAGAACAAGAAAAGGCAGACGCTGAAAAGTTAAAAAAAGACGAAAAGAAAAAATAGAAAATATTTTTTTCTTATTGTACGGAATTTTAAAGTGATAACAAAAAATGCAGGCGTTTTTGCCCTGCATTTTTTATTTACAATTTCTCTATTACTCCTCTTATCAACACTTGGGTATTTACTCTTGTCTTGAAGTTTTGGTTACTTACCTTTGCAGCATAAAAAGTTGAATAGTGTACTAAACGTACAAGTGTGCGACGCAATAGGTGTAAAATATTTGTTCATAGGCTTATTTCATAAAAAAAATATAATGGAAATTACTGCAACAACTGCTCAACAACTTAGGCTTACAGAAGAGGAGTTTGAGTTGATTAAACAAAAATTAGGTCGTACCCCAAATTTTACAGAGTTATGTGCATTTAGTGGTATGTGGAGTGAGCATTGTAGTTATAAAAACTCTATTAAATGGCTGAAAACTTTGCCAAGAGATGGAGGTAGAATGTTGGTAGCAGCAGGTGAAGAAAATGCAGGGTTAATGGATATTGGAAATGGTTATGGCGTTGTGTTTAAAATAGAAAGTCATAATCATCCCAGTGCTTTAGAACCTTTTCAAGGAGCAGCAACAGGAGTTGGTGGTATTCAAAGAGATATTTTTACGATGGGTGCAAGACCAATTGCTTCTTTAAACAGTTTGCGTTTTGGAAGTTTAGCAGATAAAAAAACACAACATTTATTGAGAGGTGTTGTGCATGGTATTGGTCATTATGGAAATTGTTTTGGTGTGCCAACAGTTGCAGGAGAAGTTTATTTTGAAGATTGTTATCACACCAATCCTTTAGTAAATGCAATGAGTGTAGGCATTATGCAAGCTAACAAAATGATTAGTGCTACTGCATTTGGTGAGGGTAATCCTGTTTTTTTTGTAGGAAGTGCAACAGGCAAAGATGGAATTGGGGGTGCAAGTTTTGCAAGTGCAGAAATTACTCATGAAAGTGTACAAGAATTACCTGCAGTGCAAGTGGGTGATCCTTTTCAGGAAAAAAAGTTATTAGAAGCTTGTTTGGAATTAATTGATACCAATGCTATTGTTGGTATGCAAGATATGGGTGCTGCTGGAATTATTTGTAGTACAGCAGAAATGAGTGCAAAAGGTGGTGTAGGTATGAGAATTGATTTAGATAAAGTTCCTACACGTCAAAAAGATATGAAAGCTTGGGAGTTGTTATTGAGTGAAAGTCAGGAAAGAATGTTGATTGTTGTGAAAAAAGGCATGGAGCAAGTGGTATTAAATGTTTTTGAAAAATGGGATTTAAGTGCAAGCGAAATAGGAGAAGTTACAAACGATGGTTTGCTAAAATTTTATATGCACGGAAATTTGGAAGCTGAAATTCCTGCTTATGAATTGGTGTTGGGTGGTGGTGCTCCTCAATACACAAGAGAATATAAAGAACCTACCTATTTTGAGCAAATAAATGCATTTAATATTGATGCAATAGAAGATGTAACAAATTTAAAAACCATAACAGAACAACTCATTCAAAATCCAAATATTGCCTCTAAGCGTTGGATTTATACACAATACGACAGTATGGTTGGTACAGCAAATACTTCAACCAATATGCCAAGCGATGCAGCTATTGTTTTAGTAAAAGAAAGCAACAAAGCATTGGCTGTAACTGTAGATTGTAATAGTCGTTATGTATTTGCCAATCCATACATTGGTGCAATGATTGCTGTTGCAGAAGCAGCAAGAAATATTGTTTGTAGTGGTGGAGAGCCTATAGGTGTAACAAATTGTTTAAATTTTGGTAATCCTTATGACCCTGAAGTTTATTATCAATTTGTAAAAGCAGTAACAGGAATGGGAGAAGCGTGTAAAAAATTCAATACTCCTGTTACAGGTGGTAATGTTAGTTTTTATAATCAAAATCCTAATGGTGCTGTTTATCCTACACCAACAATAGGCATGGTTGGTATTGTAGATGATATTGATAATAAAATGACTATGTATTTTAAAAATGCAGGCGATAAAATTGTGTTGATTGGGGAACAAAAAAATGATATTGCTTCCAGTGAATATTTGCATAAAATAAAAGGAATAGAATTTTCTCCAGCACCTGCTTTTGACTTAGAAGAAGAATTTAATGTACAACAATTTATTGCTACTCTAATAAAAGAAAAAATTATTAATTCTGCACATGATATTAGTGAAGGTGGATTGATGATAACCTTGATGGAGAAAGGCTTTTGTAATAATTTAGGTTTTGAAATAAATACTAACAAGGTAAGTAATTATAATAGTATAAGACAAGATGCTTTTTGGTTTGGAGAAGCACAAAGTAGAGTAGTGGTAACCGTTTCTGAAAATAATTTTCAGCAATTACAAGCAAAAGCTACGCAAGCAAATATTGCTTTTACTGAATTAGGAGTTGTTACAACAAGTGCAATAAAAATAAATAATGAAAACTTTGAAAACAGTATTGCTTGGAAAGAAAAATATGATACTGCAATAGAAAAATATTTAGCTTAAAAATTTATATTACATGAATAGTTCTAATAATTCAGCAAACATTTTAGTTACAGGAGCAGCAGGATTTATAGGTAGTTGCATGGTGCAATATTTGAATGAACAAGGCTACGAAAATTTATTTTTAGTAGATGATTTTGGCGTAGAAACCAAAAGAAAAAATTGGGAAAATAAAAAGTTTGTAAAAACTATAGAGCGTTATAATTTATTTAATTGGTTAGATAAAAATGAAGTTACTATAAACTTTGTAATTCATTTAGGAGCAAGAACAGATACTACAGAATTTAATTATGAAATACATAGAGAGTTGAATTATAATTATTCTGTTTTACTTTGGAAATATTGTGTTGCAAAAAATATTCCTTTTGTTTATGCTTCTTCTGCTGCAACTTATGGAGATGGTGCATTGGGCTACAATGATAGCCATGAAATTATTGAAAAATTACAACCACTAAACCCTTATGGTGTTAGTAAAAATGAGTTTGATAAATGGGCTGTAAAGCAATCCTATCAACCTTTGCATTGGGCTGGCTTAAAATTTTTTAATGTGTATGGACCCAATGAATATCACAAAGCAAGAATGGCAAGTGTTATATGGCATTCATTCAATCAAATTAAAAAAGAAGGAGTTGTAAAATTGTTTAAAAGTCATAGACCAGATTTTGAAGATGGTAAACAACTGAGAGATTTTATTTATGTAAAAGATGTAGTAAAAGTTATTTTTTGGATAATGCAAACCATGCAAAATAATGTATGGCAAACCTATAAAAATGGTTTGTACAATTTGGGTACAGGTAAGGCAAGAACTTTTGAAGATTTGGTAAAAGCTACTTTTGCAGGATTGCATTTAGCTCCCAAAATTAATTATATTGATATGCCTGAAGATATAAGAAACAAGTATCAATATTTTACAGAAGCCAATATGGATAAGCTTTTCAATGCAGGTTATACCAATTCTTTTTATACTTTAGAACAAGGCGTAAATGATTATGTAAAAAATTATTTGCAGGAGTTGAAAGTGTATTAATTGTTTTTTTTTAATTTTAGCCCAATACATTAAGGTAGGTTTAACATTTTTTTTCTTTAATTTGTAATACAGCGACATTACACAATTGCTTAAGCATTTCTTTTATTAGTCTTGTTTTTAATTTTTACAATTTCAGTCGTTTAACCATTTTTTTATCTTAAAATTTACACTATGTTAAAAGAAACAATAGGTAGTAATGCTGTTAATTATATTGCTTATTCGCAACATAATTTTAAACAAATTCCTCAAATTGACAAATTGAGTGAAGAGCAGCAAAACGAAATTTTTATTGTAAGTCATGTATTGCCATTTAAAACCAATAATTATGTAGTAAATGAGCTTATAAATTGGGATAATGTTCCTGAAGACCCCATTTTTACACTTACATTTCCTAGAAAAGAAATGTTGTTGCCAGAACATTACAATAAAATGAAAAATGCTTTAGAAAATAATCTTACAAAAGACGAAATCAAAAAAATAGCTAATGAAATAAGAACTGAATTAAATCCACATCCTGCAGGACAATTAGAGCATAATGTTCCAATGATAGAAGGTCAAAAACTTACAGGAATGCAGCATAAATATAGAGAAACTGTACTTTTCTTTCCAAGTCAAGGACAGACTTGTCATGCATATTGTACATTTTGTTTTAGGTGGCCCCAATTTGTGGGTATGGATGAATGGAAATTTGGTATGAGAGAAACTGAGCTTTTAATAAAATATTTACAAAAACATACTGAAGTAACTGATTTACTTTTTACTGGCGGAGATCCTATGGTTATGAAAAATAAAATATTTTCAAACTATATAAATGCAATTATAGAAGCAGATATTACACATTTACAAACTATAAGAATTGGTACAAAAGCTTTAGGCTATTGGCCCTACAAGTTTTTAACTGATGAAGATTCTGAGGATACTTTGAAAACATTTAAAAAGATTATTGATAGTGGCAGAAATCTTTCTATCATGGCACACTTTAATCATCCTGTGGAATTAGATACAAAGGCTGTAAAAGATGCTATTGAACGAATTACTTCAATTGGTGCACAAATAAGAACTCAATCTCCAGTTATGCAAAACATAAATGCAGATCCAAATGTTTGGGCAGAAATGTGGCGTAAACAAGTAAATCTTAATTGTGTACCTTATTATATGTTTATTGCAAGAGATACTGGAGCACAGCACTATTTTAAAGTTACTCTTTTAGAAGCATGGGATATTTTTAGACAGGCTTATCAGCAAGTAAGTGGAATTTGTAGAACTGTTAGAGGTCCAAGTATGAGTGCAATGCCAGGCAAAATTCAAATGCTGGGCGTAAATGAAACTGGCGAAAAAAAGTTTTTAGTTTTTAGATTTTTGCAAGGCAGAAACCCAAACTGGGCTGCAAGGCCATTTTTTGCTGAATACAATAAAGACGCTGTTTGGTTGGATGATTTAAAACCTGCATTTGGTAATAGTAAATTCTTTTTTGAAGATGAACTAAATGAAATATTTGAATCTGAACATTCCTCAACTCAAGAATCTGTTACTTTTTAAAATTTTCTTTGAAGTAATAAGCAATATTATTCAATTATAAATGCTTTTTTAACCCTTAAAAAGCATTTATAATTGTAGATTTTTTACTATTCTACTAATTCGTTTTTAACAGCAAAAAATACTAATCCAGCAGTATTTTTAGTTCCAAAACGTTCCATTAATCTTTCTTTAATTGTTTCAACAGTACGAGAACTTATGTTCATTTTTTCGCCAATTTGCTGACTGGTAAATTCTAAGCAGATATATCTTAGTACATTTTTTTCTTTTTCATTAATTTTTATTTCAGTAGAGAGAGAAGGAGCATTTTTTACATTTGTTTGCGTTCTTTTTAAAAGAATTCTATTTACAAAATTGGTTAAATAATATCCTTTAGTAACTACTTCTATAATAGCTTTTTTAATTTCAGAAGGATCAGCATTTTTTAGTAAATATCCATTAGCTCCATTCTCCATTAAGTGTGTTATAAACTTTTCTTCTTCGTGCATAGTAAGCACTAATACTGCAATTTCAGGAAAGTTTTTACTAATATGTTTTGTGGCTTCAATACCATCTTTTATTGGCATTCTTAAATCCATCAATACAATATCTGGTTTTGTTTGTTCTAAATTATTAATTAATTCTTCTCCATTATCTGCTTCTAAAACAAATTTTATGTTGGGGTATTGGCGTAAACAAGTTATTACACCTTTTCTAAAAATTTTATGATCATCTGCAATAGCAACTTTTATTTCTGATAACATATTGTTGCTAAGATAAAAAAAATGAGCTAAATTTTTTAAAAAAATGATGAATAAATTATTCTATCTATAAAATACAGCATATAGCAATAAGTTATTTTTTATCGTATTCATTATTCCATTTTTTAGAAGTTAGCTTTACTTTTTTCAGCACCTCATTTTGCATAGATGTTTTATAATTTTCTAAGGCTTTTGACACTTTTTTATTTTGTAAAGCAATAATTTGTGCAGCTAAAATTCCAGCATTTTTTGCAGCATTTAAAGCAACAGTTGCAACTGGTACACCATTAGGCATTTGTAAAATTGAAAGAATGGAATCCCAGCCATCAATAGAGTTTGAACTTTTTATGGGTACTCCAATAATAGGCAAGGTTGTAATACTTGCCAGCATACCTGGTAAATGAGCAGCACCTCCAGCACCCGCAATAATTACTTGTAAGCCTCTTTGTTTTGAAGTAGAGGCATAATGCAACATTCTTTCAGGAGTTCTATGTGCCGAAACTATGGTAAGCTCAAAAGGAATTTCTAATTGTTGCAAAAACTCAGCAGCAGCTTGCATTACAGGTAAATCACTATCGCTACCCATTACAATTCCTACAGTTGCTTTAGTACTCATATTGGTATTTTTATTGCGTTGAAAATACGTTTTTTAAGAAATAAGTGATGTGATTTTTTAATTAATATTTGTTCTAAACAAAAAAATTAAACTATAAAAGCCATTGCAACACACAATACAATAGCTGTTGATATAGCAAATAGTACAGCATATTTTTCCCAAAACATTGTTCGCTTTTTTTGAGTAATTAATGCTTGATAGTAAGCATTATTTAAAGGGAAAACAGCATGTATGGTTTCTTGTACACTTAATAATTGTTGATAAGGTAATGCTTGGCAAATAAGTAAAATATTGGTTTCTATTTGTCTAAGTTTTTGAGTGTCATTACTGCTTTGTATAATTTTTATATTATCTGTTTGTAATAGTTGTTGAAGATAAATTGTTATTAATTCATATTCAGTTGTAAAACTGTTACAATTATTAATGTACCTTAAAAGTTGTGTACTGTGTAATAGAATGCTATCAATAGTTTCAGGTTGTTCTTTTGTGTAAGCTAAATTATTTTCTTGATGATATTTTTTTCTTAATTCTTCATTACTTAATACTTCATAAGCTTCTTTTATATCACTAAAAATGGTAGAATTTCCCTTGTATAAATCAGGGTGAAAACGTAAAGCTAATTGTCTATAAGTTTTTTTTATATCGGCTATGGTGCAACTTGGAGGCAAACGTAAAATACTATAATAATCTTTTTCTGTCATCTTCATTTGTTCTAAAAATATCAATGAAATGGAGAGTGTAAAATTATAAATTAATGTTGTATGCTTTTCTTTTAATTAATTACCTGAATAAAGTTTATATGCAATAGCAGCAATGCCCACTACAGCCAAAACAATAGCAAAAATCCACCAATAATCTTTAGCAGATTTTTCCTCTAATGCTTCATTGGTAAGGGTTTCATCTTGTAATGAGTTTTCATTATCTGGCAATGTATATGTTGTTTGGTGAGAGGTAATTTTTTCTTTATTAAAACCAGCATTTTTTACATCAATAACAATAGCAGGCGAATATTTTTTTGCATAATTTTCTTCTTCAAAAAAATAACCTCCAGTGGGTTGCTTTTTTAATATTCCCATTCCTGGTAAAATAATTCCTTCTGTTCTTGCAATACCATTTTGTAATTGATAAGCGAAATCGTGAAAATGTTTTATGGCATCTACTTCGTTTATATGCAAGTCATTTGAAAGAAATTTGAAAAAAGATTTATCTGCTAAAGCTGTTTCAGTATTAAAAGATATTGCAGCAATTGGTGGTTGTATAACACTGTTGTTTTCGTTGAAAGTTGCAGTTGTATTTTTTATAACAAAACAACCAATTCCTGGAATATTCAACTTCTTGTGCAATAAAAAATATTTGTAAATACTTGGGTACATTTCATTCAATTATCTGAACGAATATACAACACCTCCTACAACATTCAAACCTAAAACTTCGTATTGATTCCAGCGTTGGTATTTATTGCCTAATAAATTATTGAATTGAAGCCATAAATTCAATTTTGGCATTATAGTATATTCTGCACCTAAGTTCAAATCAAATGCTCCACTTAATTTTTCTGTAGTATTTGTTTTAGATAAATATTTTACACCATCCCAAATAAATACATCGCTTTTAATATGCAAATCTTTTAAAACTTTCCAAATTAAACTTCCAGAAATTTCTACAGGCATTATGCCATAAGGTTTTTCATTAGTGCTTTTTGTAAATTGATAAATGGTTGCCCCTGCTAAAATGGATAATTTTTCTTGAATGTTATAGCCAAATTCGCCTCTTAGTTTTATGCCTTGTAATGTAGGTTCATTAAGCATTAAAAAAGATTTACCTGTAACAGCATCATTTACAAATAAGGGCATATTTTTCATAGTTATAAAACCAACGGTTGCATTATAAGTTAAATGACTACCTGCTGCTCCTTTAAATCCTGCATATATTTCTGTAACTTTTGTGTTTACTAAATAAGCTGGCTGTGCCATGTAAGGATTGAAAGCTGCTAAGTTTAAATAATTATATTTTACAAAATGTCCTGTAAATCCAGCATGAAATAAAAATTTATCGTTTATCAATTTTGCTTCAGCAGTAATGTTGGGTAATAAATTTACTTCACTGTTATCAAAAGCAGGTTGTAAACCTATGTTTAGTTTTACTTTATTTATTTGATATTGTGCTGCAACATCTAAATAAAAAAGGTTGTTATTAATGGTTTTTAAAGAGTCTTTATAAGCAGTAATATCGGCAGTTAAAGCAACATTTAATTTTAAATTTTCATTGAAAGTTTTATCAATAGGCACTTTGGCAATAACATTAAATTCGCCTGCTTTTTTTGCATCAAAAAAATAATTGAGGTGTAATGAAGGATTATAAGTTAAGCCATAAGTGTTGGGTATTTTTCTTCTATAACCCATTTGTAGCCCAATGCTATTGAATTGTTGTTTTAAATCATTTTTATCAAATATTAAAGTGCTTGGTTGATACCCATATTGGTATTGTGTGTTGTTGTCGTAATACAATTTGCCATACAATTCATGTGCAGCATTTACAGCATAATTTCCAGCAATATTTAATTTGGTTTTTCCAAATTGTTGAAAAGGTAAATTGCCTTTTGAAGAGGTGTGCATAGCATAAATACTGGTTAGTTTTTCCTTTCCATTGCCAAAGCTCAAACCTGTTTCAATATATGGAGTACTGTAACCACCATAGCCCAGTTTTACAAACATGTTGTTATTCCATTTGTAAGAAGAATCTACAAATAAGGCTAATGGTTTTAAGGGCACAGGTTGATAAGAGAATAATAAATTTTGTGCAGGAACAACGTATTTTAAACTAATTTTTGTAGTATCTACAACAGGCGATGCAGCAGTAAAATTTAGTTTTGCAGCATTACGCAAAGAAGGTTTAAAAGCAGCATAAATAATTACTACATCGGGTTGTGTAGTATCTTTTTTATTTAAAGTGGTTGTTTCTTTTGTTGTAGTTGGGTTAGAAGTTTCAACAGTTGTTGTTGTGCTTTTATTGTTTTTCTTAGTTACTGTTTTTTTAGCTACTGTCTTTTTAGCTGTTGCTTTTTTTGTAACAGTTTTTTTAGTATTCTTTTTTTGATTTGCTTTTTTTTGTGCATGGAGCGATACGCTAAAAAACATAGTGAATACTGTAAAAAGGAAAAATATTTTTGTTTGCTTTTGCATAATAATATTATTGATGTTCAACTTTATTTGTTTTATTTTTTGCTTCAATAGTTGCAGCCAATTTTGTTTCAGCTTCTTGTTTTAACTCAGGTATATTGGCATTTTCTATTACACTTTTATAAGTTGCTTCTGCATTAAAATAATCTTTTTGAGCAAAATATACATCGCCCAAAAGAATATAACTTTTAGTAACCCAATATTCGTAAGAGCCATATTTTTTAATAACTTCAAAGCCTGCTTTTTCTGCCTGAGTTAAATTATTTTGTGCTAATAAAATTTCTGCCACTCTGTATTGAGCTTCTGCACTAAACTCAGATTTTGCAATAGCAATTACAGATTTATAGGCTGTAATGGCTTCTGTAAGATTATTGTTTAAGTGATAATTTTTTGCAATAATCATAGTTGCCATCATTTTATCTTCTGCTGCAATTCCTTTTTCTTTTAATAAATCTTGTGCATTAGGAACAGCTTCAGTCCATTTTTGTTGTTTGTATTGACAGCGTAATAAACCACGCATGGCTTCTAATTTATTTTCTTGCTGTGTGGTTAATTCTTTTACTTGCTTAAAATATTTTTCTGCATTTACAAAATCGCTTTTATCAAAATAATAAATTCTTGCACTTTGCAAAGCACTTCGTTCAGCATAAATGTTTGGAGCTTTTGCTGCTACTGCATTGTAATAAGGTAAAGCTGCTTCATATTTTTTTTCTGAAATGAAAATTTCGGCAGAAAAATAATTTGCTTCAATAGCATAACGCCCATCAGGAAATTTTGATAAATATTCTGAAAACCCTTTTTTAGCATTTACAAAGTCTCTTGCTTCGTAACGTAAAATAGCAGATTTAAAAGTTAATGAATCAGCCTCAACATAAGAAACAGGTTTTCCGTTTTCTTGCATAAATGTTACAAACTCTCCTGGCTTTTGATCTTCAACAAATATTTTTCTAATGTACTCTACTGCATCATCACTTTCTGGTGAGTTAGGATATTTTACAACCAATGTTTTCATCAATTCCAATGCCTCTTTATTTTTATCCATATTAAAATAAGCAATGCCAGATTTTAAATAAGCCTGTGGATGAAAAGCTGTTGCTTTTTTGTCTTTTAAAACTTTATCCAAATAAGGAATAGCATCTGCCCATTTTTCTTGAGATAAATAAGTATTGGCAACTTCTAAATAGGCTTCAGTTATTAAAGAAGAATTTGGATAACGAACTGCTATGCTTTGTAGTAAAGTAATTTTTTCAGACAACTTGTTATTTGCTCCTGCAATAATTGCTTTTTGATACATTGCATAATCTGCCTGACTTAAATTTTGATTGATAACTTCATCATACATCTTTAAGGCTTGTGTAAAATTTTTCAACATAAAAAAACAATCTGCACTGCGTATATAAGCATCTTGAATGAGTAGTGTTGATGATGATGAAGCATCAATTACTACTTGCTGAAAAAGGTCTAATGCTGTTTTGTAATTTTCTTTTTTCAAATAACAATATGCAGCATTGTAACGTGCATTAGAAACATTTATTTCTTCATTGGTGCGTGGGCTTTTTAAATAATTAATGAAAAAATCTAAAGCTTCATCTATTTTACCATTTCTATAGGCAATTTCTCCTTTCCAGAAATATACAAACTGTATGTACTGTGTATTATAGGGCACTTGCAGCACTTTTGAAAATAAATCATCGGCAACATTTAACTGTTGGTCATTAAAAAATTCTACACCTCTGCCATACAAAATTTTAGGATATATTTTTTTGATATTATCACTTTGTTGAGGTAAAGAATCAAATAATGCTAATGCTTCTTTATAATTACTTGTATTGGCTAACACAGCTACTTGTAATTCTTTTGCTTCGTTTATAAAAGAAGATTTTGGATAAGTTTTAATGAATGATTTTAATTCTTTATGAGCAATATCTAAATAGCCTAACTCGTAACTCAACTTTGCATAATTAAACAAAGAAATTTCTTTTTGTTTTTCATTGTTACTGTTTGATGCACAAAAAAGAAATGCATTTCTTGCACCTACTTTATCGTCCACTTTTAAATAAGAGTCTGCTAATAAATACATACTATTTTGTGCCAAAGAATCTTCTTTACCACCTAATTGTTTAAAACCTTCAATTGCTTTATTGTATTTTTCTGATTCGTAATAACAGTAAGCCAATTCGTACATGTCTTCTCTTCTTACTTTGGTAGATTTTGTTACATAATCTTCTAAATAAGGAAGTGCTTGTTTGTATTCTCTTTTTTCAAATAAAGCATGACCAACTAATTGTTTTAACTGCAACTCGTAAAACTGATTTCCTTTCTGTAAGGCTGCTTTTGCATAATCTATTGCTTTATCTCGTTCTCCTCCAAAGTAGTAAATTTCTGCAATGTAAAATGGTACAATATTTTTATAAGACTCATTGTTTTCTACTATGGTAAAACTTGCCAATGCCTCTTTATATTTTTTTTCATAAAACATAATAAAACCGTAGTAGTAATTAGCATCAATGTAATTGGGATTATCTTTTATTTGCCTAATTGCATTGAATAAAGGTTTTGCTTTTGTAAATTCTTGGTTAGAAAAATATCCATAAGCCTGATGAAATTTCATTTGTGCAATTTCATGGTTGTTTAAATTATCTATGGAAGCATTTTCAAAATATTTATTGGCTGTGGCAAAATCTTTTTTTCTGTAAAAATATTCTCCTAAATAATAATTTAAACTTCCTGCATGAATAGCGTTGTTTGTAGTTAAAACGTATTCTTTTGCCATTGATTCTATGCTTGCATCATTGAGCATTAAACCACAAACAAGCACATAATATTTACAATCTTCTTGTGCATGCAAAGGAAAATTGCTTGCATAATTTCCACTATTATAAAGCTGTTTAAAAATAGGGTAGGCAAGACTGTATTGCTCTTTTTGCCAAAACTCTTTTGCTGCTTTGTAAGCAGCGTCAGGGTCATTATTTATTTTTGAATATTGAGCATAACTACTACTTAAAAGTAGAGTTGCAATAATAAAAAAAACTTTCTTTTTTAGTTGGTACATAGAATATACAGCTTAGTGAGAACAAATATTATTTTTTCTTTCTTAATGAAGTGCAAAATCGTGTGTTTATATTAAGTTGGCAAACGTGTTTTGTACCCATTATTTAATTTTTGTGGATAAACTGAAAATGAAATAAAAATTATAAACCATTTACAAATTATCAATAAGATTAAATTTGTTTTAAGTTTGAAAAAATTTATACCTGTAAAAAATAACTGCAACTAAAATATTTTACCCAAGATTTTAATTTTATTCTGTGAATACTCAGTTCAATAATTTTCAAAAATTAGTAAACAGTAAGTTTAAGTTTAGATTGTATTTATTGGCAAAATTGCCAATGGCTTTTTTTAGTGGGTTACAAGTAAAAAAGTTAAATGAACACTCTGCAACCGTAATTGTAAAACATAAATGGATTAATCAAAACCCATTTCGTTCTATGTATTTTGCTGTAATGAGTATGGCTGCTGAATTAAGTACAGGAATTTTAGCCAATGGTAATGTATATAAACGAAATCCTACAGTGAGTATGCTTATTGTTAATTTAAAAGCATCGTTTTATAAAAAAGCTGTTGGTGTAATTTCTTTTGAATGTTATGATGGTAAGAAAATTACTGAAGCTGTAGAAACTGCTATACAAACCAATGAACCTACTACTGTAATTTGTACTTCTGTAGGTTTTAATGAACAGGGAGAAAAAGTAGCAGAATTTTTATTTGAATGGAGTTTTAAACAAAGCACCACACAGAGAAAATAAAATTTAATTCATCATTTCTTTAGCACTTTCCAAAGCTGCCACACTTGGCTTTTCGCCACTAAGCATTTTTGCAATAGTTACAATTCTCTCATCATTGTTTAACAAACGAATATTGGTTTTTACAGCATCGTTTATTATTTCTTTATACACAAAAAAGTGAGCATTGGCTTTTCCTGCAATTTGTGGCTGATGTGTAATACAAATTATTTGACGTTTACTTGCTAATTGTTGCATAATAATACCTACTTGTTTTGCAGCTTCGCCACTAATTCCTGTATCAATTTCATCAAAAATCATGGTTGGTAAATCTATACTTTGAGCTACTAAACTTTTTATGCAAAGCATTAACCTGCTTAACTCTCCACCACTTGCTACTTTATTAATTGCTTCAAAACGATTGCTTTTATTAGCATCAAATAAAAATTCAATTTGGTCTTTACCAAAATTGTTTAATGCAATATTTTCTAAAGTAATTTTTAATTTTGCATTGGGCATTCCTACTTGTGTAAGTAGTGTATTTACTTTTTCTTCTATAACACTTATTTGCTTTTTTCGCTCCTGTGATAGTGTAGAAGCTAATTTTTCTGCTTTGTTTAATAATTCAGTGGCTTCTTTTTCTTTGGCTAAAATGTTATCATCTATTTCTAAAACTGCTTGAAGTTTTGTACCTATTTTTTTTTGAATTTCTAAAAGTTCAGCAGTTGTTTTTACGCCATGTTTTTTTAAAAGTTTATAACCAATAGAAAGTTTTTCATTTATGATTTCTATTCTTTTTTCATCAAAACCAATATGGTTGTTTATGTTTTCTGTTTCTTGTGCAATATCTTGTAATTCTATTTGTGCAGAATTTAATCTGTCAATTATAGTTTGTAAATCTTTATGGTAATTTGAATAAGATTGTAATTGTTGTGTAAGTTGTTTTAATGTAGTAACAATAGGTGTTGCAGCGTTTTCTTTTAATTCGTAATACACTTTGTTTAGAGCATTTTTAATGCCTTCGCTATTGCTTAAAAGTTGAAGTTCATTTTCTAAATCTTCTAATTCGTTTTCTTTTAAATGCAACTCATCCAATTCGTTCAATAAAAATTTGTTGTAATCTGCTTCTTTATTAAAATTATTTTTTTGCTCTGTTAATGCTGCAATAATTTTTATTGATTCTTGCCATTGGTAAAAAACTGTTTGATAATTATTGAGTGTTGTAAAATGATTGGCTAAAGCATCTACCACTTCTCTTTGAAAATTTGAATTGCCTAATTCTAAAGTATCAAACTGTTGATGCAAATCAACCAATAAGGAGGCTAATTGTTTTAATTGTTGTAGAGTAGTAGGTGTATCGTTTATAAAAGCTCTGCTTTTTCCAGATGCTGCAATTTCTCTTCTTAACACCAATTCTTGGTTGTCGTCAAAATCATTGGCTGCTAAAAAACTTTTCACTTCTTTTTTATTTTGAACAGTAAAGCAACCTTCAATAAAACACTTTTTATTATTATTCAATAAAGCAGAAGTATCTGCACGTTCGCCTAAAATTAAGCTTAAAGCTCCCATTAAAATACTTTTTCCAGCACCTGTTTCTCCTGTAATAATATTTAATGCAGATGAAAAATTTATTTCAATTTCATCAATGATAGCATAGTTTTGAATGTGCAGTTTGTTAAGCATAATTATTATTATGTTGCTAAATTAATGCAAGATGTTTTTCAGAAAAATGAAAGTTAATTATTCTCCCATACATCTTGCTATTCCACTTTTTGCTCTTTGGTCTAAACTGTTTTTATAATCATGATTATCCATATCAATACACTGTTCATAATATTGAATAGCCATTTTTTTATTGCCTCTGTTTTCGTAAATCATTCCTATTTGCAATGCAGCTCTTGAGGCATAATATTCTGTTCTGTTTTTTCCTAAAGCAATAGCTTTTAAGTAAAAAGCAATAGCATCATTATCATTTCCTAAATCATCGTTTATTCTTCCTACACGATAGGTAAATTCTAATTGTTCTGCAATATCTTTAAAACTGCTGGTACTTTTTCCTTGCAAAACTTGAATAGCTTCTTTATTAAACCCTCCATCATTTAAAATTCTTGCTTTAAGCAAAACAGTGTTCGTCCATTTACCTCTTTTAGCTTCTTTCAAAGCCTGTCCATCAGCTTCTGAAACTGTTGTGCCTTTTGAAATGCAGTTTTTTCTTGCTTCTTCTGCTTTAGCTGTATTACCTAATAAATAATAGCACCAACTTATTTTTTGGTAAATATCTTTTACATAAAAATTACCTTTAAAGTTGCTTAAATAATTTTCAAAATAATGAATGGCTTGTGCAGGTTGCATTTTATACAAACACACAAAACCCATTTCAAAATCCCAAACTGGGGTATAAAAATATTCGGAAGATTTATTTCTGTTTTGAATAATTGCAGCAGCGTCATCAATTTTTTTATTGTTAAGACTAAGGTTAGATGCCATGTAAGTAAATAAATAATTGTTTACTACATCTAATTTTTTATCTTTTATAAAATCTAAGGCTTCGTCTTTTTTATTTTCTAAATAAAATTTTAAATAGCAGTATAAAAAAGATGCTTCATTAAACATTAATCTTGCCCAAGGATCGTGTGTGCTGTTTACAAAATGGTGTACAGTATTTAAACCATCTGTTATACTTCCTTTTACACCAAACAATCCTGCTATCCATTGATAACCTTTTGGAATTGTACCTGCAACAGCTTGTAAACTACCATAAATTAAATTATTGGGGGTAAAAGTTGGATAAGCCTTTTTATTTTGTTTAATGTATTTGTAAGCAGTTTGAAAATCAAAACCTGC
>JAIXLB010000005.1 GCA_026931905.1 Chitinophagales bacterium
ATAATACTCGAAATGCTATACAAGAAAATTACTAACGAAATAGATTGTCTTAATTGATTAATAGAAATAAAATAATAAGCAACCAATATATAGAGTAATAGAGAAAGTGCTGGATCAATAGATAGCTTTTTAACAACTAAAAATAAAATAGTATAAATAATAATTGCTACAACAGCAAACATTAGCCAATAATCATCTGAAAATAAATACAAAACTTTTAGAAGTAAAAAATAAAGAGGTTCAGTAAAAGAAAACAAATCGGTAAAATAACTTTTACCTGCTTCTTCGTGCATTTCAATATAGGTAGAATAGTCTGCTCCTGTATCAATTCTTAGTACTGCAAACAAGAGCATAATTGCATACATGAAAAAAGAAAAAACTTCTGTTCTGTTTAACTTATTCAAATAAGAAAATGCAGCCATTACAGCAACAAAAATTACATAGATATAATATTGAGAAAACGTATAGTGCATTATTATTTAACAGTAAAATTTGCTATTGTACTGTACGATTTTTTTAATAATAAAATACTAATAACTAATTGAGCAAGAAATGAAATTATCCAAGCATAAGCAGCACCATTTAATCCATAATTTTTAACTAATAAAAAGCAAAACAATACATTGGTTAAAAATCCAACCACATGAATTATAGGTTGTTGCTTTATATAGTGCATACTTGTAAGAATATAACCAATACAAGATACACAATACAATAATAAGCCTGCAACCATAAACAAAGTAAAAAGCTGGCTGTACTGTGCTATTGTTTCGTTGAAGAAAATAGTTAAAATATATTTCCCAAAAAAGTGAACAACAATAACAATTGCAATTCCTAACACAATATTAGCTATTACAAACATTTTAGAAAGTTGGTTAAATTTTTTCATTTCTCTTTCAGCAAAATATTTGCTAAGCCTTGGTGTTATTGCTTGCCCCAGTGCATTATTTACCAAATTTCCTAACACAATAAAAAAACCAATTGTAGAGTAAATACCTTGTTCTACAGTACTTTTAACTACTTCAATAAAATATTTTGCAACATTTGAATTTAGATAAATTAATGTAACAACAATGGCTAATGGCATTGCTTTTAAAGTAAGTAATTTGTAGCGAGTGTCAAGAAATGAAATTAATTTTTTGCCCGATAATAATGTAGTACAATTTTTATAATCATAAAATATAACAACTGCAGCATTACACACAATTGCAATTACAAACCCTGTGAGAATATTTTTAAAAAAATAAATTCCAACAAAAATTCCAAGAGCAATGGAAAAACCTCTTAAAATGTTAGAAATAGCTACTTTTTTCATGTCTTCATGAAGTTGTTGTTGCCCATTCATAATTTCAGAAATTCCTTCTAAAACTTTTAAAAGAGCAAGTAATAAAAAGAAGGTAAGATTTTCTTTTGAAAAAAGAAAAGAATAAAGAAGAATGAAAATAATTGCAGCAGCAAGAAAAATAATTCTTAAAGTAAAATATTCGTGAAATTTCCAGTTTTGCGAAACATCTGTAATTTGTATTGCTTTAAGTTGTAAGCCTGCAAAAATAAAAAGGGGACCAATGATAGCTAAGCCTAAAGTATATATACCTAAATCAAGTGGAGAACAAAATTTAGTGATTACAGATAATTGTATCCATTGCGAAAAAGCAAAAAATGAATGTCCAATAAACATCCATGAAATGCTGTGTTTAATACTTTTCGCTGAAATATGACTACAATTTTATAGTTGGAAAGAAATATATTTTAGAGCTATTTTTCTTTAAAGGTTCTTTTAACTACAAGAAAGAAAACTGTACCAAAACCAAAAAGAAAAACGCCTAATAAGCCGCCCATTAATCTTCCAAGTCTTTTCTTTTCTAATGGATAATAAGGTCTATCAATTACTTGAATAAAAGGGGTTTCTTTTCTTAATGTAATTTTTGCTAACTCAAGGTTTTTTAAAATTTCTGTATAAATAGCTCCATTAACCTGCACATCAATAGTTCGTTTTTGAGTACCAACTCTTGCAGCTTGTTTGTTTGGATTTACATTCAAATCGTTTAATGATGCAACATCGCCAATACCTCCAAATAACATACTCTTAACTGAATCTGCTTGATGTTGTAAAATTTCTACATTCTGTCTTGCTTTTTTACTTTTATATTCTGTATAATAAATAATAGCATTTTGTGTAAGTTCATCTACAAATGTTTTAGTAAATACCTCATCTTTATCTGAGAAACTTACTTTTACAATATTTAATTTTTTATCCACTTTGCTTACAGCTAAAGACTTTGCAGTTGCTTTAATAATCAGTTTTGCTAAACTATCGGCATACCTCACACCCATTTCTTTATTTTGAAATGACTGATTAAAATCTATTTTATATTTTTCAATAGAGTCTAATACAGGTTTACTTTTTTTATATTTACTGGCTATTTTATAAGCCATTAAAGTTTGATTTTTTCCACCAATATTTACTTTAGTGTATAGTGTATTGGCAATTAATGTTTGACTTTGAAATAACTCTGTAATATTTTCTCCTTCAAATAAATTTCCTCCGCCCATACCTAAATCAATGCCAAATTGTGCAGCTATACCTAAATAACCTGCCATTTGATTAGCATCTTCTGGAGCAAAAGTTAACTCTGCTTTATAGTTTGGTTTTTGAAACC
Source organism: Chitinophagales bacterium (assembly GCA_026931905.1). GTDB lineage: Bacteria > Bacteroidota > Bacteroidia > Chitinophagales > Chitinophagaceae > UBA1930. Next base: position 2,661 of record JAIXLB010000005.1, read on the forward strand.
AACCATACGTTACTCCTAAAACACCTCCCAAAAAAGCTATACCAATTATCAGTGTTGCTTTTGATAATAAAAACTTCCACCAATATTTAATGTTAGAAATTAATTGATTGGCTGTTACAACCTTTTCTTCAGGGTTTACTAAACTCACTTTTAAAAAAATTTAGAATAGGTTCTGTTTTAAAATAAATTATTTTCTACTTACATTAATAATTGCTACTGCTACACCTGCCAAAGAAGCTAACCCACTGGCAACTGCCAACCATTCGGCAGTGCTTAAACCTTTGTTAGTTCGTTCAGGTATTTTCGGTACTAAAATTTCTGAACCTGGTAATACACTTGGATAATTTCTGAAAAATAAAAACCTTTTTGTTTTTGCTGCACTACCATTTGAGTTTAACACTGTTACTTTTTTCTTTCTGGCATTTTCTGTAAATCCACCTGCTTTATCTATATAGTAATGTATCGACTCTCCCTCTTTATATACAATTTCGGTAGGAAACATTACTTCACCATTTATTCGTACCACATTTCTTTGTTTAGGTACATGAATAACATCGCCTTCTAAGAGTGTTATGTTTTCTAATTCATTGCCTTTGTTGTTTAGTATTTCATCTAAACGTAAACTTATTTTTACAGTAGGTTTGGTTAAGTCATCTATTAATTGTGTTGATGTATCGCTTGCCTTTTTTAGTTTTTGTAATCTTTCTGCAGCTTCATCTTTTAAAGCACTTGTATTAATACGAGTTATAAAAGCTCCTGTTTTATCTGAATGTGGTGTTACGCCTCCTGCACGTTTTATAATGTCGCTTACTTTATCTTCTTTGCTCCCTAATACATAGGTACCAGGATATAATACTTCTCCTTCTACTTTTACAGTAACTTGAGGTTTGTAACCAGGGTTGCTTCTTACAATAATTACATCCCAAGGTTCTAATTTTATTTCATCACCTTTAATGCTTAAATCTTTTTCTGTTGTTATTTCTAATACTTGTGCAATAGCAGTAGAATTATTGGCATCTCCTTTTATTCTTCTTGCTACTTCAATACGTCTTGCACTTGCAGCATCTGTAAAACCTCCTGTTTGAAATATTAACCCTTTTAGTGTAATGCCTTTGTAATACTCATACACACCAGGCTTTCTTACTTCTCCATCTACTGTTAAAGTATAGGTTTCATAAAAATCTTTAGCAGAAGCTATAACTATTGAATCGTCTTTTTGTAAAACAATATCTTTTGAAGTATTTCCTTTTAAATCGTTTAAATTAAAATCAATTACTTGCTTGGATAAGTCTTCATTTACTCTGTACAATAAGCCTCTATCTTTATACGCATCTTCTTTTAATCCATCAGATTTTTGAATTAATTGTGCTAAGGTTAATGATGGTGTTAATTCATAATGTCCTGGTCTATACACTGCTCCATCTATTACCACACGATTGCTGTATCTTTCTAAAACTTTTCCTATTGTTATCTCATCTCCATTGTTTGGTGTATAAGTATTGAAAGCCTCTTTTTTAATGTCTTGAATTTTTCTTTCAATATCTGTAAAACTTAAAACACTTACAGATGCTGTGTATGCCTTAGCAGTAAAGCCTTTAGCAAAATCTATTAAGTTGTTAAGATTTTCGTTGGGCAACATTTCATAAATGGCTTGTTGCCTTACTTCTCCTTTTAATTTTACTAAAATATTGGCTGCTGGTATTCTTACAACGTCTTGGTCGTTTAATTTTATATTATTTTGTTGAATACCTTTTAATAGAAAATCGTAAGCATCTAAAGTGCTAATTACTTTATTGTTTCTTATTAATTCTATAGCTCTAAAACTTCCTTTTTCATTAGGTCCTCCTGCTGCATACAATACATTAAATAGTGATGATAAAGAGGATATATTATAACTACCTGGTTTGCGAGCTTCGCCAATTACTGTAACTTTAATAGTTCTTATTTTACTAATGCTAACTTCAATTTTTGTTTGCCCTGTTGCTGCACCAGCATAACCATTCTTAATCATTTTTTCTTTAATTCTTTTTGTAGCAGCTTCAACCGTTAAGCCATTTACTGAAACAAAACCTACATTGGGAATATTTATAAACCCTTCTGGCGAAACGGTAAGTCTTGGATTGGTTTCTTGATAACCATACACATCAATTGCAATTTCATCATCAGGACCAATGATGTAGTTTTTGGGGGTGGCTATTCTTAAATCTGGTTCAAAACGCAAATCATTGTTGTTAAATAAATCTGTGCCGAAAATTTGATCTTCTGGTTTTATTTCATTTTCATTTTTTGTTTCAATAGATTTATTGGTGTATAAAGAATCTATATCTTTTGTAGATGTACGCCCTTTGGTTGTTGGTTTTGTTATTGAAGTAGTTTTTGATTGAAGACTTGCTACTCTTGCTTTTAACTTTAAAATTTCGGAAGAAGGCAAACCTCTTTGTAGTGCCATTTGCTCTGCTTGCGATTCAGTAATTCCTGCATTTTGCAAATAGGTTTTGTACTTAATAATGTCTTCATCTTTCAGCATTTCTACTTTAAAGTTTGATAAATCTCTGCTGTTGATAAGTTCTTGTAATGAGCCACTTTGTGCTGCCACATTTGATACAAAAGAAATACAAACTATTAGTAAGAAAACTCTAATGGTAAAAAGAAAAACTTTCATTATGCAATATTAATTTGAAAATAAACTCAAAAACGAAATTAGTAATTAAATTCTTGGATAAAGGAATTGTTTAATTTTTCGTGCTGGTTTAAATAAAAGTGTAAACCATTTTGGTTTTAAATTATTTATTTTCCAAGCCATATAATCTTCTTTGTGTGCTCTAATTCTGTTTGCTATGGATTTTGTGCTTTGACCACCACTACGCATTTTTACAATTACATCTCTTAAATACTCTACTTTTATTTTATGCTTGTACAAAAACCTTAACAACAATTCATAATCTGCCGAACTTTTTAATGTAAGATTAAATTTACCATACTTTTCATATACTTCTTTTCTTACAAAAAAAGTAGGATGAGGTGGCATCCATCCTTTTAAGAACATATTGGCATTAAAATTTCCTGCAATCCATTTGCGTAACACTTTATTAGGATTATTGGGATGAACAAAAATTAAATCACCATACACTGCATCGCAATTCGTTTCATTAAACAGTTTCACAACTTCTTCAATTACATTTTCATGGGCATAAAAATCATCTGAATTTAAAATGCCAATGATATCACCATTGGCTAAAGCAATTCCTTTGTTCATGGCATCGTAAATGCCTTTATCTTTTTCAGAAACAACTTTTGCTACATGATTAAAATGAGGAATGATATTTAAAGTATTATCTTTTGAAAGTCCATCAACAATAATGTGTTCAATATGCTGCAAATAAGTTTGCTTCTCTACAGATAATAAAGTATCTGATACAGTAGCAGCACTGTTATAAGTTGCAGTTATGATGGAGACTTTCATTTATTAATTTATCTTTCTATTACAATATTCTCTAACACTAACATATCCATTGATGTTCTAAGAAAACAATCCAATGCTTCGAGGGGGGAATTAACGATTGGTTCATTTTCATTAAAAGAAGTATTTAGCAAGATAGGAACTCCTGTTTTGTTATAAAAATTTTTTATTAAACTATGATAAGCTGGCGATGTATTACTATCTACACTTTGTAATCTTCCTGTTCCATCAACATGTGTTACAGCAGGAATTAAATGTTGTTTCTCTTTTTTAATTGGAAAAACTTTTTCCATAAAAGGAACAATATCATTTACTTCAAAATATTCTTCTACAAATTCTTTTAAAATGCTTGGTGCAAAAGGTCTAAAACTTTCTCTACGTTTAATTTTTGCATTTAATAAATCTTTAGCATCGTTTCTTCTGGGGTCAGCCAAAATACTTCTTGCTCCTAAAGCTCTTGGACCAAATTCTGCTCTACCATTAAACCAACCTACCACTCCTGCATTAATTAATCTATCTGCAACAACATTGTACAAAGTTTCATCATCGTATTTTTTGTAGTTGATATTTTTTGCTTTTAATAAAACTTCAATTTCATCGTTAGAAAATTTTGCTCCAGTATAAGCACTGTAAATTGGAGCTACTCTTGGTTTATTAAATATTTGATGATAAACATATTGAGCAGCACCCATTGAAATACCAGCATCATGCCCTGCCGAGGGAATATAAACTTCTTTAAAAGGTGTGTTTCTTGTTAACTTACCATTAGCAACACTATTTTGTGCAACACCTCCAGCAATACAAACTTTATCAAGTCCTGTTCTTTTATGTAACCTTTTTAAAATATGAAATATGGTTTCCTCAGTAAATCGTTGTACAGAGGCTGCTACATCTTTATGGTATTGTGATAATGGTTCATCTTTTTTTCTTTCTGCTCCAAAAACTTCAACCATTTTTTTACCAAATAATGGTGGTACAATAGGCAAATTGTTTTCATATTTTATAAAGCCCTGTGTTGCTGAACGGAAATAAGCAAAGTTTAATTGAAATAATCCATTGTCTTTCCATAAAACAACATCTCTTAATTTATCAACATACTTAGGTTCGCCATAAGGTGCTAAACCCATTACTTTATACTCATCTCCATAATAAGGGAAGCCTAAAAGTTGTGTAAAAGCTGTATAAAAAATTCCCATAGAATGAGGGAAATCAACAGAATCAATTACTTCAATTTTATTGCCTTTTCCAATGCCTAACATGGTTGTTGAAAAATCGCCTGAGCCATCAATACTAAGCAAAGCAGCTTCTTCAAAAGGTGAGGCAAAAAAGGCACTTGCTAAATGGCTTCTATGATGCTCTACCTGATGAATTTTATTTTTTATTTCAGTTTCATCTAATCCAGAAAGTTGTGCTAATTCTTTTTCAATACTTGTTACTTGTTTTTGATTACTCCATCTTTCTGCAACAAATTTTATGGAGTGAACAGGGTGCTGTGCAAAGAAAAAAAGTTTCTTTAAAAATTTTGCTTTAGGGTCTCTTCCTATTGCAATATGATCTACTTCTTTCAGAGTAACTCCTACTTCCTTTAAACAAAACTCTATTGCCATAGATGGAAAACCAGCCCAGTGTTTTATTCTTCTAAAACGTTCTTCTTCTGTTGCAGCAATCATAATTCCATCTTTAAAAATAGCAACAGATGAGTCTGCATGATATGCATTAATACCTAAAATAATCATAGTTTTTAACTAAATAAATTGTTGTAATTTTTTGTATATTTTGATTGTTCATAATAATTTTTTGCAACCTGCCAAGCATTGTTGCAATAAACATTATGTTC
>JAIXLB010000025.1 GCA_026931905.1 Chitinophagales bacterium
ATGTATATTTTGTTGATTTAAAGATAATTTTATTTAATAATTGCACTTTTTATTGTTTTTATATATAAAAAAGCTATTTTTGTAATCTTAACTCCCCTATTAAGAATAAAATTTAGTTGAATTACTAACTAAAAAACTTTATTCACACTTACTATAACTGTATGGAACAAATAATTTTAGGTGTAATAATTTCTTTTGCTGTAGGGTTTTATGCTATTCCTGTAATTATTACTGTAGCCAACCAAAAGAAGTTGTACGACATTCCAGATGAAAGAAAAGTGCATACAAAACCAATTTCTTCTTTAGGAGGTTTAGGCATTTTTGTAGCATTTATGATGGGCTTTTTAATGGCTGTTGGTTCTATTTCAATAGTTAAAGGTTTTCAATATATCGTAGCCTCTTTTATGGTTATTTTCTTTTTTGGTATTAAAGATGATATATTGGTTTTATCCCCAGTAAAAAAGTTATTTGGGCAAATTATAGCAGCTTGTATTTTAATTTTTGGTGCTGGCTTGGTAATAACCAATATGCACGGATTTTTAGGCATTCATGCCATTACTTATACAAGTGGCTGTGTTTTAACTTTTTTTACCATTATTGTTATAATGAATGCTTATAATTTAATTGATGGAGTTGATGGGCTTGCTGGAACAATTAGTGTTATTACATCTTCCATTTTTGGTTTTTTCTTTTTAGTTAATGGAGATATTTTTTATAGCGTACTTGCTTTTTCATTTACTGCAAGTGTATTTGGTTTTTTAATTTATAATTATTCTCCTGCTAAAATATTTATGGGCGATACTGGTGCAATGTTAAGTGGTGCTGTAAATGCTATTTTAGTTATTCATTTTATTTCTACAGCTAAAACAGCCCCTGTGTTAGCTATAGAAGCTGCACCAGCTATGGGTTTTGGAATTTTATTAATGCCATTGTTAGATACGTTAAGAGTATTTTCTTTACGCATGATTCATGGTCGCTCACCTTTTTATCCTGATAGAAATCACTTACATCATTTTCTATTAGATAGAGGTTGTACGCACACTCAAGTTACTTTAGTTATTGCTCTAAGTACTGTTGTATTTGCTTTTCTTACCTATATTGCTTTGCCTTTAGGTACTACTTGGGTAATTTTATCTCAGATAATTATTTTCTTTACAGCCGTTTATACCATTTATCTTACCAGACCCAATAAATCAAAAGTTTCTCCATTGCGAATTGTAAAAAGCGATTTTGAAGAAAGAGAAAATATTAGCTCTAATAGTTTTATTTCTAAATAAAAAGCCTCTTTATTATACTTTTTCAAAGTGCTTGAATAGGTTATAATCCATCTTATTTATCCATTTCAATTTAATTCTTTAAAAAAGAAAATATTTTTTACATAAATAAGAACAGCGTATCAAAATTGATACGCTGTTCTTGAATACAGTTGGTTTTGTTCTTATGATTTTTTCTCTGCTTTCTTTTCTGCTTTTGCATCTTTTTTGCAACAAGCTTTATCTTTAGTATCTTTCTTAGCTTCTTTCTTGCAACAGTCTTTTTTATCGCCTTTGCAATCTTTTTTGTCGCCACAAGCTAATGCTACTCCTACAAACAACATTACTGAGGCTGCTAACATGAATAACTTTTTCATAATTGTATTTTTTTTGTGATAGAATGTTAATTTAATTTGTAAAAGTAAGGGTTTAGATAATACAAAACACTTTTATACCTAAATTTATAAATGTGCTACAATTTACAGTAAAATAAAAAACTCAATTAGCCCGACTTTTTATAAAAAATGTCTATTCTTATTTCCAACTTGCCAAAACAGTAACACCACCTTTTACAACTTGGTTTAATTGTACATTTATTTGTGTACCCACAGGCAATAAAACATCTACCCTGCTACCAAATTTTATAAAACCATATTCGTTGCATTGTTGTACTTGCTCTCCCACTTTTGTGTAATTACAAATTCTTTTTGCCAGTGCACCAGCAATTTGCTTGTACAAAATAGTGCCATAATTATTTTTAACCACCACACTCCATCTTTCATTTTCTGTAGAACTTTTAGGATGCCATGCTACTAAATATTTCCCTTTGTGATATTGATTATACAACACTTCTCCGCTTACAGGGTTTCTATTTACATGCACATTAGCAGGGCTCATAAAAATACTTACCTGTATTCTTTTGTCTTTAAAATATTCTTCATCAATAGTTTCCTCTATTACAACAACTTTCCCATCTGCAGGACAAACTATTTTGTTATCATCTATCGTTAATTTTCTATTAGGTATTCTAAAAAAAGAAATAATAAAAAGCAAAACAATAAGTGTAACAATAAAAATAATTAAAGCCAACCAGGGCATAGAGGAAGTTAAAAAATAAAAAGATGCAACATTAATTACTCCAAAAATAAATGCTGCAATGCCTATAGATTGATAGCCCTCTTTATGAATAGTCATTAAAAAAAATTGAATAGCAAATGTACTATTAGTTTCTTATTCTTTTTTTGAATTAGCATCGTAATAAAATTTTTATTTTAAAAATCACTCATAAGATATTTAGTTGTAAAAGAAAATATTTCAGAAAAGACAGTTTCAATTTTTATTACTGAATTTTTGTTTTACTTTTGTACGACCTCTGAAACATTTTCTATTTTATTCTTTTAATTTCACAAGGTCATAAGGGTTTAAATTACTGTTAACGGTTAATCGTTTAAGTAAATATTTTTTATAAAAACTAAACGATTAATACAAATTTTATTCTTTATTAAATTATAGATATGACTAAATATATTTTTGTTACAGGAGGCGTTACAAGCAGTTTGGGTAAAGGAATTATTGCTGCAAGTCTTGCAAAACTATTGCAGGCAAGGGGCTTCAGGGTTACTATTCAAAAATTTGATCCTTATATAAATATTGACCCTGGCACTTTAAACCCTTATGAACATGGCGAATGTTATGTAACTGAAGATGGAGCTGAAACAGATTTAGACCTTGGTCATTACGAAAGATTTTTAAACATTTATACTTCGCAGGCAAATAATGTTACAACTGGTAGAATTTATCAAACAGTAATAAATAAAGAACGTGCAGGCGATTTTTTAGGAAAAACTGTGCAGGTTGTACCACATATTACAGATGAAATAAAACGTAGAATGCAACTCATTGGTAAAACAGGTGAGTACGATATTGTAATTACAGAATTGGGGGGTACTGTTGGCGATATTGAAAGCTTACCTTTTATAGAAGCTGTTCGTCAATTACAATGGGAGTTGCCAGATGACGATGTTGTTGTTGTGCATTTAACATTAGTACCTTATTTAAAAGCAGCCAAAGAATTAAAAACAAAACCTACACAACATAGTGTAAAAATGTTAAGCGAAACTGGTGTTCATCCTGATATTATTGTATGTAGAACTGAAGAGCCTTTAGGCAATGACATAAAAAGAAAAATTGCTTTGTTCTGTAATGTAAAACAAGAGGCTGTAATAGAGGCTGTAGATGCAAGTACTATTTATGAAGTGCCATTATTAATGCTTCGTGAAAAATTGGATTTGTTTTGTTTAAAAAAGTTAAATATCAAAGAATACAATGAACCTCAATTAGAAAAATGGAAGCTATTTTTAGATAAATTAAAATATCCAAAAGCAAAAGTAACTATTGGGCTTATAGGAAAATATGTTGAACTACAAGATGCTTATAAAAGTATTTTAGAAAGTTTTATTCACGCAGGTGCTATGAATGAAGTAAAAGTGCAAGTAGTAAATGTTCACAGCGAATTTATTACAGAAGAAAATGTTGCAGAAAAATTAGAAGGATTAGATGGGTTATTGGTTGCACCAGGGTTTGGCTCAAGAGGCATTGAAGGAAAAATTATTGCAGTAAAATATGCAAGAGAGCAAGGATTACCATTTTTTGGAATTTGCTTAGGAATGCAAATGGCTGTTATAGAATTTGCAAGAAATGTGCTTGGCTTAAAAGATGCTCATAGCACAGAAATGAATACTAATACGCCCAACCCTGTAATTAATATGATGGAAGAGCAAAAGAAAATTAAAATGATGGGGGGCACCATGCGTTTAGGGGCATATCCTTGCGAACTTAATAAAAACTCTTTGGCTCACAGTATTTATGGCAATTTGCAAATTAGCGAACGCCATCGTCATCGTTACGAATTTAATAATGATTATTTAGAAGCTTTTGAAAATGCTGGTATGATAGCAAGTGGTAAAAATGCTGAAACAGGCTTAGTAGAAATTATTGAACTACCAACTCATCCATTTTTTATTGGTGTACAATTTCACCCTGAATTAAAAAGTACTGTAGAAAAGCCTGCACCTTTGTTTGTAGGTTTTATAGCTGCTGCTAAAAAGTACAACGAAACTAAAAGTGCTTTAATAAGCAATTTATTGCAAAGAGAAAAGGCGTAGAGATAAAACGAAGAAAACTATTTTAAAATTAAGCAATAACAACATTTGCCATTACTTCTTCGTATTGTTTTTGAGTTTCAAATGTAAGTTTATCAAAACTTATTTCTAACTGAGGAATTAATTCAAGTAATGTATTTATTCTACCTTCAACATCTAAAAATTTATTAAGCACAACAACTCTTTTGAGTTCTAATAAGCACCAACCACTTTGAAATGTTCCTCTTTCATACCTAATGGTATATTCACTTTCGTTAAGAATGGCTTCTAATTTTTTTAATGTTGTTTGATTGTATTTCATGAATACGCTAAATAAATTTTACAATACCTCAAAGTTAATCAAACTCTTTAGGCATTACTGTTTTCATTTATCCACACATTGTATAAAAAAAGAACTGCACTTTTACTCAATTTGGAAAACTTTAAGCAAATACAAGTGTTTAAAGCCTTACAGGTTATAATTTACAGTTGCATAATATACATTTGCTTGCTATGCGAATTGCAATTAATACAAGAATAACTTTAATGCACAATACAAGTGTTTACAAAGCATATATGTATAATGTATTGCAATCTTTAATACTCAACCATTCAACACACGAATTTTTAATTGTAGTTGATTTTCCTTCTTCTAAAACTTTGTTTCAAGCAAATAATGTAACACAGCAAATAATTGGTTCTAAAACTAAAATTGGAGTTGCTGCAAAATATTGGTACGATATACAACTTGCAAAAGCCATAAAAAAATTTAATGCCGATGTTGTACTACACTTTGATTGCAGAACTATTGCTACCATAAAAACTCCTCAAATAATTATTGTACACAACTTTTCATTTATTCACAACACAACTTTTTTATCCCATTCAGAAAAAATATTTTTTAAACTTTACGAAAAAAAATGGCTGCAAAAAGCATCAACTATTGTTACATTAAGCCAGTTTACCCAACAACAAATTGCCAAAAGTTTTACAGTTGAAATCAATAAAATTCACACTATACCAATTGCTGCAAGAAATATATTTACTGAATTAAATCAAGAAAATAAAGAGGCAACAAAACTTGTATTTGCAGCAGGCAATGAGTATTTTTTATACATAGGAAGCACACACATAGAAAGCAATTTAATACAATTATTAAAAGGCTTTTCACTATTTAAAAAAAGGTTACAAAGCAGTATGAAGTTGTTGGTTATTGCAGCATCAACAAACGATGATGTAGCAATAAAAGAAAAATTAGCCACCTATAAATACAAAGAAGATGTATTGCTATTGCAAGATATTTCTGAAATAGATGTAGCAAAAATTACTGCTTCTGCTTATGCCCTTATTGATGCATCATTAAAAAAAGATTATTGCATTACTGTAATAGAAGCCATACAATGCAGCATTCCTGTAGCTTGCAGTAATATAGGCTGCTTGCCTGAAACAGTTGAAGATGCGGCTTTGCTTTTTAACCCTTTTGACGAAAAAAATATAGCCGAACAATTAATGTTATTGTATAAAGATGAAAACCTAAGAAACGATTTAATAGAAAAGGGAAGAAAAATATCTTCAAAAATTTCGTTTGAAAATACGGTACAATCTTTTTACAAAACTATAGAACAAACAGTTAATAGATAATAGTTTTACCTTTGCCCTTCTTTAATTTTTATAAAACTATATTATGCAAAAATCAACAATCACTATTGATGTAAATTTAGATGAAAATAAAATTCCAGAACAAATTAATTGGAGTGCAAATAATACAAGTGCAGAAGCTGGACTTCCTGCTAAAGCAGTTATGCTTTCATTATGGGATGGCAACGAAAAAGCAGCTTTACGAATAGATTTATGGACAAAAGATATGATGGTTGATGAAATGGCAGATTTTTTTTATCAAACTTTTATGGGTATGGCAGATACTTACAGCAGAGCAACTCAATATCAAGACTTAACTGATGATATAAAGAAATTTGCAAAAGAATTTATTGATAAATTTAACGCAAAACAATTTAAAGAAAACAAAGCATAAATTAACTTCATTATTTAAAATTAATTACTGTATGAGCTTAGAAATAAAAATAATGGCTGAAATGAAAGAAGCCATGAAAGCTAAAGATGAAGCAGCTTTACGAGGCTTAAGAGCTATTAAAGCAGAAATAATAAAAGCAAAAACCGAACCTGGTGCCAATGGCATCATTTCTGAAGATGGCGAATTAAAATTATTACAACGCTTAGTAAAACAACGTAAAGACAGCTTGGAAATTTTTAATCAACAAAATCGTGCAGACCTTGCCCAAAAAGAACAAGAAGAAATTAATATTATTGAAAAATTTTTACCAGCTCAACTTAGCGAAACAGAATTGGAAGAAATTTTAAAAACCATAATTAACAGTGTTGGGGCAACCTCTGCAGCAGATATGGGAAAAGTAATGGGTATTGCAACAAAGCAATTAGCAGGCAAGGCAGATGGAAAAGCAATTAGCACAACTGTAAAAAAATTATTAGCTTAACCCTCAATAATGCTAATAGACGCCATTGTAATAACTTTATTTATTTGGGCTATTATTAAAGGATTTTCACAAGGCTTTATAGTAGCCATATTTTCTACAATTGCTATTTTTATTGGTTTAATAGCTGCTGTAAAACTAAGTGCTGTTACAGCAAATTATTTACACGAAAAAGCAAACTTAACCATGCAATGGTTGCCTATACTTTCGTTTGCATTGGTAATGTTTGTAACTGTAATATTGGTAAGAATATTAGCCAAAATTATTCAGCGTACTATGGAGTTTGCGGCTTTGGGTTGGTTGAATAAAGTTGCAGGAATCGTTTTATATTTATTATTATTTACAACAGTTTTTAGTGTGGTTTTATTTTATGCAAAGGAAATAAAATTTATTTCAGAAGATACCATTCTTGCTTCAAAAACCTATAAATTTATACAGCCTTTAGCCCCATTTGCTATCAATGGAGTTGGAAAAATTATTCCTGTTTTTAAAGATACTTTTCATCAACTTGAAATGTTTTTTGATGCTGTAGCTACAAGAGCATCTTAAATAACAAGAAGAATGGGTTGTTTTGTTAGGCATTATTCAACCAATAAAAAATTTCTTTTTTCTATAAAAACAATAACTTAGCGGCAGAGAGAATTTTTTAAAACAAAAAACTAAAAAAGTATAAGTATTTTAAAAATCATTTTACTTTATTTTTATTAGCCTTAATTAGCATAATGTAATAACCCCAACATGAAGTACACAATTAAACAACAAGATAAATTCAAATACTTAGAAGAAGGAGAAGGCGAGCCACTACTATTGCTTCATGGATTATTTGGAGCATTAAGCAATTTTGCAGATTTAATAGAGCATTTTAGAAAAACACATAAGGTTATTGTACCCATGCTGCCTTTATTTGAGTTGGATATTTTTCATACAACTGTAGGAGGCTTACAAAAATTTGTACATAAATTTATTGAAGCCAGAGATTACAACAACATTCATTTATTAGGTAATTCTTTAGGAGGGCATGTAGCTTTAGTACATATATTAAAACATCCTGAAAGAATTAAAACTTTAACACTAACGGGCAGTAGTGGATTGTTTGAAAATGGAATGGGTGATAGCTATCCTAAACGTGGCGATAAAGAATATATACGCAAAAAAACAGAAATTACTTTTTACGATCCTGCGATGGCAACTGAAGAATTGGTTGATGAAGTTTTTGAAATTACTAATAACAGACTAAAAGTAATTAAAATAATTTCCTTAGCTAAAAGTGCTATACGAAATAATTTAGGAGAAGAACTTAATCAAATAAAACAACCCACTTTACTCATTTGGGGAAATAATGATATTATTACACCACCCTTTGTAGGGCAAGAATTTAATAAACTTATTAAAAATAGCGAATTACACTTTATTGACAAATGTGGTCATGCTCCAATGATGGAAGTTCCTGAGGAATTTAATATAATTTTAGAGGGTTTTCTTACTAAGCATAAATAATTTTTTTATTGATTAAATGTTAGCAAAGCAATTAATACAAACCAATTTTCCTACTATAAATTTATCAGATAAAGTAGCAACAGCATTAGATTTAATGGAAAATTTTGATGTACAACATTTACCTGTATTGTACGAAGAAAAATTTGCAGGGCTTGTAAGTAAAGATGATTTATTGGATACAGATGAAAATGCACCTGTTGCTGCTTTACAAAATCATTTTGCTGTTGTTTCTGTAAAAGCAGAAGAGTATTATTTAGCAGCTTTAAAAATTGCAGCAGAACATCAATTATCTGTTGTAGCAGTTGTAAATGAACAAAAGGAATTGCAAGGCATAATTACACTCATTGAACTAATAAAAGCTACAGCCAATTTTTTAAGTTGCAATGAACCAGGAGGGTTAATAGTTTTAGAAACAGAAAAAAGACATTTTTCATTTGGAGAAATTAGTAGATTAATTGAAACAAACGATGCTTACATTACCCAATTAAATACTACCATAGAACAAGAAACTGGATTAATTATCGTAACTATAAAAGTAAACACTCTTGAAATAAGCGATATTATTGCTACGCTGCAAAGGTTCGATTACATTGTTCGTTATTATTTTGGCGAAGAACAGTACAACAACGAATTGAAGGAAAACCTTAACCAGCTTATGTTTTATTTAAACATGTAAAAATTATCTTCTTTTTTATTTGCCAATTAAGCTATATTTTTTTACTATTAGTTATTATTATTTATCAAAAGCATACATTTATAGTCACTTAAAAAATTTTTGTAGATGAAGCACTTGTGTTGGTTTATTGTTTTACTTTTTCAATTTTTTATTGGTACCACTTTAGCACAAACCAACGCATTAAAATTTGATATTTCGCAAGACACTTTATCAAATAAAGACTCTGTTTATTTTACAATAGATTCCATTATTTTAAAAGGAAACAAACGAACAAAGAATTATATTATTTTTCGTGAAGTGCCCTTTACTGTTGGAGAAAAATTTACTCCAAGCCAATTAACTACAAAATTGGAGTTGGCAAAAAATCAAATAATGAATACTTCTTTGTTTTTAGATGTATTGGTGTATGTAGAAAATTTAAACAATAATATTGCTACTATAAAAATTGATGTTAAAGAAAGATGGTACATTTTTCCTTTGCCTTATTTTAGTTTAGCAGATAGAAATTTTAGTGAATGGATTAATGACCACAATGCAAGCTTAGAAAGAGTAAATTATGGATTACGATTTTATCATTTTAATGTAAGTGGCAGAAACGATAAACTTTTACTAAATCTTATTACAGGCTATAGCAAGCAAATTCAATTTAGTTATTCAAATCCGTTTTCAAATAAAAATTTAAAAAATGGTTTTGCTGTTGCTTTTGCTTATGTAAATCAAAAAGAAATAAACGCCTCCACAATAGGTAATAAACTAAATCGTGTACGTTTAGATAATTTTATAAGAGAAGGAGTAACAACATCGTTTACTTATTCTTATCGTCCAGATTCTAAGTATCGTTATTACATATCCTTAGGTTATAATCACGAAACAGTTGCAGATACAGTTATAAAATTAAATCCCAATTTTTACCCGAATGGCTTAAACAAAAATGGATATATTTCTATTTCTGCAATGACTCAATTTTACAACTTAGATTATATTCCATTTCCACGAAAAGGCTTTTTCTATCAACTTTCTGTAAGCAATAGTGGCTTTGCAATAGATAATAATTTATTACAAATAGGAGTTAAAACAATTAATGCAATTCCTATAAATAAAAATATGTTTTATTATACACGAAATTGGGGCATTGTAAAATTGGGCGATGGAAGTATTTACACCAATCAATCTTTATTGGGCTATAATAATATGTATGTCAGAGCTTATGAATCTTATGTAATAGATGGAATGGCGGGCTTTGTAAGCAATAATTCTTTATACCAAAAATTGTTTAAGTACGTTTTTAAAAACCCCATAAAAATAAAAGGACACGAAAGAATTCCTTTTAATTTCTATGCAAAAGTTTTTGGCGATTTTGGTTATGCCCATAATCGTTACTCAAATATTAGCGATAAATTTTCCAATATATTTTTAACTTCTGTTGGAGTTGGCTTAGATATAACTACTATTTACGATTTGGTATTTAGGCTTGAATATGGCATAAACCACACAGGCAATACAGCTTTTGGTATAAGAATGAAAAGCGAGTTTTAATAATACTGAATTAAAAAAAATTATTAGTAAAAAAAATCTAAACTCTTTTCAAGGTATTTATTTTAACTGAAAAATATTTCACTAAAGCAAATAACTTTTTTGTTTTTTCAAATGCTATTCTGTTTTTAATTTATTTAGCTCATCTACATTTACCTTATTGGTTACTGCTTTTTTAATTTCTTTTTTTTCGGCAGTTGTTAAGTGAAAACTAAGGCTCGCTTCTTTATCTTTTGCAGATGGAACGTATTGAAAGTTTACATACTCTAAATCATTGCCATAACTTTCTTTCATATAATCAAGCTGGTCTTGCTGATAATAATCTTGCAGTTTATACCAATTATACTGCAATAAAAAAGCAGGCTTTGTAAATACATTGAATAAACTTTTGTTTTTATTAGATTCGTCCCAATCATTTACACTTCTATCTCTTATTTTTATTATTACAACTTTAGAAGTATTGGCTTTTAACCAGTCTTTAAAAATATCTATAAAAATCAAAGTGTTTTCCTGCCCATAATTATCTCTAAGCCCTGCATCCATTACATCAATTACAGGAGTTGTAGGCAGCCACACATTAGGTAAAACATAAGGAAAAGTTGCATTCATTCTTAAAGCACTAAGCACTCCTATATTGTTGCTATTTTGTTTTCTAAAAAAAGAATTAAAATCAATAATATCTGCCGTTGGTTGATTGTTATTTGCTTTGTTATGTTCTGCCATAAAAAAACGAACAGGCTGTGTACATAAAACAAATTTTCTTCCATCTCTGCTAATGGTATTATTAAAAAACATAGTAGGAATAATAGCCTTATCTTCTACCTCTTTATAATTTTCTAATTTTTTATTCAAATAGCCACGAGTATTGGTGTTTAATGTTCTTTCAAAAGCAAAGCCTCTATCCTTTGCATATTCAAACCCAAATTTTTTAAACTTTTGTACAGGTCCTATAATATCTCTACTAACAAAAGAGGAGAATAAAGGGTTTAATAAATCTTTTGAAATATCATCAACGTATTGAGGGTTTTGTAAGTTAATAGAATTGTCTTGTAGCTTACGCAAATACAATTCTCTGTAATATGCAGCACCCAACAAACCTCCAGATGCACCATTAATAAACATCGTTTTTTTCATTAAATTTCCCTGAAACAAAACAGTGTCTAAATGCTGTAACATACTAAAAGTAAAAGTTGCACTGCGTACACCACCACCACTTGTATTAATAATGTATAACACAGGTTTTTCTTCAGGTTGGTTAGCTTTCCATTGCTCTAATCTTTTAATAAAATTAGCTTTATCATTTTCAATACTATCCTTATTGGCTAAAGCAAAAATGCTTTCTTTAGTATAAGTGGGTCGTTCCTTTTTATTGATATAATTTAAGCCATAGGCTTTGTTGCGTAAATCTAAAATATCATTTTGATATAAAATATTGAGTACTATATAAAGCAATAGAATAACAGAAATACTCCATGATTTTAAAAACAAAGAAAATGCACCCACAGCAGCCATTAACAAAGCAAAAAATATAGCAACACTTGCAGCAGCAGGTACTTGAAATAGCTTTGCATCTGAAGCAAAACCTAAACCAATTAACACAATGAAAGCTATAAAAAATGCAAGCACAGCAGCCAAGTGATGTTGCTTGAAAATACTTTCTAAAAAATCAGGAGAATAATGCCTTACATCTCTTGGTTTGCGTAAGTGCATTCTTGCACTAAAAAACCAGTCTATTCTTAATTCATGTTTAGATTTTGGCAAAGGATTTTTAGTAAAAGCAATAGTGTAATTTTTATTGGCTTCTTGAATAATAGGAGCCATGGTTTTATAAATTCTTTTATCGGCACTAAAAAAATATACAAAAGCAATAGTAATAGATAATAAAAAGCCAAATAAAAAACCTCCTGTGAGTACAATTATTTCTGCAAAAGATTTTAATTCTTTTAGGTGATTGTATTGAACAGCAGTAAAAAAATAATACAACAAAAACAATAAGGGCAACACTGCATTGTTAATACAAAATTTTAAAAATGGTTGTGCTGTAGAAGCTAAAAAATGTACATATTTTCCGTGTAAAATAAAAGTGGTAATATTCCAACTCATAATAAAAATACCAATAGCAAAGCCTACAATTGTGGTACTAAAAAAACTTACTTCATTGTAATATTCAGGAGAAAGAAATAAAGAGTTAGCTCCAAAATTGCTTAAAAAAAATCCGCCAACAGTTGCAAATAAAATATACCATAACAATAAGAAAATAGGATATTTCCGAAAGTGAAATATAAATAATTGCACAGGCATACTATACCAAAATCCTACAACATATTTTTTCATCTTCTCAAAAATTTACCTACTTAATAAAACGAATTTGCTTTATTAAAAAGTATATGTACTAAAGATACTACTAAAAAATTCTTAGTTGTATGGGCATCATTATTTTTTAAAAAAATTTATGCAAAAAATTACCTCCATTATGTGCTTCTAATAAATTAAAATTTTATAAAGTAACTAAAGCAATTAAATTGCATTGATTTTATGCTGCAACAATTTTTTCAAAATAAAGTTACAGAAGCAGGTTGCGATGAAGCAGGACGTGGTTGTTATGCAGGTCCTGTATTTGCAGCAACAGTAATTTTGCCCAACCATTTTTTTCACCCTTTACTAAATGATAGCAAACAAGTAAAAGAAAAAGATAGAAATGAATTGCGATGGTATATTGAGCAAAATGCTTTGGCTTATGCTGTAAGTAGGGTTGATAATAATGAAATTGATAAGATAAATATTTTAAAAGCAAGTTTTAAAGCCATGCATAAGGCATTAGATAATTTAAAATTAAAACCAGAATTGTTGCTGATTGATGGCAATAGATTTTTGCAGTATAAAAAAATTAAACATCATTGTATTGTAAAAGGAGATAGCAAATTTGCTCCTATTGCTGCTGCAAGTATTTTAGCAAAAACATACAGAGATGAGTTTATGCAAACATTACACCACGAATTTCCAATGTATGGCTGGGATAAAAACAAAGGCTATGGCACATTACAACACAGAAAAGCCATTGAGCAATTTGGACTAAACAAATACCACAGAAAGAGTTTTAATATTGTACCTCAACAAATAGAATTATTTTTAAAAAATAACTAATGACTTTTGAAATATTTACTCAACAATTAGTTTCAGGAGTACAGCAAACACAATGGTACGAATTTGTTGCAGTATTTGCAGGTATAGCAAGTGTGTGGTTTAGCAGAAAAGAAAATATTTTAGTGTATCCTGTAGGGCTTGTAAATACTGTAATGTACATCTTCATTAGTTTTAAATATCATTTGTTGGGCGAAGCAACTGTGAATTTTTATTATACTGTAATGAGTTTGTATGGTTGGTTGCTTTGGGCAAAAAAGGACAAACAAAGTCATCAATATGTTTTACATATTACTTACAGCACTAAAAAAGAATGGGTACAGCAGTTGTTGTTTTTTGCTGTAATATTTGGAGTTTGTTTTACTGCATTAACTGTTGCGAAAAAATATTTTTTTGAGGGAGCCATTCCTGCTGCAGATGCTTTTGCTACAGCAACAGCTTTTACTGGCATGTGGTTAATGGCAAAGAAAAAAGTAGAAAGCTGGTGGTGGTGGATTGCTACTAATATTGTCTCTATTCCTTTATACTTTGTAAAAACCTTAGTGTTTACAAGTTTGCAATATGTGGTATTGCTTGTATTAGCAGTTGCAGGCTTAATTTCTTGGATGAAGAAAGCAAGGGCTGCTTAATTTATAAGCATCTTGAGAATATTTTTTAGCTGATTTTAGCTAAAAGCTGCTGAATAGTTTTATTTTTTTCTTCTAATTCTTTTCTTAGCATATCAATAACTTCCTGATGAGTAGCATTGAGTGTTTGAATATAAGTTGCATAACCGTTTTCAACTTTATCATTAAAAGTAAATTGATTACCCGAATCAAATAAGTCTATAGGAGTAATGTTTAAGATATTGCAAATGTCAGGTATTAAATCTGCATCTAATTTACTTTTCCCTTGTTCTAAAAGGCTATAAGCATTTTGACTTTTATGCAAGGCATTAGCCATATCTTCTTGGGTTAACCCTTTTTGTTTTCTTAGCTCTCGTAGTTTATTATGTAATATAAAATGCAAAATAGTCATTTTATCAAAAAAACAAGAAAGTTTATCCATAAAACTGATAGAAATATCATAAAAACGGTTTTGTGGCTTTTATAGAGTAAAATACTTTCGTGGTATAAAAATCTATTTATTTTTTAACCATTTACACTCAAAAAATTATGAGAAAAGTATTATTGACATTTGTTGTAGTAATCATTGCTACTGTATCATGTAAAAAACATAACTTTGACAATGAAGCTATTTCTGCAATAGAAATTTCCCAAAGTGCTGCTGAAGAATTTAAGATTTCTACGGAATTTGTGTCGTTAAGTGTAATGCAGGAAATTACTGCACGGTTAACTAATGAAGATAGCAGTGGCATTATTGAAGATTCTTTGCAAATACAGGAAATACTTAGCCCGTTAATTCATAATGGAAGACAACTTCATGAAGAATTAATTCGTAAAGTTTCAGAATCAGAAGAGTGGCTATCAATGTCTGAAGATGAAAGAGATGCAGTTCTTAATTTTTCAGATAATCAATGTGCTGAATTGTCTTTTATTTATTCGTTATCAAATCCCGATATAGAAGAAGAGGCATCTTCTGCTAATATTTCTGTTGATGCGATTAGGCACTGTGTAGCAGTAGCTTTAGGCATAAATGGCATTAAAGATTATATTACAGGTACAGCGGAACTTATGACTGTAAAAGGAACAATAAAAATTTTGAAAACCTTTGCTAAAAGATACATTGGCATTATAGGCATTGCATGGATGATTTGGGATTTTACAGACTGTATTTCACATTTTTAATCAAATGAATACAATTTATTTAACATGACAAACAGTAATAATACGTCCTCTTTACCCATAATAAGGGATGTGGTAACTACAGCAACAGTTTTATTTTATATTATTTTTTCTGTAATTAAACGATTTGGTGATAACCCACAGTTGTTTTATATACCTTTTATATTATTTATTGCCAACTGTTTTATCGTACTTGAAGTATTGATACATCATAAGGTAAAAAAAATACAACTTGAACGCAAAAACAAATTTTGGCTTTATTCTCAATTAGTAACTAATGCTCTATTTGCTGTTTTGGTATTTTCTTATACTTAGTAAAAGCCTTAACATACCGTAATTTGCATTTAAAAAAACGTACACAGGGGGGCGTAGTTGAAACACATACGCCTTTTTTTGCGTAAATGAGTGAGAATAATTATCTTGCCACTAATAGAAACGTTTCTGAAATTACCTTGAGTCATAATTATTTTAAACAATATAAGTATGAATACTGTGTATATTGTAATAGGGACAGTAGGATTTATTATTTACTTTTTAAGAACAATAGCCTTGCTGTTTAACCCTAAATGGTTGCAAAACACTTTTTTTAGTAAGGGAATTTCAAAAAAAGAAATAATATACTACCATATTATAATGATGGCTATTATGATATCTATTACAGCGAAAGTGATTGCAAGATTGTAACCAAATTGCAATCTAATGGCACATTAAAAAACTAACTAAGTTTATAAAAGGGTAAAAGTTATAATAATTTAGTAAATCGTTTTTAGCTATATTTCTACAATCAATCTACAAACAATTCTGCAGCAATACCATCTGCTAAAAATTTTGCTTGTGGTGTAAGTTTTAAAAAATTATTTTGTATACTTAATAACTGTTGGGTAATTCCTTTTTTATGAGTTTTGAAATATCACTCCAAACAACAGGACGAAGAAACCCAATAGCAATTCCAGAAATAAAGGTTTTATAGGTCAAAGTATTAACAGTAGTATCTGTCAAAGTCTCTTTAGTAAATGGCATTTCAAATACCCAATAATTAGCTGAATACTCAAGTTTTTCCATTTGCTTTCCATAAATGTGCTTTGAAAATTTGGCTACAATCCAATATTGCTTTTCGGCTATTTCAATTTTAGGCATTTCCATTTTAATCGTTCTTTCACAATATGGCATTATGGTTTTTAAATCATACTCAAATTGAGGTATGTCTTGTCCTGAAATAAGTTGACAATTATTCGTCACTTAAATTTGGACAAATTATGCAAGAAAAAGCAATTAATCGAGGGGCTATAATAGCCGAGTATTTAACAGGCGATTACAGTTATCGCCAATTAGGATTAAAGCATGGCATTGATTTTCGTAAAATTCATTACTGGGTGAGTAACTACAAAGGCAAGAGTAAGCCAAGCAAAAAGCCAGCAAAAACGAAGGAGCAATCTGTTGTTTTACCTTTAGAGGTAAAACAACTACAAGCCGAGCTTCGTAAGACTAAACACATATTTAGTGCCTATGCTTTTTTATCTATTTGCCTAATATTTCTTTATAAAGCGGTACATATTTTTTTCATTCTGCTTTTCTATTTCTTCTTTTAGTTTTTTCTTATCAATATCTTTCATTCTTTTTTGCTGAATTAAATGATAGGCTTTTTCTGCAAGCAACCAAAAATATTTATCGTTTTTTATTGATTGAAGATGGGTTTGAATTTTTGTAAAAAGTTCATCAATTCCTTTTCGTTGTATGGCAATCGTTTTTACAACAGCTATATTGTTTTGTTTTTTTATAAAAGCAGGAGCC
Organism: Chitinophagales bacterium; assembly: GCA_026931905.1. Lineage (GTDB taxonomy): Bacteria > Bacteroidota > Bacteroidia > Chitinophagales > Chitinophagaceae > UBA1930. Next base: position 17,326 of record JAIXLB010000025.1, read on the forward strand.
AACATTTGCTTTAAATTTTTCACAAAAGCATCTGCATCTGGTCTATCAGCTTTGTTCACAACAAAAATATCTGCAATTTCCATTAAGCCCGCTTTCATGGTTTGAATTTCATCGCCTGCTTCTGGCACAACTACAACAATGGTTGTGTCTGCCAATCCTGCAATTTCAATTTCACTTTGCCCTACGCCTACTGTTTCAACAATTATATAATCGAAAGGGGCTACTTTAAGTACATCTGTTATTTCAATAATTTTGGGGTGCAATCCTCCTAAACTTCCTCTGGTAGCTAAGGAACGGATATATACATTTTCGTTGTTGTACCATTCACTCATTCTAATTCTATCGCCCAGCAAAGCTCCTAAATTAAATGGCGATGAAGGATCTACACAAACAACTGCAACTCTTTTTTTCTGAGCAATTATTTCTTGTATTAGTGCATCTGTTAATGTGCTTTTTCCTGCACCAGGTGGTCCTGTAATGCCTATAATTTTTGTAGTAGATTCGGGTAATTGCTGTAAAAAAATTTCGTAGCCTTCGTGTTCATTTTCTATCAAAGAAATACAACGAGCCAACGACTTTATATCGCCCTTTTGTATTTGCTGTAATAGTTGTTGAAACATGATTGAAAGAAATATTTTGAAAACACGAATTTAGCTTTATTGAAATTAATAGCAGGAACGAATTGAAATATTTTTGTTGTTGTTCTATATAAAACATCAAGCAATAATATCTTTATAAATCTATAACAGCGAAATTTGTACAATGAAAATATTTTTAGCACAACAAAATTATCATATTGGCAATTTTGAATTAAACACCCAAAAAATAATTGAAGCCATTGAAGCCGCTAAAGCACAACAAGGCGATTTAATTGTTTTTAGTGAAATGTGTGTATGTGGTTATCCTGCAAGAGATTTTGTAGAGTTTGATGATTTTATTCAAAAGTGTTATACAGCTATTAATACTATAAGGCAACATGCAGATACAATAGGCGTTTTAATTGGTTCGCCATCTAAAAATAAAATTAAAGAAGGAAAAGATTTATTCAATGCTGCATTCTTTTTATATGAAAAAGAAATAAAAGCAGAAGTGCATAAAACCTTATTGCCAACTTATGATGTATTTGATGAGTACAGATATTTTGAACCTGCTTATGATTGGAACATCATCAACTTTAAAAACAAAAAATTAGCCGTTACCATTTGTGAAGATATTTGGAATTTGGGTGATAACCCTTTGTATAGAATTTGCCCAATGGATGAATTAATGAAGCAAGAGCCAGATGTAATGATTAATTTGAGTGCAAGCCCTTTTGATTACACTCATATTGAAGATAGAAAAGCTATTATTAAAGCCAATGTTTTGAAATACAAACTGCCTTTGATTTATTGCAATACAATAGGCAGTCAAACAGAAATTGTTTTTGATGGTGCAAGTCTTGTGTTTGATAAAAATGCAAATCTTATTAAAGCATTACCTGTTTTTAAAGAAGCAATAGATTGCATAGAACTCAATAATGATGGCACTTTTGAGGCAACAATTATTGAATCTGCAAACAAAATTTCTAATAAAGAATTAAATCCATCTACCTTAAATGAACAGTTAAATATTGCTCAAATACACGATGCTTTAGTATTAGGCATTAATGATTATTTTTCTAAAATGAATTTTACAAAAGCCATTATAGGAAGTAGTGGAGGTATTGATAGTGCAGTAGCTTTAGCTCTTGCTTGTAAGGCTCTTGGTGCAGAAAATGTAAAAGCTGTTTTAATGCCTTCTTTATACAGTTCAGAACATAGTGTAAACGATGCTATGCAGTTGAGCGAAAATTTAAACAACCCTTACGATATTTTAAACATAAACAACATTTATGAAAGTTTTTTACAAACCCTGCAACCTCTATTTAAAGATTTGCCTTTTAGTGTTGCAGAAGAAAATATTCAAAGTCGTAGCAGAGGAAATTTATTAATGGCAATGGCAAATAAATTTGGTTATGTATTATTAAACACAAGCAATAAAAGCGAACTTGCTGTAGGTTATGGAACTTTATATGGTGATATGGCTGGCGGTTTAAGTATTTTGGGCGATTGCTATAAACTACAAGTGTATGCTTTGGCAAATTATATAAATAGAGATAAAGAAATTATTCCTGAAAATATTATTTCAAAAGCACCAAGTGCAGAGTTAAGACCTGAACAAAAAGATAGCGACAGCTTGCCAGATTACAATATTTTAGACAAAATATTATACTTGTATATTGAAGAAAGATTAGGACCCAATGAAATAAAAGCAATAGGATTTGAAGCATCTCTTGTTGATAGAGTTTTGAAAATGGTAAACAATAATGAATACAAACGAAACCAATTTTGCCCTATTATAAGAATAAGCTCTAAGGCTTTTGGTTCAGGAAGAAGAATGCCTATTGTAGGCAAATATTTAAGTTGATATTTTTAAAAATATTTTTATATGCGTTTATTTGTTTTTACTTTTTTATCTATTTTATGTTTAAGCAATATTGCTTTTACACAGCCCAATAAGCAAGATGATGCTTTGTTTGCTGCCATAAAAGAAAAAGATGTAAAGAAGTTTAATAAAGCCATAAAAAAGGGTGCTAATATTAATGCAAGAAACAGCCAAAACTATACCCCCTTACATGCCATTTTTGAATACAGTAATTATGGGTTAGGAAGTGCAGAAAACGAAATGTTTGAAACACTTATACAATTAGGGGCTGATGTAAATGCAGAAATTAATAGTAAATACCATAATACCCCTTTAGTATCTGCAATTCGTGCAAATGCGTGTAAATACATAGAGCCTTTAATAAAAGCTGGTGCTAATTTAAAAGTTGGTCGTTTGTTACACTTTGCCTGTTTTAAAACATCTTATGATTGTGTAGAAATTTTGCTAAAAAATGGACTTGATGTAAATGCAGTAGATGACTTAAATGAAACTCCTTTAATTGCATTGCTTAGTTACAACGACCCCTATAATAAATGCAAAAAAATTTTAGAATATTTACACCAAAAAGGAGCAGATATTTTTATCATAAACAAAGAAGGAAAAAGCTTAGTTGATTTGTGTAACAGATGGAACAATACGGAATGTGCAAATTATTTAATGAAAAATGGAGTAGTGGCTCGTATAAAACCCCCTCCTTCGAGTGAAAATAATGGAGACAAAAAAGTAAGAACTTCTTTTAGTAGAAATTATTATGGTAAAGGATATAATAATGGTAAATCAGCAGAAATGTTTGCTAATATTTCAGTTAGTCCTAATGAGATAAAAATATATAATGATGTGGGCTCTTTACTGCATAGTTGTACTGTAATAAAAAGCAAATACATCAAAGAAGATGGCATTGATGGTATTGAATATTATACCAAACACCAGTCTGGAAGTATTGTGTACATTTATTTTTATGAAATGCCCAATTTTACTTATTATAGCAATGGTGTACAAACAAGCATTACAGGCTGGAATCGTTGTGTATTAAAAATTCCAGGAGAGAGCTCTATAACTTTAGATGCTCAATGGTAATAATAAAAAACTACTTTACCGTATTCCAAACTGCCTGATTTATTACAACAGGATATTTCTTTTTTAATGCTGCCAACCACTTTTGTTCTAACACTTGTTGGTAATCGTTGGTAACAAAACCTCTTGCATCATCAAAGCTTCTTGTTTCAGGAATGTTGTGTAATGCAGTTATATAAACAAATGTGTAGGATTCGTCATTAATACTTTTTTCTGGCTTACTCATAAAGCCAACTGTTTTTTCAATGGTTGAAACGGGTAATTGGTTGTTTTCAAATCTGCTACTATCTGCAAGAACTTTGTTATCAAAATGGCTTAATAAAGTTCTCCAATTTTTAATGCCCGATGCTTTAATACTATCTATTACAGCCAACGCAATATTTTGGTTATTTGCTGTTATAACAATAGCAGAAACGCCAGGCTGCCAAATGTATTTTGCTTTATTTTGATTGTAATGTTTTCTTAGTCCTACAGTATCTTCATTGGCTTTATTCCAAACATATTTATCCATGGCAGCAAATAATAAATTGGCTTCATCAAACTCTTGGCTTTGATCTTTTAAAGCAGGTACATAGTCTTCTAAATGATCATGATAATATTCGCCACACATTATTTCCTGATATTCTTTTAGCAAAATAATAGGGTGTAAATTTGATAATTGGTTTTTACTTTGTTTGGTAGCTCTTGCAAATTTTGCCCATTCGCCAGCAGTAATTTTTTGTTTTTCAAAAGAAAATAAAACGGTTGCAGGTGTTACTTTTTTAAACTCTTTTAATGAGCCATCTTTAACAGCACTATCAGTAAATGCTAAAAATTCTTTTTCATCAAAAGGCTCTGCTTTGAATTTACAAATGGTCATCCATTTTTTGGTCAATGCTTTTTTAGCTCTTGCAAGTCTGTTGGTTTTCTCTACTTGTTGTTTTAAAGATGAAAGAGCAACAGGATCTTTACTATCTGTGCTTACAGGTAAAATGTCTAACAGTTTTACAATGTGCCAACCAAATTCTGTTAAAAAAGGTTTACTAATATCGCCTTTGTTTTTTAATGCAAAAAGTTGTGCTTCAAAATCAGGAGCATATTCGCCAATACCAATTTCAGGCATAACACCTGCATTGCTTACAGTTGCTCTATCATTACTAAAATCATTTACTAAATCTTCAAAATCTTCTCCTTTAATCGCTAAATGATAAACACTATCAGCCAATTTTGCATAATACTCTTTAATGTTAGGAGTAGCTCCTGTAGGAATAGCAATTAAAATTTGTGCTGCTCTTCTTTTACCAACTGCTTTTCTTTCTTCTATGTTTTTAAAAATATGCCAGCCTAATGCACTTTTATAAGGTGCCGAAAATTCTCCTTGCTTTAAATTATAAATTTCATTTTCATATTCGTAAGGCAATGTAAATGCAGTAATAAATCCTAAATCGCCTTTTGCTTGAATAGTACTTTCATCGTTGGAATAAGTTTTTACAGCCTCTTCAAAATTTTTACCTTGTTTTAAATCGTTGTACGCTTTAAAAATTTGTTTTTGAGCATATATATTATCAACATCTGGCTTTAACTCAATGTATATCTGTGCTACATGAATATCTTTTTGGCTTCTATCAAAAGCTTGTTGAATTAAAAAATCAATATTGGCTTCGTTGTTAATGTAATTATCTGCTAACTGATTTTTAAAGGTGCTGCTTTCGTTTTTAAAAATGGGTTGCTCGTTTAGTTTATCATCGTAAGCAGATTGTACTTTTAATTTATAGTTAATAAATAAATCCAAATATTCTTTCAAAGCCTTTTTTCTATCAACAGTATCTGGCGAAGGATTTTTATCAAATGCTTTTAAAAACTCTTTTTTATTTATAGATTTCTTTCCATAAGTAAATAATGTTTGAGCATTTACAACATGTAAAAAAGCTACTGCTGCTGCTACAAAAAATAATTTCTTTTTCATAAACTATGCTTAATTATTTTTTAGTTTGTTTTGTTTTTGCTGTAATAATTTCATCAAACTGCTCCATAGCTAATTGCTTTGCAATGATACGTTTTTTATCATCTAACAAATAAATAGTAGGCGTAACTCTTGCATCATACAACTGCCTGAAACCTGCAATATTATTTTTGGCTTCGTACTCTTTTACTTCTTCTGTTTGATAAACATGAATCCAATCAAATAATTTTTTTTCATTGATAAATTTTTTCCAATCTGGTATGTTATCGTTATAAATATATACTGAAAAAACTTTCATGCCTAATGCCTTCCATTTGGCTTCGTACATACTATCTATACGAGGAATTTGTTCTTTACAATGACCACAATGAGGGTCCCAAAAAATTACTAAAGTATAATTTGCATTTACATCGTACAGGGATTTTGATTTACCCAATGTATCTGTTAAAACCAATGGTGGTGCAGGTTCGCCAATTTGATTTGCCATTAAACTATATGCTCTTTCAAAAATCATTTTTCTTGAAGCAGCATCTAAATAGGTTGTATCGCCTTTAGAATAAAAATCATTAAACAAGTATAAAAAAACTTTGTCTTGCCCCATGTATTCTGGCTTAACATATTTGTTGGTAAATTTTATAAGCAAGTATGGAAACATTTCTTTTCCTGTTCTTGCAGAAAGTAACATAATCTTTATTTCAGGAATGATAGAATCTGCTTCGGGGCTTATATAATATTTAAAATAATCTTCCAGCTTAGGATCAAAAAATGGCGTTCTTAAAATTCTATCATCAAAAAAATCTACACCATCCCAATAATGCTCTTTCATGTAACGATAAGGATACAAAGAATCTGGTTTGCCATCAACAATAGGAATCTCAGGTGCTTCAGGCCTTTTCATTACATGAAATAAAGTGGTAAGTAAAGAGTTGGGATTATCTTTAATAATTTTTTCTCTGTAGGCTTGTAATTCTTTTTCTGTTTTAATAGCTTCCTCTCTTATGATAGTTGAATCTTGTGTTGATTTTGCTGTTACCAAGCTTGCTTTTAAATGTTGAATTTTTTGCCCTTTTTCTAAACTTACTTTTGAGTAAGTCATAAATAAATCATTATCTGCACTGCCTTTTATTTGTGGATTATCTCTTTTTGAAGTATCTGCAACAATGCTGAAATGCTGTTTATCATCCATCAATAATTCAAATTCAATTAATGTTTTTGATGGTGAAACAATAAAATAAATGCCGCCAGTAAGTTTTTCATTTCCTTTAAAAATACCTTCGCTTTTTTCATTTAACCAAGCACTATCCGATAAGGTTTTTCCTTTGCCATAATAGCTTCCTAAATAAATGTAACAGTTTTTGTATGGAGTTAGTGTAATGGGAATGTTATACCCATTATTTACGGTTTCTTTTGCTGTATTTTGTTTTGACGAACCTGTATTTTTTTGAGCGGTTGCTGCTATGCAGAAAAAAATACTTGTAGCTAAAAATAATTGCTTCATTGTTATAAATAACGCATTAATTAAGGGAGTAAATTTAGGAAAATCAACTATTAAAGAAGGTTAAAAATTAAACAATAGAAAAAAACGCCTTTTTTATTTTTTATTATGATACAATTTTAGTTTGTCGTTGATGTAATATTTCATGTCTTCTTCTGTTGTGTGGGCTCTTAACCATTCGTAAGAAGGGCAATATTCATTAATAAAATTGTACAAACTTTCTCCTCTTAGTGTGCTATACTTCATAACTAAATTGGGCGAAAATCTGTAATTAATGTATTGATTTTTTTCAAGCATTTCAAATAAATCATAAGCCTTTCTTTTATTTTTTTCTTTCTTACTAAACCTATCAAGATTAATACCTACACCAGCACCACTATTGGCATTTGAAATAGTTTTTCTTCTCACACCTACATCTTTTAAAAATACTTTTCTTCTTTGTGTACTATCGTACTGATAACGATTAATGGTTGCTACAACTGTTACCTCATCTAATGCTTTGGTAATGGGTTTTAAAACAATAATAATTGTATCATTCAACATTTTGCTTTTAATAACCAGCGTATCATGATAATGATTCACTGAAGCAAAAGAAAGCATATCGCCTACAGAAACATCTATATAAAAATATCCTTTGCTGGTAGCTATTTTTGTGTTTTTTTTATCAAGGTTAGTAACACTTGCAAAACCAACAGGCTCGCCACTTATGCTATCAATAATAATGCCTGTAACTCTTGCATTTTGTGCATTTGAAGTAAAAGAAAATGCAATGAAAAAAACAACGCTAAGTAAATATTTCATGTTGTAAAAATATTAAATGTTGTATAGGATTAATGATATTTTTCGACCCTTATACCTGCACTGAGAATATGAGGCAATGGATCTTCTCTCATAATTTGATGAATAGTAAATTTATACAAACCCTTTTGCAATTTTGCAGGTGTATTATTAAAGGAAATTCTGTGTTCAATAATATCGCTCATTGCAACTCCCCCCCATTTTTCATTATCTCCTAATGTAAAATTTCTTTTTACAGAAATGGTTGTATCTGGCGATTGCATGGTAATATTTACCCAAATATTTCTATAGCTATAAGCATCTTCATGTCTTAATACAAAGTATAAATTGTACAAAGTATTGGTGTCTTTTATTTCAAATGTTGCAGCAACAGAGTCTTTATTACTCCAGCTGTGATTGCTAAATGTTTTTGACTTTTCAAATACATCTAATGTGGTACAAGAAGTAAATGTGGCTATAATGATAAGTATGTAAGTAAGTTGTTTCACAAATTTAAAAGTTTAAAAGTTGAAGGTGTTAATTACAAAACATTTAAAATTTGTTCTTTCATTTTTTCCAATTCGTCTTTCATTAATACCACTTTTTTTTGAATTTCTGCATTGTTGGCTTTACTGCCAGTTGTATTAATTTCTCTACCAAACTCTTGCAAAATAAAAGACAATTTTTTGCCTTTGCTTTTTTCTTTTTCGTTTAAAATACTTCTAAAATAATTGCAATGATTTTTCAATCTTACCTGCTCTTCGCTGATGTCTATTTTTTCTATGTAGTAAATTAATTCTTGCTCTAATCTATTGGTATCGTAATTATTTGCTCCAACATTTTCGGTTAATACTTTTACCAAGCCCTCTTTAATTTTTTCTCTTCTTAATGGTTCTATTTTTTTAATTTCCTCTTGTAAATGTTCAATGTTTTCAAGCCTTTGCAGCAAATCTGTTTCACTGCTTTTACCTTCGTCCATTCTATGTTTATTTAATTCTGCAATAACATTATTTAATAAACCAGAAAATTCTTTCCACTCATTTTCATCAATTATTTCAGTTGTATTGGTAACCACCTCAGGCAATCTTAAAATAGCTGCCATTAATTGATTAGTATCTGCATTTAATTCTTTAGAAACCTCTACAACGCTGTTGTAATAAGCTTTTAAAAGGTCTGTATTTATGTTTACGGGTTTGCTTGAACCATTTTGTTTTAAAGTAATTGCACAATCTACACTACCTCTTTCTAATCCTTCGTTTAATTGATTTCTTATTTCAAATTCATAAGGCTTTAAAATAGAAGGCAAGAATAATTTAAGGTCAAATTGTTTTCCATTTAACGATCTTAATTCTATCAAAAATGTTTTATTGCCAATAGTTTGCTCTGCCCTTCCATAACCTGTCATTGAATAAAGCATAAATAATTGTTTTTCTTTTTAGCTAAAAATTAAAAGTGCTATTTTGAAATAATTTTTAGAGGGAGTAAAAGTAAACGAAAAAAATAATAAGCCAGCAAAATGCCTATCAATTAAAGCATTGGGCAAATAAAAAAACTTAATTTTAGCACTTCGCAAACGTTAATTATGTACAATAGCAAAGACACCATAGAGTTAATACAACAATCCAAAACCTTTTTATTGAACAGTAATGACAATAATTATGTGCAAACCAATATTGAATTATTGCGAAAAATATTACAATTTCATGAGTATAAATATTACATAGAAAACAATGCAATAATAAATGACAATGAGTATGATTTTTTATATACTCTTTTAGAAAAAACAGAAAAGCAATTTCCGGAATTAATAACAAAAGATTCTCCAACGCAAAGAGTAGGGAACAGTTTAAACGAAAGTTTTTCTACCGTACAACACCTTGTACCAATGTTAAGTTTAGAAAACAGTTATAATGCAGAAGACTTAAATGACTTTGACCGAAAAGCAAGAGAGGCAAGTGGTTTAAATGAAATTGAATATTGTGTTGAGCCAAAATTTGATGGCGCAAGCATTAGTTTAATTTACGAAAACGACTTTTTAGTAAGAGCTACAACAAGAGGCAATGGTGTTGAAGGAGATGATATTACAAACAACATTAAACAAATTCGCTCCATTCCTTTATCTGCACCATTTAGTCGTTATGGAATTACTCAAATTGAAATTCGTGGTGAAGTAATTATGACAAAAGAAGCCTTTGTAAAATACAATGAAAGACTTGTACAGCAAGGCTTAGCAACAGTTGCAAATCCAAGAAATACAGCAGCAGGAAGTTTAAGAATTAAAAACCCTAAAGAAGTTGCTGAAAGAAATTTAGATGCTTTTTTATATCATGTAAGTTACTGTTTGGCAAACCAAACTTTTCTTACAACATATAACACACACGATGCACAATTAAAGCTTTTATGGGATTGTGGTTTTCGCTCTACAGAAAAAATAAAATTTATTGCTAAAAACATTAATGAAGTAATAGAATATGTAAAAAGTTTTGAACAAAAAAGAGATGATTTGCCTTACGAAATTGACGGCATGGTTATAAAAGTTAATAACCTTTCATTGCAAGAAAAATTAGGCATGACAAGTCATCACCCTCGTTGGGCTATTGCCTATAAATTTAAAGCAAGACAAGCAACCACTATTTTAAAAAACATAGATTTTCAAGTAGGAAGAACAGGGGCTGTAACGCCTGTTGCAAAATTAGAGCCTGTGTTTATTGGTGGTGTTACAGTGTCAAGCATTTCAGTACATAACGAAGATTATATAAAAGAAAAAGATTTAAAAATTGGCGATACTGTTTTAATAGAACGTGCAGGCGATGTAATACCACAAATTGTACAAAGTATTGTAGAACAAAGAAAAGGAACAGAACAAGAAATTATTTTTCCAAAATATTGCCCTGTATGTAATAATGAATTATTTAAAGAAGAGGGAGAAGCTGTTTGGCGTTGTGTAAACATTGAATGTGAAGCACAAGTGGTAGAAAAAATAATTCATTTTGTGAGTAAAGATGCTATGGATATTAAAAGTTTTGGCGAAGCCAATGTGCGTAAATTTTACGAATTGAAATTGCTGAAAGATATTCCAGAAATTTATAAGTTAAATTTTTCTGTAATTAGCACCATTGAAGGCTTTGGAAAGAAATCAATAGACAATTTACAAGCTGCTATTGAAGCAAGCAAGCATCAACCTTTGTATCGTTTAATTTTTGGTTTAGGAATAAGGTTTGTGGGTGAAACTACAGCAAAAACTTTAGCCAACAGTGTAGATCATTTATTAGAATTTAAAAACAAAACAGAAGAAGATTTGCAACAATTAGAAGATGTAGGAACAAAAATTGCTACCAGTATTCGTCATTTTTTTAGTACCGAATCTAATATAAAAATGTTGGAAGAATTAGAGCTGTTGGGCGTTCAATTAAAAAATACTAAAAAAGAAATAGTAAGTTCAGGAGAATTGCTTGGACAAACTTTTCTTTTCACAGGTACTTTGTCCAAATTAAAACGCAGCGAAGCAGAAGCATTGGCAGAAGAACATGGGGGTATTATTGTAAGCGGTGTTAGTGCAAAATTAAATTATTTGGTTGTAGGTGAAGATGCAGGCAGCAAATTAGAAAAAGCCAAAAAAATAAATACCATAAAAATTATTAGTGAGGAAGAATTTTTGCAGTTGGTAGGGTAATACAAACCACATAAGCATATAGAAACTTAGGTTTTCTGCTCTGTAAAATTATACCTTTTTAATGAGCTACGAAAAACAGTAATAATTTTTTTCTATAAATTTGGAATATGGAAAGGAAAATAAAAATATTTAAAACATCTGAAGAGCAGGAGGCATATACTTTGCAACAGCAAAGCAAAACAACACCATTGGAAAGGTTTAGAAATCTTTTTTATATGCAACAACTTTCTAAGAAATTTCATTCCGTAAAAAATTCAACAAGAAAAATTACAGTACATCATGGATATTTTACATCCTGAATTTCTTTTGTTTCTTTCCTGTGCTGCAAAACCTTTTAAGCCCTATCTAATAATTCAAACCATCAAGTTACTAACGGAAATAGCTGAAACAATAATTCCACAAATACTGTCAATAATTTTTTTGCAGATAATGAAGAAAAATTATAAACTATTGTAGATAGTTTGAGTGCAGTATTGGTTTCTATGAAAAGCATAAAGAAAAATTAGGCAGCTTTGCTAAACTTGTTCAATTAGACAATTCCTTTGTACAACAATTTTCATGTAAATTTGTAGCAAAGTAAAATGTATGGCAACACTTACAGTTAAAATAAATGAAAGAAGCAACTTGGGCAAAGCTATTGCAGAATTGCTGCGTTCTTCGGCAAAAGAAAGTAAGGCTGTAGAAATAATAGAAGAACAAGAAAGCCCTTACAATCCTGAATTTGTAAAATGGTATTAAAAGCAGCTAAAAGCAAACGTAGAACAAGAATAGATCCTAAAAAATTATGGGAAAGTATTTAATTGAATTATCTGATATTGCCATAAAACATTTGAGCCAACATAAAAAATCGGGAAACGTTGCTACTATCAAGAAAATTGAAACTATAATAGAGGAACTATCTGAACATCCCTACACAGGAACAGGACAACCAGAAGCATTAAAATATCAACTACAAGGTTATTGGTCAAGAAGAATAAATCATAAAGACAGAATAATATAGAGTTTACGAAAACATTGTAACAGTAGAAATCATTTCTGCAATAGGTCATTACTTTGATAAATAATTTTTCTATCACAGCTTTGCAAAAACTTATCATTTCGCAAAAACAAAATAAACATTATGTGCTTTGTGAAAAACCCTTGTGTACCTTGTGGTAAAGCAGAAAAAAAATAAAATACAATGCCCACTCAATTATCATCTCAATTTTTATTAAACCCTAATATTACTTTTCTAAACTTTGGTTCGTTTGGTGCAGCAGTAAAACCTGTGTTTGAAAAGTATCAACAATATCAATTAGAATTAGAACAAGAACCCATACAATTTTTAACAGTTAAGGGCTTACAATACCTACAACAATCACGCAAAGCATTGAGTGAATATATACACTGTCATGAAGATGATATTGTGTATGTAACCAATCCATCTTATGCAGTAAATATGGTTGCCAAAAGCTTTCCTTTAAAAGCAGGTGATGAAATTCTTGCTACTGATATAGAATATGGTGCTTGCGATAAAACATGGAATTTTTATTGTGAAAAAGCAGGGGCAAAATATATTCGGCAAAAAATTAATTTTCCACTAACCTCCAAAGATGAATTTGTAGAACAATTTTTTAAAGGGCTAACTGCTAAAACAAAAATGATTTTCATTAGTCATATTACCAGCACAACAGCATTGCGTTTGCCTGTTGAGGAAATTTGTGCAAAAGCAAAAGAATACGGCTTATTCACTTTTGTTGATGGTGCTCATGCTCCTGGACAAATACCTTTGAACCTGCAAACATTACAGGCAGATTTTTATACAGGAGCTTGCCACAAATGGATGATGACTGCAAAAGGAAGTTCTTTTTTGTATGTAAAAAAAGAAGTGCAACATTTGATAGAACCCTTAGTGGTAAGCTGGGGTTATAAAGCCTTGTTTCCATCACACTCACAATTTTTAGATTATCATCAAATGCAAGGAACAAGAGATATTTCAGCATTTTTAACTGTACCAACTGCCATACAATTTATGCAGGAAAATAACTGGGAAAATGTTGCTGCAACATGCAGAGAATTAGTAAAGAAAAATGCTCCTCTTATTTTAAATGTTTTACAGGCAAAACCTCTTTGTGATATTGATGGTAATTTTACAGTACAAATGTATAGCACACCTATAAAAACCAAAGAACCTGAAAAACTAAAATCATTATTGTACGAAAAATATAAAATTGAAATTCCTGTAATGCGGCAGGATGATATAGTATTTTTGCGTTATTCCGTTCAGGCGTTTAATACACAAAAAGATGTAGATACTTTAGCAAATGCTTTGAAAGATATTATTGCAACTACTAATTTAATTGAATTATAAATTCATTGTTTATGCTACAACCATCAACCATACAATTTTTACAAAAGCTCAAAAAAAATAACAATAAAGAATGGTTTGAAAAAAATAGAAGTACTTACGAATTGGCAAAAAAAGATTTTATTTTTTTTATAGAAAATGTTATCAACGAACTCAAGAAAAAAGATACTACACTTCAACATCTTGAAGCTAAAAGTTGTATTTTTAGAATCAATAGAGATGTTCGTTTTAGTAAAAACAAAACACCCTATAAAACAAACTTTGGTGCAAGTATTAGTAAAGGAGGAAAAAAGGTTTCAGAGGCAGGATATTATTTGCATATTGAACCAGGACAAAGCTTTATAGGTGGTGGATTTTGGATGCCTATGGGCGAAGAATTGAAAAAAATTCGCCAGGAAATTGATTATAATTTAGATGAATTTCAAAAAATTATTTCTTCAAAAAAGTTTATACAAGAATTTGGAGGCTTAGAAAAATCTAAAGAATATTTGTTGAGCCGTCCACCAAAAGGATATGATATAGACAATCCAGCTATTGAGTATTTAAAATTCAAAAGCTTTATTGTTTCAGCAAAAATTGAAGATGTGGATTTAACAAATAAATCGTTTCTGAAAAAAGTAGTGAGCAGTTTTGAAACCATGATTCCTTTTATTTATTTTTTGAACAGAGCCATAGAAAACTAAATTAATAAAATTATGTTTATAGATATTCCAGCACTTACATTACCTCAACGTACAGCATGGCTGCAACATGCTATAGCTCCACGTCCTATTTGTTTTGTAAGCACAATAGACAAAGAAGGAAATGTAAACCTTAGCCCTTTTTCCTTTTTCAATTTATTTTCCAACAATCCGCCTGTTGTAATTTTTTCTCCTGCACGAAGTGGAAGAGATAATCATTTAAAAGATACTTTATTAAATGTAAAAGAAGTGCCAGAAATTGTTATAAATATTTGTGATATTGATATGGTGCAACAAGTAAGTCTTAGCAGTTGCGAATATCCAAAAGGTGTTGATGAATTTATGAAAGCCGGTTTTACAAAAACAAAAGCAAGCATGGTACAACCCCCTATGGTAAAAGAATCTAAAGTGAATTTGGAATGTAAGGTTTTTGATATAAAAAGTTTAGGAGAAATGGGCGGTGCAGGACAATTAATTTTTGCAGAAGTTTTATGTATGCATGTAAATGAAAATATTTTGAATGAAGAAAAAACAATGATTGATCAAAAAAAACTGCACCATATAGCAAGGCTTGGAGGAGATTATTATGCAAGCATTACACCAGAAAATTTATTTACTGTTCCAAAACCAATTAGAGAGTTGGGCATTGGCGTAGATGCTTTGCCTGCAAGCATTAGAAATAGTACAATTCTTACTGGAAATAATTTAGGCATGTTGGCTAATGTGCAAATTTTACCCTTAGTTGATGCTTCTTTTGAAGATGAAAAGTTAAAAAACATTGTACAATATTTTTCTTCTAACCCTGTAAAAATGGAAAAAGAATTGCATAAATATGCCCAAGAATTATTGAGTAATAAAAAAGTAAACGAAGCCTGGCAGGTTTTATTAACTGGAGAAAATACTTAACTGCTTTTTTACTTTCCTGCAATATATTTTTTTATGGTTGAGTGATTTACCCACCATAAAACAATTAAAACTACAATGCTTATTAATAAGGTATAGAGTGAAATAAAAGGGCTTAAAAAAATATTTTGTTGTTGTAATACTTTAAACATTAAAAATTGTAAAACAGAAACCACTATTAATGCAATTACAGTTATAACAATATTAGAAGGGAAAAACTGCTTCATTAAATAAGCCTTCAGTTGTTGTGGCGATGCACCAAGTGTTATTAATAATTGTATTTCATCTTTACAAGAAGCCACTGTAAGTTGAATAAATAATGTAAAAATAAGTAAGGCAAAAAGCAGCATTACAACGCCTGTAATCCAACTAATATTTACAACAACATTTACAATTTGTCTGTATTTACTAAATCGTGTTTTATCGGCATCTGTTGTTAATCCTTTTTCTTTTAAAAACTTTACTAATGCAGGATTGCCTGGATCTTTGGTTTTAATTACAACTCTGCCAGGGTTGGTAGTTGTAGCATTGCCAAAGTTTTTATTTGCCCAATCCATAAAACTTTGTGGCACCAATACGCTTGATATTCTATCGCTGAAGCCTACAATTCGTCCAATATAACTTTTTATATTTCCATTTACATCGTAAAGATTTACTTTAAAATTCATCATCTTCAAAGATTCTGGAGTTATTTGAGGATAACCTTGCGACATAGAAAATTGAAAATTATAAATATCCAAAAACATATTTGGAATAATCATAGGAATAAAATTGGCTTCTTCATTCCACTTCCAATCTTTACTACTAACATCTATAAAATCATCTTGCACACTTTCAAAAGCTATGTCTGTATAAAAAGGAAAAGATTTTATTAAACTTTCTATAGAGGCTTTAAACCTTCCAGCACTAATAATTCCTACTGCTTCTATATAAGGTTGTTGTTTTATTTCTTGTAAAGTTTCGTTACTTAAAACAGTAGCATTTACAGTATTATTATTTACCTCTTTATTAATTACTAAAAAGTTGGCAGTGCTATCAGAGTTATTTTTTCCATATAACAACTGGTTAAAGTTTGCATGAATTTGAATAGCAGATAAAATAAGCAACAAAGCAACAGACAAACCCACAAAAGCTAAAACAAACTTTGTTCTACCAGCAGATGTTTTTATTATTTTTTTAAAGAGTGTAAACAGCATGAGTTTGTTTTTACAAGCTTATTTTTTGGGTATAATTAAAATGAGTATCCTCGTCTAAATCTGTTAATACAAAACCAGCATTTCGTTTTTTACATTCTTCTGCAATTAGGTTTGCTGCAATAGAAATATTATTATTGTCTAAATGGCTAAATGGTTCATCCATCAACAATATTTCAAAAGGTTGTACAAGTGCTCTAATAATGCAAATACGTTGTTGTTCGCCATAGCTACAAAGCCCTGCACGTTGTTGTAATACATGTGCAACACCTAATTGCTCTGCCATTGATTGTATTACAGAAGATTCGTAATAAGGCTTTTGCAACACCCTATTCAATTCAATATTTTCTTGAGCCGTAAGGTTTTGAAATAATCTTAAATCCTGAAATATCACACTCATTTTTTGCTGACGATATTGTGCTAATTTGTTTTCAGTAATATTTATGCAGTTTTCATTATCCCAAAAAATAGTTCCAGAAAAATCGAAACGAAGTTTGTATAAAATATGAATAAGCGTTGTTTTTCCTGTGCCACTGGGGGCTTTTATTTTAACCCAATCGTTGCTTGAAAATGTTTGCTCTACATTCCAAACATCAGAGTTTCTCAGTTCTATTTTATCTTTTAATGGAACAGGAACAACCTTTTGAAGCTTTATTTGCATAACAAAAATTATGGTAGCCGAAAGTAATGAATAAAGTATTATTGAAAAAATAGGAGTTTCCCTATTCTCTCTTCTTCTATCAATCCTAAAATTCTTATTCCCCTTATTTTAAAATAATAATAGTAGCTTTATGTTTCTTTAACAAAACCTTTTGATTAAGTGGTATGATTTTTACATTTCATTTATATCTTTAATGCAAATCATTAACAATTATGGAAGAAAGAAAATACAGAATTTTACTTTGTGAAGATGATACAAATCTTGGCATGGTACTAAAAAATTATTTAGAACTTAACGATTATGAAGTAGTTCTTGAAAGAGATGGAAGGCTTGGATTAGCTGCATTTCAGCGTGAAAAATTTGATATTTGTTTGTTAGATGTAATGATGCCCAACATGGATGGATTTACAGCTGCTGAAGAAATTAGAGATATTGACCCCGATGTTCCTTTATTCTTTTTAAGTGCAAAAACAATGAAGGAAGATATCATTCAAGGATATAAATTAGGTGCAGATGATTATATAACAAAGCCTTTTGACAGTGAGGTTTTGTTGTTAAAAATTAAAGCCATTTTAAAACGCAATGAAGAGGAAACCAAAGTAAGCGAAAACATTGAATTTGATTTAGGCTCTTATCATTTTAATCCTAAATTAAGAGAATTAATGCGTGAAGGAAAAACCCAAACATTATCTCCCAAAGAAAATGATTTATTAAAAATGCTTGCCGAACATAAAAACGATTTGCTGCCACGTGAACGTGCATTAAAGAAAATTTGGGGTAGCGATACTTACTTTAATGGAAGAAGTATGGATGTATATATAGCCAAATTGCGTAAGTATTTAAAAGAAGACGAGCAAATAGAAATAGTAAATATTCATGGTAATGGATTTAGATTAGTAGCTCCATAATAAATTAAATCGTTTTGAGTGTAAAGGCTTGTTGATACAAATTCAATAAGCCTTTTTTATTGAGTTTAAGAAAATAAAACCTACAACAAACAGCATTTAACATTACTTCTTTTTACGAAAGTTTTACATTTGCATATTGCATTCTAAAATAAAAACAGTAAAGAAAAATTAACGTGATTAAAAAGTTAGACAAATTAATTTTACGCTCTTTTGTTGCACCTTTTTTTGCCACGTTTTTTATATCGTTGTTTGTTTTGGTTATGCAGTTTTTTTGGCTGTATATTGATGATTTGGTAGGCAAAGGAATAGATTTGTTTACCATTTTAAAATTAATTACCTACGTTTCTGCAACACTAATTCCTTTGGCATTGCCTTTAGCCATGTTGTTATCTTCTATCATGACTTTTGGAAATTTGGGCGAAACTTTTGAACTCGTTGCTATAAAATCTTCTGGTATTTCTTTATCAAGATTTATGCGACCATTATTGATTGTAGCCTTTGCTATTGCAGGTGTTGCTTTTGTTTTTTCAAATAATATTATTCCTGTAGCACAATTAAAATTAGCTGCATTAAAATACGATATAATTATTGCCAAACCTGCATTTGATATTAAAGAAGGCGTTTTTTACAATCAAATAAAAGGCTTTAATATTAAAATTGGTAAAAAAGAAAAAGACGATAGCACCATAAGAAACATTGTAATTTTTGAAAGAAAATATGGTACTCAAGATAATATTATAGCTGCAGATAGTGGCATAATGAAAGTAACAGCAGACAAAAAGTTTTTAGAATTTATTTTAAAAGACGGTTGGCGTTATGAAGAAAAAGGGCAGGGTTATGATGGCTTGCGTTCAGATTATGTAAGACTTGGATTTAAAGAATACAAAAAGATTTTTGATTTAAGTGCTTTACAAATGAGCGAAACAGCAGATTCAAGTTTTAGGTACGATCCTAAAATGCTAACCATTCAACAGCTTAATGATGCAATAGATTCTTTTAAAACAGGTAATAAAAAATTATTGGCAAGAGATAATGAAGAAATTGCAACCTCTCTTCCTTTTACAAAATATGCAAAAGCTACTGTAGCACAACCACCAAAAACGGTAACAAAAATTAACTCCTTTAATCAACTTATTCCAGATAGTATAAAAAGTATTGTTTACGATAATGCAAACAGCCAACTCAACATTGTAAACAATTTAGCAGCAATAGAAACAAATGATTACACTTTTAAAGACAAATCAATTCGTTTTCATGAAATAGAATGGCATAGAAAATTTACACTAAGTGCCGCTTGTATTGTTTTGTTTTTAATTGGTGCTCCTTTGGGTTCAATTATTAGAAAAGGAGGGTTGGGTTTACCGCTTGTTTTTTCTATTATCTTCTTTATCATTTTTCACTTGTTTAATACTTTTGGAGAAAAATTTGTAAAGGAATCCGTAACTTCATCTTTTACAGGAATGTGGTTAAGCACCATGATTTTAATTCCTATCGGTTTTTTTCTTACTTACAAAGCCATGAGAGACTCACAATTATTTAATAAAGAATTTTATTACAGAGCATTTAAAGGGTTTAGAAATTTGATACATAATTTTCGTAAACAAAAAAATAATACTGTATGACTAACAAAATAAATCGCAGAAAATTTATTGCAAACTCTGCAAAAGCTGGAGTTGCATTAACATTAATTCCATCTTTTTTACAGGCAAATGATTCAACCAATGAAATGAATTTTTCGCAACAACCATTGCCTTATCATTACAATGCTTTAGAGCCTTACATAGATGCTGCAACAATGGAAATTCATTATACAAAACATGCAGCAGCTTATACTAAAAATTTGAATGAAGCTGTGGCTGCAGAAGTAAAATCTGCTTTAAGTTTAGAAGATATTTTAAGTAAAGCATCTGGTTTTTCAGCAAAGATGAGAAACAATGCAGGAGGACATTACAATCATGAATTGTTTTGGCAAACACTTACACCAACAGCATCATTAAAACCTTCTGGCAAATTGGCTGATGCCTTAAACAATACTTTTGGTTCTTTCGAAAATTTTCAAACTGCATTATCACAAGCAGCATTAACTCGTTTTGGTAGTGGTTGGGCTTGGTTAATTGAAAGCAATGGAGTTTTGAAAATAACTTCTACACCCAATCAAGACAATCCTTTAATGGATGCTGCAGAAACAAAGGGTTTTCCCCTTTTAGGTATTGATGTTTGGGAGCATGCCTATTATTTAAAATATCAAAACAAAAGAGCAGAGTATATTAAAAACTGGTGGAATATTATTAACTGGAGTGTTGTAGAAAAAAGATTTAATAAATAATAAAAGCCTGCGTTTTCGTTTTACAATTTATTCAAGTACTTCTTACTTCTTTTTCTGCTTTAGCAGGGTATAAATTTTACATTTTTTATGGAAGAATTACATCAAATAGAAGAGTTTAAAACTTCGCCAGCATTGGTTGAAAAGCTTTATTTACATAGCATTCAAAAGAATTATAAAGAAGGTGATATAATCTTAAACGAAAATGCACACATACGCTCTATACCTATTGTTACCAACGGAATAATAAAAGTTATTCGTACCGATGATGATGAAAAAGAAATTTTGCTGTATTACATTAAAGCAGGCGAAAGTTGTATTATGTCTTTCTTAGGAGGCTTGCACAATGAAACAAGTAAAGTAAGAGCAGAAGTTGAAGAAGATGCTGAAATACTTTTTTTACCTATGGATAAGGTTTCGTTATTTATCAAAGAATATCCTCAGTGGTTAGATTATATTTTTCGTTTGTACCACAAACGTTTTGAAGAATTGTTAGAAGTAATTAATGCTATTGCATTTAAAAAAGTTGATGAAAGACTATTAGACTTGCTTAACAAAATTGCAGCACTAACCAACTCTTCAACTATTTCAATAACACACGAACAATTAGCCAATAAATTAGGAACTGCTCGTGTAGTTGTATCAAGGCTTTTAAAACAATTAGAAGAAAACGGAACCGTGCAGTTAGGAAGAAATAAAATTACCTTGTTGTAATAATTAATAATAGAAAGTATGTTGAACTCAGGGTGTTGGCAATCAATTTTCTTTCAAAACATCAATCAATACTTGTGCATTGTTGTACTCTGTTTCTTTTGCTGCAAATAATAAAGTAATGGTTTTATTTTCTTTTTCTAAGGCTTTTATTTGATGAACTAATTCAAGATTATTTTTTAATTCCTTTTGGTATTTTTCCTTAAACTCTTTCCATTTTACAGCATCATGATTAAACCATTTTCTTAGTTCTGTAGAAGGTGCAATTTCTTTTACCCAAACATCTATTTTGGCTTCTTGTTTTGCAATTCCTCTGGGCCAAAGCCTATCTATTAAAATTCTGTACCCATCTTTTTTTTCGGGTGGTTCATAAATTCTTTTTATGTATATCATACCCTTTGTTTATACCTTTTTTATGGTTTATAAATTTCGTGAGATGCTATTGCCATTCTGTTCCAAGAATTAATGGTTATGATAAGCATAATAATTTGTGCTGTCATTTTTTCGCCAAATAATTCTACTACTTTATTATAAGTTGCATCTGTAATGCCTTTCTCAGAAATTTTTGTTACCTCTTCTGTTATTTGCAATAAGGCTCTTTCTTCTTCATTAAATAAATGAGATTCTTGCCAAACACCCATTGCAAAAATTCTTCTTGGTAATTCGCCCATTTTTACTGCATCTTCTGTGTGCATATCTAAACAATAAGCACAACCATTAATTTGAGATGCTCTTATTTTTATTAGTTCTTTATATAAAGGTTGTAAGGGACAAGTTTTTCCATAAGCTTCTAAAGCTAACATTGCTTGTAATGAAGCAGGGTCAACAGTTTTAATTGATTTTCTGTTGTGTTGCATAATGTATGTTTTTAGTTTTTCTTCAAATAATCTCTTAACACATACTGTAATATTCCTTGATTTTTATAGTATTCTATTTCTATTGCAGAATCTAATCTTGCTTCTACTTTAAAATTAATTTCTTTACCAGAAGGATGTACAGCTTTTACATCTAACATTTTATGAGGTATTAAATTATCTGCTAAACCATGAATGGCAAAGGTTTCTGTTCCATCTAATCCAAGCGATTGAGCATTTTCTCCATTGGTAAAAACCAAAGGAGCAACACCCATGCCTACTAAATTACTTCTATGTATGCGTTCAAAACTTTCTGCAATAACTGCTTTAATACCTAATAAAAATGTGCCTTTTGCAGCCCAGTCTCTTGACGAACCTGAACCATATTCTTTTCCTGCTAAAACAATTAATGGTGTCTTATCTTTTTGATACTGCATGGCTGTATCGTACACAGTTTTTATTTCATTGGTTGGAAAATAACGGCTATAACCTCCTTCTTTATCTGCAATTTTATTTTTGATACGAACATTTGCAAAAGTGCCTCTCATCATTACTTCATGATTACCTCTACGAGAGCCATAAGAGTTAAAATCTTTTTTCTCAATACCATTTTGTTTTAAATAAATACCTGCAGCAGAATCTTCTTTAAAAGAACCAGCAGGAGAAATATGGTCTGTTGTTACAGAGTCGCCTAAATACAATAACACTCTTGCATTTTCAATATCTGTTACAGGCTCTGGTGTTGGTTGTAAATTTTCAAAAAATGGTGCTTCTTTTATGTAAGTAGAGTTTTTATTCCACTCAAAATTTTGGTCTAAGTTTACTATTAAATTTTGCCAGTCTGTACTGCCATCAAAAATTACATCATACACTTCTTTAAAATCATCTTGCTTCATACACTCATTAATGGTGTTTTGAATTTCATCTCTTGAGGGCCAAATATCTTTTAAATAAACTGGCTGACCGTTAGGGTCAAAATCAATGGGGTCGTGTATTAAATCAATATCAACTCTTCCAACAAGAGCATAAGCAACCACCAACATAGGCGACATTAAAAAATTCATTTTTACTTGTGGATGTACTCTTGCCTCAAAATTTCTATTTCCAGAAAGAACAGAAGCAACCACCAATTCTCCTTTATCTACTGCAGTTGCAATAGCTGGTGGCAAAGGTCCTGAATTTCCTATACATGAAGTACAACCATAACCCACAGTATGAAAACGCAAAGCCTCTAAATCAGTAGATAAACCTGAACGTTCTAAATATTTTGTAACCACTTTGGAACCTGGTGCTAAAGAGGTTTTTACCCATGATTTTGTACGCAAACCTTTTTCTACTGCATTTCTTGCTAATAAGCCTGCACCAACCATTACAGCAGGGTTTGATGTATTGGTACAGCTTGTAATAGCAGCTATAACAATACTTCCATCGCTTAGAACAAATTCTTTGTTTTTTTGTTTGATGCGAACAGAATTAAGTATGCTGTCTGCAATTACTTCATCTCTTGTTTCGCCACTAATTGGTACTTGTCCAAAAGTAAATTCAGTGCCAGAGCCTCCTTCCATTAACCATGCAGATTCTTTTCTTTGTGTGTGTGGTTGATATTCTCTGTTGTGTTCGTTCTTTAAAATTTCGCAAAATTTATTTCCTAACTCTTTTACAAAAATTTTGTCTTGAGGGCGTTTAGGTCCTGATACAGTTGGCTCTAAGGTTGATAAATCTAACTCTACAACAGATGAATATTTTATTGCTTCTTTACCTGTACGCCACAATAAATTTTCTTTACAATAAGTTTCTACAATTTTTATTTGCTCATCGTTTCTATTGGTTTCTTTCATGTACTCCAACGTTCTTTCATCAATAGGAAAATAAGTAACAGTACATCCAAACTCTGGCGACATATTGCCTATTGTTGCTCTATCTGTAACAGTTAGGTTGTTTAATCCATCGCCAAAAACTTCTACAAATTTTCCTACTACGCCCTTATCTCTCAACAATCTTGTAATAGAAAGAACCATATCTGTTGCTGTACATTGATTAGGAATTTTTCCTGTAAGTTTTAACCCTACTACTTCAGGACAAGTAAAGAAAATGGGTTGCCCCAACATAGCTGCTTCTGCTTCTATACCTCCAACACCCCAAGCAATTACACCAATACCATTTACCATAGGTGTATGAGAATCTGTACCAACCAAAGTATCAGGAAACAACCAACCCTCTTTTGCCTGAACGGCTTTAGATAAATACTCTAAATTTACTTGATGACAAATTCCCATACCTGGCGGCACTACAGTAAAATTATTTAATCCTTTTTGTGCCCATTTTAAAAGTTCATAACGTTCTTGATTGCGTTCAAATTCTAATTCAACATTTTTATCGTAAGAATAATCTGTACCAAAATAATCTACTTGAACAGAGTGATCAATAACTAAATCAACAGGAATGGCGGGATTTATTTTTTGTCCTTCTTTACCATGTCGTACAAACTCTGCACGAAGCGAAGCCATATCAACTACAGCAGGAACACCTGTAAAATCTTGCATTAAAATTCTTGCAGGTTTAAAAGGAATATCTTTATCAATGAGCTGAGGAGTCCATTTTAAAAGGGTTTCAACGTGTTCGTCAGTAATACTAAAACCATCGTAATTTCTTAACACATTTTCTAAAAGAATACGAATACTGAAAGGAAGATGTTCAATATTTTCTGATAAATTTTTTAAAGAACTGTAGTGATATTTTTTTCCCTCTACAGAAATTTCACTTTTTGATTTTGCTTTTTCGTAACTCATAAATTTTATATACGGTTTAATGATGTATTAATGATTTTAAATAGTTGGATGTAATTTCATTTTCTGTAATTAATGATAAGCCATTGTATTCCTTTAATTCTGTAGCTAAAGATTTCATAGCTTTAATAGCATATTTTAATAATCCAGGACCAAGGCTAACCCTTGCTACACCTAATTTATCTAAAATTGTAAAATCGGGAATACCTGGTAATGCTAAAATATTTATAGGCATTTTTAATCCATTTACTAACGCTTCTATATCTTCTACATTTCTTAAAGCAATAGGAAAAAAACAATTTGCACCAGCTTCTTTATATGCTAAGCCTCTTTTCATTAACTCGCTAAGCTTTACTTCTGATGTAGAAAATAAATTGTTGTACAACAACACATCTGTTCTTGCATTAATAAACAAAGAAACATTCATTTCTTTGGCAACTCTTTTTATTAGCTTAATTCTATTGCATTGAATTTCTATAGAATTTAAGGTGTGATTGCTATGGTTAGAGTCTTCAATATTTATTCCTACAATTCCTGTTGCAATAATTTGTTTAATGTTTTTTTCAAGTTGTATTTCATCGTTGGCATAACAACTTTCAATATCTGCAGTTACAGGAAGGCTTGTACTGTTTACAATATTTTTTAACGTAGATAAAACATTTTCAAAAGGAATATTTTCTCCATCATCAAACCCATTGCTATAAGCAATAGATGCACTTGCTGTAGCAATAGCTTTATAGTCTAAGCTTTCTAAAAGTTTTACGCCTAAAACATCCCAAATATTTGGTAAAATAAAAAGTTTACCAGTATGATGTAGTTGATAAAACTGTTCTGCTTTTTTTTGTTGTGCAGCCATATAAGTAAGCAAAGCTCATTTACGAATGTTATAAAAACAATCTTTTAAGGTGGGGCGTTTTTCAGCCCATAAATGTACTAAACTTAATCAAGAAAGCAAAAAACTAAGCATCAAAATCTCCTGCAGCTTCAGGTTGATAAACGATTGCTTCTATTTTTATTTTTGTAAGTCCAGAAGGAACAACCCATTCAATTTCATCGCCAGCTTTGTAACCTATTAATGCTGTGGCTATTGGTGAAAGAATAGAAATTTTATTCTCTTTTAAATTCGCTTTATCGGGATAAACCAATTGAAATTGTACAATTTTATTTGTATTTAAAAAGCATAGCTTTATGATAGAGTTCATGGTAACAACATCTGCAGGGATATCTTGAGGTTCTACAATTTGAGCAGCATTTAATTCGCCCAATAATTTTTCAGCTTCCGATTCTTTTATAGCTCTTGTCATTCTTGCAAGTTTAATGCTATCGTGAATTCTGGTATAATCTAACTTACTTAAAATAATTTTACTCATAAAAATCTATATTTTCAATTTTGTATCAGCTAAAGGTAATAATATAATTTATACAATCAAACCCTAAGGCAATAAAAGTCTTTTGGGTTTGATGCTACTACTTTTTAGGTTTTTTTAATATTTTATTATGGGTATTGTTTTTATAAATCCTTCGCCAATAATTTTTACATAATTTACGCCATTGCTTAAAATTGCATTTGGCGTTATCAGCATTTTATTATTTCCTTTAATTGCATTTTGTACAAACTGTGTAATTAATCTTCCATCTACTGTATAAAATTGTATAGTAATGGGTTGTTCTTTTAAACTTATAAACTCTGTCCAAAGAGGATTGTTGTTTGATGAAAGTATTGATGGATATATTTTTACATCTTCTAAAGTTTTTATACCCAAAGGTTTTATTACTAATGTTTGTGAATAATAAAAACTACCATCTTTATCTACCGATTTTAAACGATAGTAAATAGGCATATTAAAGTTCAAATCTTTATCATCAACATAATTATATAATGCAGGATTTCCTTTTGCTACTACACGACCAATGAAAGAAAATGTTTTACCATCATAACTTCGTTCTACATTAAAATATTCGGTGTTTAATTCTTCTGCTGTTTGCCAATTCAAATAAATTACATCATTGTTTTTATATGCTTTGAAAGAAGAAAATTTTACAGGAAGAACAAAATTTGAAAAAATTACCAAGCCTAAACTTGCATTATCAACCCTATGAAAAATTCTTGCTTCTACAGTGTCTTCTATGTTGGTATTCCAATAATTGCCTTGTGCATAAATGGTATCAATAGTGTTGTTGTATAAATCAATCCAGGGAGTACTTGTGTTGTTATTATACATAAAAACATTTTTACCATCATCGGTTGTATCTACATTTTCTAAATTACCAATATTGGGTTGGGCTCTGTTTTGTATAGTAATACCCCATAAATTTCCCCTAATTAAATTTCCTGTTACGATTGCATTTTGATGACTTGTTGCAGAGCCTCCACTAAATGCAATTCCACTTCCTCCCAGTGCAGGATTATTTTGAATATTGTTGCTGTCTATTATATTATAGTTAATGAGAGCGTAAATATTAGAACCGCCGTTTGTAGTTATACCATAACGATTGTTTTTAATAATATTTCCTGTAATAATTGTATTGGCTGTGCCTATGGGTAAAAAGCCTATTCCTCCAGATTGTATTGCAGCAGGAACACCTATAATTTCGTTGTTTATAATTCTTAATGTGTCGTTGCCCGTTGCTCCCATGTTTATTTGAGGAACATTTACATTCATAGAACCATTACCAAAAAACAAACTATTATAAATTTGGGGTGCATTGGAAATATTGGCACCTCCTTGTATGGCTGCTCTTCTATTGTTTAAAAATTTGGTATGAGTAATAATTGGATTGGCTCTGAACAAAGCAAGTGCCCCATTTCCAAAAGTTGTAGAAGTGCCAACATTGTTGTATTGAAATGTACAGCTATCTATAATAATATTACAATCTGCAATTCGCAAAGAAACTGCATATTCAAAAGTTAGTTTTTTTAATCTGGTAGCATTACTGCTATCTATACGCATTCCATTAAAACCCGTTTCTGTATTAATTGCAGTAAAAGTTACATTGTTGGGAGGGTTTATAAGCAACACACCATTTACATCTAAATAGGTAAGAGGTGCATATTTTACAACAGCATTAGTTGTTATACTCAAAGTATCGTTGGTTACAATAAATACGGTATCGCTTACCAAATATTCTGTACCGTTAAAAGTTACAATTCCTCCAGAATGTGCTACAAGGCTGTCCAAATTCCATTTTACACCAGTACCAGGCGAAACAAAGTTTGCAAACGAAATATTTGCTACAAAAAGTAATGCAAGTGTGTAAATAAGTTTTTTCATGTCTTTTACAATTAATTCAGGGGTAAAAGTAATAATATTTTATAAGTAAAATTGAAACAGCTCGTTTAAAGCATACTATCATCAAAAAAACCTACAACATCATTGTATTTTCCTTTATTAGTTTCTTATGTAACAAAAGTAGCTGTACAAGAAAAATATTTAAAGCAGATTTGCAATTCATTAAAAAAATTAAAAACTAAAGCCATGTCAAAAACACATTTTTACGAAGTTGATGTACAATGGAAAGAAGGAAGAGTGGGAAATTTATCTTCTCCTGTTTTAAACAATACCATTGAATGTGCAACACCTCCAGAATTTGCAAATGGCGTACCAGGCATTTGGTCGCCAGAACATTTGTATGCAGCTTCTATTAACAGTTGTTATATGGCAACTTTTTTAGCTATTGCAGAAAATTTTAAAGTAGAAATAGAAAATTTTAATTGCAAAACCATAATAAAATTAGAGCTGGTAGATGGTAAATTTTTAATTACAGAAGCAGAACTTTTACCTATAGTAAAATTAAAAAACACAGAAGCAGATAAAGAAAAAACCACAAAGGTTTTAGAAAAATCAAAAGCAAATTGTTTGGTAACCAATTCTTTGAAAACAAACATTACTTTAACACCAATAATTGAATAATAAAAACAGGATTATTAATCTTTGAACCAATAAAAAATATAAACAAAATGGAATTGCAAGAAACAAAAAACACAATGCCAAGAATTGGCGACATGGCACCAGATTTTGAAGCTGTAACTACAACCGGAAATTTAAAATTTTCTGAGTATAATAAGGGAAGTTGGGTTATTCTTTTTTCTCACCCAGCAGACTTTACACCAGTTTGCACAACAGAAATGAGTGGGTTTGCAACAGAGAAAAATTTTTTTGATAAACACAATACCAAACTTATTGGTTTAAGTATAGACAGTATTCATGCACACATTGCATGGGTAAATGCAGTTGATGAAAAAACAGGTGTGTTGTTTAATTTTCCTATTGTAGCAGATTTGGATATGAAAGTTGCAAAACTGTATGGTATGCTTCAACCAGGCGAAAGCGAAACAGCAGCAGTTCGTGCTGTTTTTATTATTGACCCAGCAGGAAAAATTCGTTTAATCATGTATTATCCTTTAAATATTGGAAGAAATATGGAAGAAATTAAACGCACATTAATTGCCCTTCAAACATCAGATGAACATAAAGTTGCTATGCCATTAAACTGGCAACCTGGCGATAAAGTAATTGTTCCAGCACCCAAAACATTAGATGGTTTAGCAGAAAGAAAATCTGATAAAAGTTTAGAACAAACAGATTGGTATTTGGCAAAAAAATCATTAAACTAATTTTTTAAGAGCTATGTTTTTTCAACACATATACGATAAAAGCCTGGCACAAGGAAGTTATTTTATAGGCTGCCAAGCAACAGGCGAGGCAATTGTAATAGATGCAAAACGTGATGTTGATACTTATTTAGAAATTGCTAAACAAAATAATTTTAAAATAACACACATCACCGAAACTCATATTCACGCAGATTTTCTTTGTGGTTCAAGAGAGCTAAGTGCTATTACAGGAGCAACCATGTATTTATCTAACGAAGGAGGACCAGATTGGCAATATGAATTTGAACATATAGGGTTAAAAGATAACGATATTATTAAAGTTGGCAATCTTACTTTACAAGTAATGCACACACCTGGTCATACACCAGAAAGTATAAGTTTTGTATTAACCGATCATCCTGCAAGCGATAAACCAGTAATGATTTTTACAGGAGATTTTGTTTTTGTTGGAGATATTGGTCGCCCTGATTTATTAGAAAAAGCTGCGGGTATTAAAGGCACAAAAGAAATAGGAGCAATGCAAATGTTTCAATCATTAAAAAAGTTTGCAGCACTGCCAGAATATGTACAAGTTTGGTCTGCACATGGTGCAGGATCTGCTTGTGGTAAAGCTTTGGGGGCTGTTCATTCATCTACGGTTGGTTATGAAAAAATTCGTAATTGGGCTTTTCAATTTAATGAAAATGAAAAAGATTTTATTGCAAATCTTTTAGCCGATCAACCAGAGCCTCCAAAATATTTTGCTATGATGAAGCATTTGAATAAAGTAAAACGCCCTCTTTTACTTGAAGTTCCCATCCATGTAAAATTAACAGATAAACAATTTTTATCGGCTTATAAAAAAGGCATTAAAATAATTGATACAAGAAATAAAATGGATTATGCAAAAGGCTTTATTCCTGGTAGTTTAAATATTCAAGGCAATAATTCTTTTTCAACATGGGCAGGATGGTTATTAAATTATCAAGAGCAATTTATACTTATTGCTAATGATAATGAAATAGAAGATTTAACCAGAAAACTAATGCGTATTGGTTTAGATAATGTGTATGGCTACATATCTGATGTAAATGAAGCTGGTATTGAATTGCAAAGAGCAGATATAATAAATCTTGAAGCATTTAAAACATACATCAACAAAATCAATGTACAAATTGTAGATGTTCGTGGATTAACAGAATTTAATACTGCACACATCGAAAATGCCCATCATATTTTTGTAGGAACGCTTCAAAATAATTTAGATAAAATAAGCAAAGACAAAGAAGTAATTATTTATTGTCAAGCAGGTGATAGATCTTCTGTTGCTTATTCTTTATTAAAAAGAAATGGATTTAATAATGTAAAAAACTTTGCTGGAGGTATGAATGAATGGTTGGCACACAATGATCAAAAAATGATTTGCACCAATTCAACATGTCTTAATTAATAATTAAAATTTAAAAATAAACAATGGGAATTTTATCAGCATTATTTGGCTTTGCCAATAACAGCAAACTAACAGAAGTAATTAAAGAGGATGCATTTTTAGTTGATGTTCGTACACCAGCAGAGTTTGCATCTGGCAGTGTAAAAGGAGCAACCAATATTCCTTTAGACAAATTGCCAAGCCAGTTAGCAAAATTTAAAAACAAATCAAATATTGTAGTATTTTGCAGAAGTGGTGCACGCAGTGGTCAAGCAAAAAGCATTTTAGAACAAAATGGGTTTAAAAATGTAATAAATGGCGGCACTTGGCAAAATGTAAACAATGCTGTAAATAATTAAATAACAAAGAGTGGTACAATTAAACAACAATGAAATATTAACCAAAGAGTTTTGGAACAATCGTTGGGAAAACAAACAAACAGGTTGGGATATTGGTTATGCTTCTCCAGCTATAGAAGCTTATTTTAATCAATACCCCAATAAAGAATGTGCTATTTTAATTCCAGGTTGTGGCAATGCTTACGAAGCAGCATTTTTACTAAATGCAGGATTTAAAAATATTTCATTGATTGATATTGCACCCAAAGCTGTTGAAGGGCTTCAACAAAAGTTTGGCAATAATCCAGAAATAAAAATTTATTGTGAAGATTTTTTTGACCATCAACACAAGTACGACATCATTGTTGAGCAAACTTTTTTCTGCACTTTTTTACCCGAACAAAGAAAAAAATATGTCAATAAGGCAAGTTCATTATTAAATAATCATGGAAAAATTATTGGCGTACTGTTTGATAAAATTTTTGAACAACAAGGTCCGCCATTTGGAGGTAATGATTTAGAATATAAAGAAGCTTTTGAACCCTTGTTTGTTATTAAAAAAATGGATAAATGTTATAACAGCATTTCTCCACGAGCAGGCAGTGAATTTTTTATTAACTTAATAAAAAAATAATGATACAAAAATTTCTAAGCGGTTGGAGTTTTATGCGTTTGCTACGTTTAACATTAGGCATAGCAATTATTGTACAGGGTGCAATGGTTAAAGATTGGTTGTTTATTGCTCTGGGTGCATTGTTTTCTTTAATGCCTATATTTAATATAGGTTGTTGTGGTGCATCTTCTTGCAACACCAATTATCAAAACAACAACGCAAAAACTGTTGATGAAATAAGTTTTGAAGAAATTAAATCCGAGCAAAAATGAATCGTTTAATTAAAAATAATTTATTAGCAATCATAGGAATTCCTTTGGGTGCAATTGGAGGTTTTTTGTATTGGAAATTAGTAGGCTGCAATTCTGGCACATGTGCTATAACCTCAAACCCTGTAAATAGCACTATTTATGGTGCAGTAATGGGGGCTTTGGTTCTTTCATTATTTCAAAAAAATAAAAAAGAAAAAGAAGTATGACTTTTAGTGAAATGATACAGCAAGACAAACCCGTATTGGTAGATTTTTTTGCAACATGGTGTGGTCCTTGTAAAATGATGACACCTGTTTTAGAAGATGTAAAAAAACGTGTAGGCGAAACAGCAAGCATTGTAAAAATTGATGTAGATAAAAATCCACAAGCTGCAGCAGCATATCAAATAAGTGGTGTACCAACATTAATTTTGTTTAAAAATGGAAAACAAATTTGGCGACAATCAGGTGTTGTGCCTGCTACAGAATTAGAAAAACTAATTATTGCAAATAAATAACTATCTTTAAAAAAATTTCGATACCCCCTATATAAAATGAGGCTGCCTTTTATGGCAGCCTTGTTGATTTATGAGATATATTGTAGTTTTTTCCTTAAATAATAAAAGTATTTAGATACTTCTATTGATGTCCTTGCTATCTTCGCAATATTATTTAACTTAAAAAATTTTTTGATGAACACAGCTACTGAAAATATTCTAAATGTAACCTTGCTTGAGCCAAGAGTAAAGCACCCAACCATTTTTGCCAAATTTGATGAATTAAATGAAGGCGAAACTTTAATCATTCACAACGACCACGACCCCAAACCATTGTACTATCAATTATTAGGACAAAGAGGAAATATTTTTACTTGGGATTATCTTGAATCGGGTCCAGAATGGTGGAAAATAAAAATTTCTAAACGTATATTGAGCGAAAACAATGAAACATTGGGAGAAATTGTTGCTAATGATTTTCGTACTGCAGAAATTTTTAAAAAATACGAATTAGATTTTTGCTGCGATGGTAAAAAAACTGTTCGTGAAGCTTGTGCAGATAAAGGAGTAGATTATAAATTGGTAGAAGAAGATTTACAACATGTAGATACAGTTGTTGCCTCTCGTCCTTTGCCTTACAACGAATGGGGTTTAGATTTTTTAGCAGATTACATTGTAAATACACACCATACTTATGTGAGAAAAACGGTTCCAGATTTAAGAAAATATGCAGCCAAAGTTGCTCAAGTGCACGGTGGTAATCATCCAGAGTTATTGGAAATTTATGCTATTGTAGAAGAAGTGGGTACAGAGTTATTGAACCATGCAGTAAAAGAAGAAAGAGTTGTATTTCCTTATATCAAAGAAATTTATGCGGCAAAAATTAATGGCACACCTTTACAACAAAATGCTTCTTTAGGTTCTGTAAGAGGTCCTATAAACTTAATGGAAATGGAGCATGAAGTTGTAGGAAGAAGTGTAGATAAAATAAGAGAAATTAGCAACAACTATGCTTTACCAGAAGATGCTTGTGCCAGCTATAGTTTGTTGTACAAAATGCTGGAAGAATTTGAGGACGATTTACATGTCCATGTACATTTAGAAAATAATATTTTATTTCCTAAGGCATTAGAAATAGAAAAACAGTTGAATTAAAATAAAGACACCAATGAAAAACAAAATTATTTCAGACTCACTTGAGTGGAACGAAGGAAAAGTAAAAGGATTTTTTGGAAAAGATTTTATTAACGCAACCAATGGTACTGTAAAATTAGTAAAGGTTGCACCACATCAAAAATATCCTGTACACAAGCATCCTGATAAAATGGAATATGCCTATGTAGTACAAGGAAATCCTGCATTTTTTATAGAAGATACTTTACACTCAAGTGAGGCTGGTAATTTTTTTATTTTTCCAGCCAATGCTCATCATGCTATAGAAAATAATACAGATGAAGATTGTATAATGATAATAGGTTCTATTAAACAATAACGATGATAAAAATAAATGCCAATACAAGAATATCAACTATTTTAAAAGCTCATCCAAGTGCATTAGAAGCAATCATTAGTATTTCATCTAAATTTAATAAACTACGCAACCCACTTTTACGAAAGCTAATGGCAGCAAGAACTTCTATTGCTATGGCAAGCAAAATTGGCGGCGTAACAGCAGATGATTTTTTTAAAAAATTACAGCCGCTTGGCTTTGAAATTGAAAAAGATAGTAAAGAAGAAGCCATACTAATTCAAAATAATTTACCCGAAT
This sequence comes from Chitinophagales bacterium, assembly GCA_026931905.1. Lineage (GTDB taxonomy): Bacteria > Bacteroidota > Bacteroidia > Chitinophagales > Chitinophagaceae > UBA1930. The sequence goes on from JAIXLB010000025.1 coordinate 51,605, forward strand.
TTTTAATCAATATTTCTAAAGATAAAATAACCACTTTAGATGTGCGGCCTGTAATTAATGAAGGACACGATCCCTTTAATACAATTATACAAGCAGTAAAAAAAATTAATGAAGGAGAGGTATTAAAATTGATTAATAGTTTTGAGCCAGCTCCCTTAATTCCTATTTTAAACAAACAAGGTTTTGACTCTTTTGTAGAAGTAGAAAGTGATGAAGTAATTAATACTTATTTTTTTAAGAAAGATAGTTCAAATATTAAAGAGCCTGAAAAAATTGCAAACTCAGACGATTGGCAAACGGTTTTAAATAAATTCAACAATAATGTAGTAACAATAGATGTAAGACATTTAGAAATGCCTTTGCCCATGCTTACTATATTAGACGAATTAGAAAAACTGCCAGCAGATAAAGCATTGTTCGTTTATCATAAAAGAATACCTGTTTTTCTTTTACCAGAATTAAAAGAAAAAGGTTTTGAGTATCGTGCAAATGAAATTGCAGATGGCGAAGTTCATTTATTGATTTTTAAAGAAGTTTAAAAAAATGTTTCCTGGTTTTTCTAATTCATCTATTGCAAAAACTACTTCTTATAAAGTAGTGTTGCCTTTTTATTTATATGCAGCATTTTCTTTTATTGCTGCTACCATTTTATTATTTGTTTCTTCCAATTCTTTTTTATCTCATTTTTTTGAACCAAAAGTTTTGGCTGTAACACATGCGGTTGCCTTAGGTTGGGGCACAATGATAATCTTAGGAGCAAGCCATCAGTTAGTGCCTGTATTAATTGAGGGCGAATTGTATAGTAATAAATTGGCTTACACTTCTTTTGTTTTATCTGCCATTGGTATTCCTTTATTAATTTATGGTTTTTATGTTTTTGATATGGGTAGTCCTGCAAAATGGGGAGGAAGATTTGTAGTGCTTTCTATACTTGCATATTTAATAAACGTTGCTATAAGCATTAAAAAAAGTAAAAAAGAAAATATTCATGCAGTTTTTGTTTTTACTGCTGTAATTTGGTTATTTATTACTGTGTCATTGGGGTTGGCATTGGTATATAATTTTACTTATACTTTTATTCCACACGATTCTGTACATTATTTACCACTACATGCACACATTGGTATTATAGGTTGGTTTTTATTGTTAGTTATTGGTGTTGGTTCGAGATTAATACCAATGTTTTTAATTTCAAAATACAAAAATACAAAAATACTTTGGGCAATTTATATTTTGATAAATGTGGCTTTGCTTTCATTCATTCTTATTTTTTATTTTTTACCCATTACGCTTTCATTCATTCCCAATATTTTACTTTTAGCTTCTATCGTTTTATTTATTTTTTACTGCTTTGCTGCTTATAAACAAAGAATAAGAAAGCAGGTTGATGAACAAGTAAAACTATCGCTGCTTTCTACATTATTAATGGCAATACCAATTATTTTATTATTTATCATTATAGCCGTTTTTGTAAAAAAAGATGCTATCAATTATCACGAAACAATAGCCTATGGTTTTGTTATTTTCTTTGGATGGATAACAGCTATTATTCTTGGAATGACTTTTAAAACAATGCCATTTATTGTTTGGAATAAAAATTATCATAAACGCAGCAGCATGGGCAAAACACCTAATCCAAAAGATTTATTCAGCAATATTGTTTTTAAATGGATGGCAGTAGCCTATTTATTGGGTTTTGCTATTTTTTTAATAGGATTGTTAATTCCTAATTCATTGTTATTAAAACCAGGTGCTGCGTTATTACTTATTGCAGCAGTATTATATAATTGGAATGTATTTAAAATGTTGTATCATAAACCGAAAAAAAATGATTAACGTAAAAACAAATAACGAATTAAAATGCAATATTGCTTTAGCAGATTTGTATAATGTAGATGACCCAGAAATTGGTTTAAATGTGGTTGATTTGGGTTTAATTTATGAATTAAATTTTGACGAAGAAACCAATATGCTAACCTGCACCATGACCTTAACTACAGAGTTTTGCCCTATGGGAGAATCTATTACAGACAATGTAAGACAATCGTTGCAACAAACCTGTGGCGATTACAACATAAATGTAAATTTAATTTTTGAACCCCCTTGGAGCATGGAAATGATTTCAGAGGAAGGTCGTACATTTTTAGGTAGATAATATGATGTTGAGTTTAAGCTGTAAAGCAGCTATTAAAGCTGTAATTTTTCTTGGTTCAAGATTTGAATCAGGAGAGAAATATAGTGTAATAGAAATTGCCAACCACATTAACGAAAACGAACACACCATTGGAAAAATTTTACAAAAATTAGTTAAGCATTCAATTATACTTAGCTCTAAAGGACCTTTAGGAGGATTTTATATTTCTGAAAAACAAATAAACCAACCTATCATAAAAGTAGTAGAAGCTATAGATGGTAAAACTATTTTTCAGCAATGTGGTTTAGGATTAGAAAAGTGTTCTGAAAAACACCCTTGCCCTTTTCATGATGATTTTAAGCCCATAAGAGATGAGTTTAAAAAAATGTGTGAAGAAAAAAGAATTAAAGATTTGTATAAAAACGTAAAAGAAGGACTGTCGTTTTTAAAAAATTAAAGCATACCAATTGATAATAAGAAAAACCCTTGTTTATTCAAAAATAAAATTATTGCAATAGTTGTTTTTATCTTCAGTGTTTTGATATTTTTCAAAATCAAATTCAGACAAAGGCTTATAAGCTAAACCATATACAAACTTTCCTTGATAGCCCAGTTTTTGCAAAAATTCAAACGTTTCAACTACTTTTTCTTTCCCTACATGGCGAGCCTCTATTTCAACAAAAATTTTGGGCTTATATTTTTTCAATGTTTCAACACCTCCTTTAAAAACATTAAACTCGTTTCCTTCAACATCTATTTTTAAAAAGTTGGGTTGAATGTTTTTTTGCTTACAATACACATCTAATGAAATAGAAAAAACATTTTCAGTTGCACCAACTTCAAAAAACTCATTATGCTTTACAATACTTGCTCCTGGTGAGGAGCCTTTGCTTACTTTATTAGCAGGTATAAAAAGCGTTACTTCTTCCTCTTTATCAGACAAAGCAATATGTTCAACAACAACATTTTCCCAATGAAATAAGGATTTAATTTTTTTAATATAATGATACAAATTTGTTTGAGGCTCAAAAGCAAAAACCTTGCCCTCTTTACCCACTTGTTGTAACATCCAATATAAATAACCAGCCTTATGAGCTCCAATATCAAAAACCGTTTGTCCTTTCTTAATAGAAGAATTTATATAAGCAATTCCGCCTTTATCATCTTTGTTTTTATATTTATTAGCCCTTAATAAAAGTTTTATATTTTCTATAATTTTCACGCTATGGTAAAGTTAGTTTTTTAAATATCTATTGCTTTCAAATGTACTTTCCTTTACAAGTAATAACAAATATTTTATATCAACGATACATCAACAGATTTTTTTACATTACTCAAATGCCTTATTTTGCAGCACAAACAGAAAGCAAAATCCTTTGTAAGTTGGCTTCATTTGCTAAACTTCAATTTCTTTTCTAAAACAGATTCCTTCTGTTTTTGATTGTTGAAAAAAAATCAACTTTCAACGGCTTTCTAAAAAAACATTTATATGCAGCAACACAATTTTTATGTAGATTCTGAATTAGGAACGCTCAAAAAAATTTTAATTCATAGTCCAGATGGTGGAATAGGAAAAATTATTCCTGGCACTTTTGCAGATAACCTATACGATGATATTGTGCATTTAAAAAAAATGCAAAAAGAATACAACCACTATGTAAAACTGTTGTTGTATTATTTAGACCCAGAAAAAATAAAATACATAAATGAGTTTACAAAAACTCAAACCGAAGAAAATGAAGGACTTTGTTTTGTACCAGGTAAAAAAGAATATTTTAACTCCTCTAAAGTATTAGAGGCACAAGCCATTTTAGAAGAAGTAGTAAAAGACGAAAAAGTAAAACTTAGATTAGTTGCAGCAGTATGCTCTTACGAAGAAGTAAGTTTTCATATTCAAAATAAATTAGAAAATATTAAAGACCCTGCTTTATTGGCAAAAATTTTTATAACAGGTATTTTTCCTGCCGATGAAAATGATACCAAAGAAGATCAATATATTTTCTCTCCTATTCCTAATTTTATTTTTACAAGAGATAATGCCATAATGCTGAAAGACCATATTTTACTAAGCAGAATGGCAACCTCTGCTCGTAAAAGAGAATCATTAATTACTAAATTTTTAGTCCTTTATTTTTTATTTAAAGATTCGCCAGAAAAAGTAATTGAAATAATTGAAGAAAGTGATTACTTTTTATACGAAGCAGAAGAACGTAAACATAGAATTATTTCTATTGAAGGTGGTGATATTATGATGATTCATCCTACACACTTATTAGTAGGCTGTAGCGAAAGAACTTCTGCCAATGCTATTAACGAAATTATACACACCATTTTTAGTAAAAAAGATTTGGGCATTGAAAAAATTTCGGTAGTAAAAATTCCTAAGAAAAGAGCACAAATGCACATTGATACCATTTTTACTCAAGTAAAAAGAAATGTTTGGGTTTTGTATGGCAGGTATTCTGATAAAATTTTAAAAGCCGAAGAAGATATTAAGCAATCGTACTTAAAAAAATTATCGCACACACCCAGAAAAACAGAATTAGAAGAAGTAGAAATATTTCAGTTTTATAAAAAAACTACTGATCCTTATCAAAAAAATAAAGATTATAGTTGTAAAAATGCACCCTCTGGGCTTGAAGCTTTACTAAGGCATATTAGCGAAGTAGATTTTGGTGTAGCACCACAAGATGTAAAAATTATTTACAGCGGCGATAACGAATTTCCTTACGATGAAAGAGAACAGTGGACAGACTCTTGCAATGTTGTAGCCTTAAAAGAAGGTGTTGTAATAAGTTATGATAGAAATGATAAAACAACAGAAACCTTTGAACGTGCTGGCTTTACTGTTTTAACAACAGACCAGGTTTTTGCAATGTTTGAATCTGGTGTTAATCCACATAGTTTAGAAGATACTATAATTCTTATACCCTCTGCTGAATTATCAAGAGCAAGAGGAGGATCACATTGTATGAGTATGCCTTTATTAAGAGATAACTGGAGTTAAAAAAATAGTTGATTAAAGCTTTTATGCAAACAACCTCTCACTTATTAATGATAAGACCTGTTCATTTTACATTTAATGAACAAACTGCTGTAAACAATGCTTTTCAAACAGCAGCAGCAGACGATTCTACACCACAAAAAGCACTACAAGAGTTTGACAACTTTGTGGCATTGCTTACAAAAAATGGTATTGATGTAACTGTAATAAATGATACACCAACACCACATACTCCAGATTCTATTTTTCCAAACAACTGGATTTCTTTTCACAACAATGGTTCTGTTTTATTGTATCCTATGTATGCCATAAACAGAAGACAAGAAAGAAAACCACATGTAATTGAAACGCTAAGTAAAAAGTTTTCTATTACCAACACCATTGATTTTACACACTACGAAAATGAAAATATTTTTTTAGAAGGCACTGGTAGCATGGTTTTGGACAGAGAAAAGAAAATAGCTTATGCTTGCATTTCGCCCAGAACTGATAGAAAAATTTTGGAAGATTTTTGTAAACAAATGCTTTACACGCCCATTTTATTTCATGCAACAGATGGCAACAATTCTGCCATTTACCACACCAATGTTATGATGTGTGTGGCAGATAAATTTGCTGTTGTGTGTTTAGAGTCTATTCAAAACGATAAAGAAAAAAGCGAAGTTGTTTTTTCATTAGAACAATCTGGCAAACAAATTATTCCTATAACATTGGAACAAATGAACAATTTTGCTGGCAACATGCTTCAAGTACATAATCAGGAGGGAAATCGTTTTTTAATAATGTCATCGCAAGCCTATCATTCACTAACGGAACATCAAATAAATTTGTTACAAAGTTTTAATACAATTCTTCACGCCAGTCTCGAAACTATTGAAACCAATGGTGGAGGCAGTGCAAGATGTATGTTGGCAGAAATATTTTTACCTGTAAAATAGTTTACAAAAAGAATTTAAAAGTGGATAAGTAAATACCCGAAATAATGGTAAATACTAAGCACTATATTTAATTTGCAAGAAATAAAGTGCAGCAGTGAGCAAATCTTCTTATCAAATAAAATTAGAACAATTTGAAGGACCTTTCGACCTTCTTTTGTTTTTTATAGAACGAGATGAATTGGATATTTACAATATTCCTATTACAAAAATTATCAACGATTTTTTAGCCTACATCCATTCGCAAGAAAAATTAAACATTGAGCTGAGCAGTGAATTTATTTTATTTGTTTCTACGCTCATGCGTATTAAAGCAAAATTACTGATACCAAGAAAAGAATTAGATGCAGATGGCAAAGAAATTGACCCACGTCAAGAATTAGTAGATAAGGTTTTAGAATACAAAAAATTCAAAGAAGCCTCTACACAGCTTGCAGATATGGAAGCCTTGCGTATGATGATGGTAAAACGTGGCAATTTGCAAAAAGAACTAAACGAATTGGGAGAAGTTTCTGGCGAAGGAACAGAAATTCAAAATATTACTTTATTCAAATTGATGAAAGCGTTTGAAAAAGTAATGCAACGATTGCACGACCAACAAAACAAACCCGTACATACTGTTGTTCGTTACAACTACACTATGGAAGGCAGCAGAGATTATATGCTTCATTTTATTGAAAAGGAAAAAACAATTTCTTTTGAAAAAATATTTGATGTGTGTGAAAACAGGGTACACGCCTTGTTTATTTTTCTTTCTATGCTTGAATTAACCCAACAGCGTTTTATGAAATTATTAATTGGCGAAGGAAGAAATAATTTTATTATTGAATGGAATGAAAATCGTGAACAAGAGTTGAAAGAAGAAGGAATAGATATTAATGAGCTAAACAATATACCAACCTCTTTTCCTGATGCCTCTTCTTTGTCATCCTGAGCGTAAGCGAAGGATCTCCTGAAGGTTTATACAAAAGCCTGGCAGATTCTTCATTTCATTCAGAATGACAGAGATTTGTCTTATTGTAATTTTTTCAAAACATCTTCTTTGCCAATGAAACCAACATTACTCCAAACAAGTTTATTGTTTTTATACAAATGCAAAACAGGTAAAGCATCTATTTTTAAATCTTTACATAATTGTTGGTTATCATCTACATTAATACGAACCACTTTTACTTTATCTTTCATGGTTTCGTTTATTTCATCTAAATAAGGTTTCATTTGTTTACAAGGGGCACACCAATCAGCATAAAAATCTACCAAAACCATTGTATAAGAACCTGTAATTGTAGCAAATTGTTCTTGGGTTAATTCCTCTTGTGTGTGTTTGTTTGCAGCCTGTGTAGTTAAGGGCAAATTAGCAGCACGCCATTTCATAATTCCTCCATTCATTTCATACACTTCTTTAAAGCCCTCGTTACGCAATACATTGGCTGCTTCTGCACTTCTTCCTCCACTTAAACAATATACCATAACTGGTTTTGTTTTATCAAAAACAGATATTCTATTTTTAAATTCTGCACTATACCAATCAATATTTATAGCATTTTCAAGATGACCTTTCAAAAATTCATCTGCTGTTCTTACATCAAGTATTAAGGCGGTTGGTAATGCTTTTATTTTCTCTGAAAATTCATTTACATTTAATTGCATATTGGCTTTTTGCGATTGCCCAACACTACAACTGCTTAAAAAAAATATCAATAAAGTAAGCAAGGAAGAAAATTGTTTTTTCATACTTCTGTTTTAATTTCTATTAAATAAATGCTTACAAAAGTATAAAATTATGTACAAGCAACTCCTTTTAAAAATCAAACACAAAACACTACCTTTATTCACTAAAATTTTTTGAATAATGAATAATAAACTGCTTGTAGTAGCTGCTACTGTTTTGTTTTCTTTAGGCAGTGTTGCTAATGCACAACAAAAACCAACCAAACCAAAAATGAGACCACCCCTTGTTGCCAAAGATGCACCAACAGAATCGGGCAATCCTTTGTTAAGAAAAAGTACATTACAATACCAAGCCCCAGAATTTGATAAAATAAAGGACAAACATTTTAAACCCGCTTTTGATTATGGATTAAAAGAACAACTTGCACAGGTAGAAAAAATTGCAAACAACACTGCTAAACCAACTTTTGAAAACACAGTTGAAGCATTAGAAAATAGTGGGCAAAACCTTCGTAGAGCCATTACAATTTTTTCGAACCTTACCAGTGCCAATACAAACGAATATTTATTAAAATTAGATGAAGAGTATGCTCCCATTTTTGCTGCACATACCGATAAAATTTATTTGAATGAAAGCTTGTACAAAAGAATAAAAGCTGTTTATGAAGAAAGAAACAAATTAAACTTAGATGCAGAAAGCAAAAGGCTTGTAGAATATTATGAACAACAATTTGAAATTGCCGGAGCCAATTTATCTGAATCGCAAAAAGCCGATTTAAAAAAAGTAAACGAGCAGTTGGCAACCTTACAATCTCAATTCAACAGTAAATTATTGGCTGCAAGAAAAGCAGGAGGATTGGTAGTTGATGATGTAATAGAATTAGACGGCTTATCGCAAGATGAAATTGAAGCTGCGGCTGCAGATGCAAAAATTGCAGGGCTTGAAGGAAAGTATTTATTGGCTTTACAAAACACCACACAACAACCTTTATTACAAAATTTAAAAAACAGAAATACAAGAGAAAAATTGTTTAACGCCTCTTGGATGCGTGCAGAAAAAGGCGATGAAAACGATACAAGAAAAATTATACAACAGTTGGCAGCATTGCGTTTACAGAAAGCACAACTAATGGGTAAAAGTAATTTTGCAGAATGGAAACTGCAAGACCAAATGGCAAAAGATCCTAAAAGAGCAATGGACCTTTTAGCAAAATTAGCAAAACCTGCTGTTGAAAGAGCAAAGGAAGAAGCGGCAGAAATTCAACAATTAATTAATGAACAAAATGGAGGATTTAATGTAGAACCATGGGATTGGAATTTTTATGCAGAACAGGTAAGAAAAGCAAAATACGATTTAGATGAAAACCAAATAAAACCATACTTTGAAGTAAGAACTGTTTTAGAAAAAGGGGTATTTTTTGCAGCAGAAAAAATGTATGGCATTACATTTAAAAAACGCCCAGATTTACCAGTTTATCATCCTGATGTGGTGGCGTATGAAGTATTTGATAAAGATGGAAAATCGCTTGCTATTTATTATTTAGATTTTTATACAAGAGACAATAAAAATGGTGGGGCATGGATGAGTAATTTTGTAGAACAATCTTACTCATTAAATCAAAAACCAGTTATTGTAAATGTTTACAATTATCAAAAACCTGCACCAGGTAAGCCTTCCTTAATTTCTTATGACGATGTTACAACTTTGTTTCATGAATTTGGGCACTCTATACACGGCATGTTTGCAAGTCAAAAATACACCTCACTTTCTGGTACTAATACACCAAGAGATTTTGTAGAATTTCCTTCTCAAATAAATGAACAATGGGCTTTAGAGCCAAGTGTTTTAAAAAATTACGCCATACATTATGAAACAGGAAAACCTATACCAGCAGATTTGGTGAAAAAAATTAAAAATTCAAAAACATTTAACGAAGGTTATAATGTAACAGAATTAGTAGCTGCTGCAACCTTAGATATGGCATGGCATACAGTAACAAATGAAAATGAAATTACAGCTGCCAATGATTTTGAAAATAAAGCTTTAGAAAAATATGGTTTATTGGTTAAAGAGGTTCCTACTCGTTATCACTCTCCCTACTTTTTACACATTTGGGCAAATGGTTATTCTGCTGGTTATTATGCTTATATGTGGAGCGAAATGCTCGACTTTGATGCGTATAAATATTTTGAAGATCATGGAGGAATGACAAGAGAAAATGGCGATAGATTTAGAAAATATATTTTATCGGTAGGCAATGCTGTTGATTTGAATGAAGCCTTTAAAAAATTTACAGGTCATGACCCAGAAATTACTCCATTATTAAAAGGAAGAGGATTGATAAAATAAAAATTAAAAATAGAATTTCTAAAAGCGAAGCTGATTTTTGAAATACTTTATTTTACCAACTAATTAGCATAGCAATAATTTTTTAAAAAATATTTTTAGTTAAATATAAAAATGGTAACTTTTGTTATTAAGAACAAAAATTTATTTTATGGCAAAAAGCAAAATATTGGGTCCTCAAAGATTAGGACCTTTAACTCCATTGGTTGGAGAATGGGAAGGAAATGTTGGTGTTGATTTATCTTATCACAACGAAGATGATATCATATCAAAAACAAGTTATTTTGAAAGAGCTTGGTTTAAACCTATTCCAAAACAAGAAAATGGAAAACAATCTATGGATGGTTTAACCTATCAATCTATTGCATGGCGACATGGTGAAGAAGCAATGACTCCTTTTCATGATGAAGTTGGTTATTTATTATGGGATAAGGAAAGAGGTCAGGTTATTCGTTCTGTTGTTTTTGGTAGAGGTATAGCTATTCTTGCTGGAGCTACTGCAAAAGCAACTGATAAAATTATCAACTTTAAAGCTACTGCTGGCAACCCAACTTATGGCATTCTTCAAAATCCTTACTTAATAGAACGTGCAGAATTAAAAACTTTTAAAAGTACTTTCAAATTCAATACAGATGGTTCTTTTACCCACTCATCAGATATAGTTTTAAAACTTGCTGCAATGGGAGGAAAAGAAATGCACCATACAGATATTAATACTTTACGCCTGGTAAAACGTTATCATCCAAGTATAGAATTTCAATAAAATTATATTTTGAATATTATACAAAGAGGCTGCTTATACATGGTAAAAGTTAGCCTCTTTTTTTGAATAAATTTTATTTTAAAAAAGTACAATCTTTTAAAATTGGCTAAAAAAATATCAGTATCTAAAAACAAATATTCCTTTTTTGATGATGTACATGAGGTAGTAAGATTAATACCCAAAGGAAGGGTTACAACCTATGGTGCTATTGCAAATTATTTAGGCACAAAAATGAGTGCAAGAATGGTAGGTTGGGCTATGAGTGCTGCACATACAGCCATTAAAAAAGTTCCAGCACAAAGAGTGGTAAACAGAAATGGAATGCTTAGTGGTAAAATGCACTTTGAAACACCAACAAAAATGGAAGAACTCTTAAAAAAGGAAGGTATAAATGTTGAAAACGATACAATAGTAGATTTCGAAAAAAAGTTTTGGGATCCTTCAAAAGAACTTTCTGTTTAAAAATCTAATCTATATTATTTTTATTTTATCAATCCTGCCGATTTACTTATTTCCATCATTTTATTAATAGATTTTAAAGCACCTAAACGTAGTTCTTCATCAATAGTAATTTCAGGTAATTCATATTCCATACATAAATACAGTTTTTCGAGGGTATTTAGCTTCATGTATGGACAATCGTTGCAAGCACAAGCATTATTTGGTGGTGCAGGAATAAATGTTTTATTGGGGCTATTTTGCTGCATTTTATACAAAATACCTGCTTCGGTAGCAACAATAAATTCTGTTGCTTCATTCTCTTGGGTGTATTTTAATAATTGAGAGGTGCTGCCAATAAAATCTGCTTTTTCCAACACTGCTTCTTCACATTCTGGGTGAGCAATAAATTTTGCTTTAGGGTGGCGTATTTTTAATTTAGTAATTTTTTCCAAACTAAAAATTTCATGTACCTCACAAGAGCCATTCCATAAAATCATATCCCTTCCTGTTTTCTTTTTTAAGAAAGCACCTAAATTTCTATCAGGAGCAAAAATAATTGGCTGGTCCAAAGGAATACTTTCAATAATTTTTTCTGCATTTGATGAGGTACAAATAATATCGCTTAATGCTTTTACTTCTGCACTACAATTTATATAAGTTACAATAATATGGTCGGCATATTTTTCTTTAAACGCTTTAAATAATTTCGTTGGTGCACTATTAGCTAAAGAACAACCAGCATTCAAATCGGGTAATAAAACTTTTTTAGTAGGATTTAAAATTTTCGCTGTTTCTGCCATAAAATGTACTCCTGCAAAAACAATAATATCTGCATCTGTTTTTGCAGCTTGTTGTGCCAATCCTAAACTATCGCCAATATAATCTGCTACATCTTGTATATCTGGTTCTTGATAATAATGTGCTAATAAAACAATATTTTTTTCTTTTTTTAATCTTTCTATTTCTGCAAATAAATCTAATGTTGGCGAAACTTCAATATCTAAAAATCCTTTTTCGTTTAATTTTTCTTTAGCAATGTTAATATTCATGGTAATACTATTTAATAA
>JAIXLB010000069.1 GCA_026931905.1 Chitinophagales bacterium
GTATTATTGCTACTGTACTTTTGCTTATTGATAACATATCTTTTATTGCTATAAAATTTTAAAAAAGAATGTGTATTTTTTATAACAATATGAAGTTAGTTATTTAAAAACTAATTAGCTATAAAGTGAAATATTTTTTTGAAAAAAGTAAAAGATTAGTAGCAAATTTCTCCAAAACTACCTTTTAAAATAAGCTCTTTTTGTTCAGATGAATTGGTGTATCCAATAATTTTAGCTTCTATACCAAAACTGTTAGAAATTTTAATTATTTGTTCAGCAGTTTTTTCGTTGGTAAAAATTTCCATTCTGTGCCCCATGTTAAATACTTGGTACATTTCTTTAAAATCTGCTTTAGAATTTTCTTGAATTAATTTAAAAATAGGCGGTATATCAAATAAATTATTTTTTACCACTTGCAATGGTTTGGGTAAATATTTCATGCACTTAGTTTGCCCTCCTCCACTACAATGAATTATACCATTTATTTCACAATAAAATTCGTCTAAAAGTACTTTCATTAAAGGAGCATAAGTTCGTGTTGGGCTAAGTAATAATTTTCCTATAGTATGTTTTGTGTTGTCAATTTCGAGTGTATCTTCTAATTTATTCTTTCCAATATACACTACATCATCACTTAAACTATTTTCAAAAGTTTCTGGATATTTTTCAGCATGCATTTTATTTAAAACATCGTGTCTGGCACTGGTTAAGCCATTACTTCCAAGTCCACTGTTATAAGTATTTTCATATACTGCTTTACCAAAAGATGCAAAGCCAACTATTACATTTCCTGCATCAATTTTATCGTTGGTAATTAATTTATTTTTTTGCCAACGAGCAGTAATAGTACCATTTACAGCTATTGTTCTTACAATATCTCCAACATCAGCAGTTTCTCCTCCTAAGTAATGAATGTTGATGTCAAACTTTTTTAAATCATTGAAAAATTCCTGTGTACCATTAATAATTGCTTCTAAAACTTCTCCACTAATTCTGTTTTTATTTCTATCTATTGTAGAGCTAAATAAAAAATTATCAGTTACGCCTACACACAATAAATCATCAATATTCATAGCTACTGCATCTTGTGCTATGCCTTTCCAAACACTTACATCGCCTGTTTCTTTCCAATACAAATAAGCTAAAATACTTTTTGTTCCAGCCCCATCAGCATGAGAAATATTTACAAAATTTTCATCGCCTCCTAAATAATCGGCATACATTTTACAAAAAGCATAAGGATATAAGCCTTGTTCTAAGTTTTTGATTGCCTGATGAACTTCTTCTTTTTGTGCAGATACGCCACGCTTTGCATATAACGACATGATAAAAGCTGAATTATTTTTTAATGATATTTTTTACAACTTGTATGCAAATGTAATTCTATGTACAGTATTTGTCATTTACTATTTTTGCTATTATGAAAGTGTATAGAGATTTAGAACAATTACCAGATTTTAAAAATGCAGTAATAACTATTGGTACTTTTGATGGAGTGCATGAAGGGCATAAAAAAATTGTTGCACAATTAAAAGCAAGAGCCAAAGAAGTAAATGGCGAAACGATTGTAATAACTTTTTATCCTCATCCAAGAAAAATTGTTGGCGATACATCTGGCGTACAACTCATTAATACTTTAGAAGAAAAAATACAATTATTAGAAAATGAAAATATTGATAATGTTGTAGTAGTTCCTTTTAATGAAAAATTTTCAATGCTTTCTCCAGAAGCCTATATTACTGATTTTTTGTACAAAAAATTTAAGCCCAATACTTTAATAATTGGCTACGATCATCATTTTGGTTATCAAAGAAAAGGCAATTACCAACTGTTGGAAAAATATGGAACAGCATTAAATTTTTCTGTTCAGGAAATTGATGCAAAAGTAATAGCAGAAGTTGCCATTAGCAGCACAAGTATTCGAAAAGCTTTATTGCAAGCAGATATTGATACAGCAAAAAAACTATTGGGCTATGCTTATTTTTTTGAAGGCAAGGTTATAGAAGGAGATAAAATAGGAAGAACTATTGGTTATCCTACAGCTAATTTACAATTAAATGACCCTGAAAAATTAGTTCCTGCCGATGGTGTTTATGCTGTGGAAATATATAGAAAAAAGGAACAATTAAAAGGGATGATGTACATTGGTAGCAGACCAGTTGTAAATGGAAAACGAAGAGTAATTGAAGTGAATATTTTTGATTTTGATGAAAATATTTATGATGAATATTTGAAAATTATTTTTAAAGCATTTATACGCAAAGATTTAATTTTGAGTAACTTAGACAATCTTAAAAATCAATTATATATAGATAAAGTTGCAGTAGAAAATGCTTTGAATAACAGTTGATTTATCTATTTAATTTCATCAACAAAATATTTATTATTTACTTATAATCAGTGAAATAGTTGTAGTAATCTGTTTTTAAAAATAACTTATTGGTTTGGGTATCACTTGGTAAAGTAGGCTAAATTTTTCCTTGCTTTTTCTTTAAACTAATTAATAGTCCTACAACATCGTTATAACTTTCTAAGCCTTTGCTTTGCCTGTTTGCTTTTAAATAATTGCTATACAAAACAGAAAATACAGGAGCAATATTGTTCGATTTTTCTGCAAAGAATTTTTGTATATCTCTCAAATCTTTTTTTACTAAACTGTCTAATTCCCAAGCATGGGTATTATTTTCTCCCATCATCAATAATTCTATTGCAGCATATTTATACAGTTCCAAATATGCACTATATTGAAAGTATAAATTATTGCTTTTAGTAGCAACAAGATAACCTACAAAATTGGCTTCATCTTCTTCTGCATAACCTAATTGATGTGCAATTTCATGGCAAACTACAAAAGGAGCTACCACTTTTGGAATATTGGTACTTAATTGTGCCTCGCCTATAAAAGGATTGTAATAACCCGTAAAACCAATATAATGACTTATAGAACTATACATACTTTTTTTTAATGAAGCATAGATATAGTTGGTGTATGTATATTTTCCTTGTAAACTATCGTACAACAAAATACCTTCTTGCATCACACTTTCAAAAGCAGGTTGTGGCAAAGAATCTTTACTGATTAATGGACGAATGGTATTTAATTTTTTTACTAAATCGCAAGTAATATTTTCTACATCAACTTTTGTGTAATCTTCTTTTGCTAAGTTTAGTTGATAAGCAATTCCTAATCTGTAATAATTTAATCCCCAAAAAATTTGAAAAACTATGTACAACCATAACAAACTTCTCAAACCATTTAATGCAACTTTAAAAAGTGTTTTTCTTTTGTCTTTTATAAACAAATGAACAATAAATTTTATTACTCTAAAGAGTAAGCCTATAAAAAAAATGGCATAAACAACATCGCCAATACTAAAGCTGAAAAAACCTGTTAGCCTTCTTAATATTTTACTAATAAATAAAAATACACCTGAGCTATAATATTTTTCTATTACTGTTGGGAAAAAGCTAAGTATTGAAAGAATAACTACGATTACAATAGGCAATAACCAATTAGCTAATTCAGTCTTAAAAAAATTATTCTTTTTGGTAGAGTTGTGTATCATTCATTTTATTTTCCTCATCAATAATAAATAAAAAATCCGACTATTTATATAATCGGATTTCTTTAAAATGATGATAGAAGTTTGTATTAAATAACTTTTACTAATTCTTTAAACAATAAAGTAAGTTTAGGTTCAGCAGCATTGGCAGCTTCTAAAACTTCTTCATGAGTTATGGTGTTATTACCATCTCTAATTCCTAAATCTGTTACAACACTTACTGCAAATACTTTCATACCACAATGTATAGCAGCAATATTTTCTTGTACAGTACTCATTCCTACTACATCGCTACCTATTGTTTTTATTAATCTGTATTCTGCATGTGTTTCAAATGTAGGACCTGTTACAGCAGTATAAACTCCTTCGTGTACATGAATGTTATTTGCAGCAGCAATTTGTTTTGCTTTAGCAATAATTGCTTTGCTATAAGGCTCACTCATGTCAGGAAAACGAGTTCCTAAAAACTCTTCATTTTTTCCTATCAAAGGATTTACAGTAAAGAAGCTAATGTGATCGTTTATCAGCATTAAATCTCCTACTTTATAATTTGGATTTACAGCTCCTGCGGCATTGGATAGTAATAAATTTTCTACACCTAACATTTTCATTACACGAACAGGGAAAACAACATGTTGTGCTGAATAGCCTTCATAAAAATGAAAACGACCACTCATAACAATTACATCAACGCCTCCTAATTTTCCAAAAATTAATTTTCCTCCATGCCCTTTAACGGTACTAACGGGAAAATGTCTAATTTCAGTATAAGGAATTTCTACTTCAGTTTCAATAACTGTAGCCAAATTGCCTAAACCACTACCTAAAATAATTCCAGTTTTAGCCACTGGGTTTACTTTAGATTTAATGTACGATACCGTTTCCTCTAATTCATCAAACAAATTACTCATAATATTTTATTTAAGAGTGCAAATATATCAATGTAGGTATAAGACACAAGCAATGTGAATATGTTTAGTTAATACTCAGTCTTATCAGATTTATTTTTCCATGTTTTAAAAATTTTCAATGCTTCATCTCTTCCTAAAGTTTCAATAGGAATTTTTCTTTTATTAAAAGGTAATGATAGTTCTTCATAAATCATAGAATCGTCGAAACCTATATCAGCAGCATCTTGTCGTGTATTGGCATAAAAAACTTTATCTGGTCGTGCCCAATAAATTGCACCCATACACATAGGGCAAGGCTCGCAGGAAGTATATATTTCGCAACCTTCTAATTGAAAAGTTCCTAAAGTGTTACAAGCATCTCTAATAGCAATAACTTCTGCATGTGCAGTAGGGTCATTAGTTCCTGTAACTTTATTCCAACCTCTGCCAATAATTTTATTGTCTTTTACAACTACACAACCAAAAGGGCCTCCATCATTATTCATCATTCCTTGCTCAGATAATCGTATAGCTTCTTGCATAAATTCCAATTTCTTATCCATAATTATTATTTTAAAACGCTTACAAATGTAGCAAAGCGTTGCATTAGAAATAAATTACTCTTCTTTCTTTTTATTTTCATTGTCTTTTCTTTTTAAAATAGAGCCAATACCTTTTCCTAATTTCTGTACTGCTTCTATACCAATATTTAATGGCTCTGAAGAAAAATCATTGAACTGATCATTAAAAGCATCTTCTACAAATTGATGAGGGAAAATAACTATTCTATTATTGTTGTTAAAATACTTATCTATTTTAGAAGGTAAAGAATCTAAAGTTGCAATGTAAGATGTTGCTCCTTTTCTGGCAGAAACTAAAACAAATAAATCATCATCATTTATATCTCTTGATAATACTAAAAAATCATCCCAATCATTGAATAAATTGATAGTTACGCTTGCATTTGATTTTAGTTTTTTCAAAAATTTTTCTACTGTTTTTTTGGTTGATATATTGCAATGTAAAACAATAGGAATACTTAGCTCATGGGCTAATTTTTCTACCTTAGATAACCATAAAGAAAAACCATTTTCAAACTCAGCTAAAGGTGGTGCAACAATTACAATTCTTTTGTGTATTACTAAGGGTTTTTCTATATGGCAAATGAAAATAGTTTTATTGGTATTGTTTAAAATGTTTTCAATTTTATCGCCAAAAAATTTATCAATAAATCCTGTACGCTGCGACCATTTTATAATAATTATATCAGCCATAATTTCTCTTGAAACCCTTGTTATACCACTTTCGGTATTATGATCAATGGTTGTAATTATATTTACTTTTGTATCGGTTGCAGATGCTTGTTTTACATATTCTTCTAATTTATTTCTTGCTTTTACCAAATTCACTTCTGCTTCATCATCATTAGATACAACAGATAAAACTGATATAGGATTGACAGATTTTTTATCCTTAATTAAAGAAGAAAATTCTAATAATTTTTCAAACTTAGCAAGTGTAGAAATGGGCAATAAAATATGTTCGGTAGTTGTGCCATTAGATTTTATTATACTGTCTGTTTCATTTTCTGTTTCAATTAAAATTTGTTTAGCTGCTTTTTCTGTAGCAAACGAAGCAATAATGCATGTAATTAAAATAAGAATAATTGTTCCGTTTAAAATATTTTCATCTAATATTCCTGCATTATAACCTACTAAAATTACAGCAAGTGTTGCTGCTGCATGAGCACCACTTAAACCAAAAATTAATTGCCTTTGAGCTTTGGAATATTTGAATATAAGTTGTGTAAATAATGCTGCTATCCATTTTCCTAAAACTGCAACAACTGTAAGTGTGCCTGCAATTATTAAAGCCATTGGTCCCTTTAAAATTACACTTACATCAACCAACATTCCTACACTAATTAAAAAGAAAGGTATAAATAAGGAGTTGCCAATAAACTCAATTCTATTCATTAATGCCGAGGAATGTGGTATTAATTTATTTAAAGCCAATCCTGCAACGAATGCACCAATAATAGGCTCTACACCTGCAACCTCTGCTAAAAAGGCTGCAAAAAATACTACCGATAAAACAAAAATATAGTGCGAATGTTTTTCACTTTCTAATTTACGAAAAAACCATTGAGCAATGCGTGGAATTACTAAAAACATTATTGCAGAAAAAATGGCTAAAGATACTCCTAATTTTATCCAAAATTCTTGTGTTAAATTTCCATCTTTATTACCAATAATAACTGCCAGAATTATCAGTACTGCTGTATCAGTTAATATAGTTCCTCCAACTGTAATAGCAACTGCTTGATTTTTAGAAATTCCAAATTTGCTAACAATAGGATAAGCAACAAGTGTATGTGTTGCAAACATGCTTGCAGTTAATAAACTTGTATTAAAATTATACTCTAATAAATAATGACAAACAGGAAAACCTATACCTAAAGGAATAACAAAAGTAAATAAACCAAAAAGTAAACTCTTATTTCTGTTGGCTTTAAACTCATTCAAATCGAGCTCTAAACCTGCTATAAACATTATGTACAATAAACCAATAGTTGAAAATAAATCTACCGCAGAGTTTTTAGCAAGAATATTAAAACCATGTGGACCAATTACAACACCAGCAATAATTAACCCAATTATTCCAGGAATATTCAACCTTTTTAAAAGAATGGGCGAAAGCAAAATAATAAAGAGTATTAAAGAAAATACAAGAACTGGGTTTTTTAAAGGCAGCTCTGTTTCTGTCATAAAATGTTTAAAAAATTCTATCATAAATTTTATTAAAAGAGTGTTTTTAATTTTTTCAAATTTAATGATTTGAAGTGATTATTTTTTCATAAACCAAAACTGATTTTTACCAATTTCTGTACTTTCTATACACTAATCTTATAATTTTACCACCATAATATTTTTTATGCAAGAACTGTATTACACTTATTATGAAAGCCCCATTGGATTAATAAGAATTGGTGGTACAGAACATTATATTGCAGAATTAGGTTTTATAGATAATAAAGAACAAATAAAACATGGAGAGCCTGGACTTAGTGATATGATGCACTTTTGTACAGAGCAATTAATTGAATTTTTTGCTGGAAAAAGAAAACAATTTGATATTCCAATTCATCAAGCAGGTACTGAGTTTCAAAAAAAAGTATGGAATGAATTATTAAATGTTCCATTTGGTAGTACAAAAAGCTATTTAGAATTATCAAAAAAAATAACTGATGAAAAAGCTGTAAGAGCAGTAGCTGCTGCAAATGCAAAAAACAAAATTGGCATTATTGTACCTTGTCATAGAATTATAGGCAGCGATAAAAATCTTACTGGTTATGCTTGGGGTATGTGGCGAAAAAAATGGCTACTGCAACATGAGTTTAGAATAAAAA
>JAIXLB010000040.1:0-61049 GCA_026931905.1 Chitinophagales bacterium
GGTATTGGCTCTATTGTAGAGCATCCTCATTTTAATAAAGGAGTAGTGGTAGATATTGGAAGTGAGTTTTATACTATTTGGTTTAAATCGCAAAATAATACAAAGAGTATTAGTAAAGATTTTGAATTAAAAGTTATTACAGCTACCGATACTATTCAAACTACGACTAATACTATTTCATTGGCAGATATTGAGTTTGCACTCAATAATATTTTAGAACAACGCTTGCATGAATTTCAATTAGTACCTATGGCTAATAAATGGAATAATGGCACAATGATTTTACAACCTGCTGATGCTACACTTCAGCAAAAAGAAATTCCTATAGAAATTTTCTTTCATAAAATTGTTATGGTAAGAGATAGACTGAGATTGATTGAACAAAAGATTAATGCTCATAAAATTTTGACAGATGAAGAAAAAGTAGATATACAACAATATATTACTGCTATTTATGGGTCATTAACTACGTTTAATGTATTGTTTAAAGAAGCACATCATCAATTCAAAGGAACAGGAAAAATTGAGTAATTTTTTAAAATTGATTTTACTACTTTTACGGCTTAATTAAATTTTTACGATGAAAAAAATATTTTTATTAGCAGTATGCACTGTAATTATTTCAGTAAGCTATGCACAAAAACTAACACCAGATGAAGCAGCAAAACGTATTGGTGATACAGTAACAGTTTGTGGTAAAATTTATGGTGGAAAATTTTTTGATAAAAATAAATTAACCTTGTTAAACATGGGTGCTGCATATCCCAAATCTCCTCTAACCATTGTTATTTATGGAGAAAACAGAGACAAGTTTAAAAATGCTCCCGAAGTATTTTATAGCAATAAGAATGTTTGTATAAAAGGCTTGGTACAAGAGTTTAAAGGCAAACCTCAAATAATAATTAAGAAAGAAAATGAAATTATAACTGAATAATAAAATGATGATGAAAAGAATTTTAGTATACCTTACATTAGTTGTATTTGTTACATCTTGTACAAAAGATTCAGGCAATGGAGGTAATACTGCACAACAAGAATTAATATTAACTGATGTAGCCTATACTTCATCATCAAGTGTTGAGCAAAAAATGGATGTTTATTTGCCTGCTAACAGAAGCACAGCAACTACTTACACTTTAATAATGATTCATGGTGGAAGTTGGAGTGGTGGAGATAAAAGTGATTTTAATACTGACTTAGCTACATTAAGACCTATGCTTGGCAACTATGCTGTTTTTAATATCAATTATCGTTTGGCAAATGGAAGTTCTGTTCTTTTGCAACAACAAATAGATGATGTTAATAGTGCATTGAGTTTTATATACAGTAAAGCAAATGAATATGCAATTAACACTTCCAAAATAGGAGTAATGGGAGCAAGTGCTGGTGCACATTTAGCTTTATTGAAATCGTACAAATACAATACAGATAACAAAATTGTTGCAGTAGTAGATTTGTTTGGACCAACAGATATGACTGCTATGTACAACAATCATCCTTATCCTATTTATGCACAGCCTATCATTCAAAATGTGATGGGTACAACACCAACTACCAATGCTTCTGCCTATTTTAATGGAAGCCCTATTAATTTTGTTACAACTAATACGCCACCAACCATTATTTTTCATGGCACTGCCGATGAAGTTGTACCTATTGCACAAAGTATTAACTTACGCAATGCTCTTGATGTTGCCAATGTTTCATATTCATACAATACATACACAGGTGAAGGGCATGGCTGGACAGGTGCTTACTTAACAGATACTTACAACAAGGCTGTTAATTTTATTAAAAATTATGTAAAATAAAAATGTAGAAAAAATTATTTTTTCTTAAAGAGGCAGAATAAAAAATTTTGAACTGTATTAAAGGGTGTTAAGTGGTCTTCATATTTTGATTTGCATGTATAATTGTAATTATTATTGTGGCATAGAATAGTAACTGTACAAGTGTGCGACGCAACGAAAGCTTCATTTTTATTGTACTGCTTAGTTCCTAAAAAATTATTTTATCATTCTGCCTGGAAAATCTTCCATAGCAATACCATAGGTTTTGCTTGGCTCTGCTGCTAATGTTATTTCTAAAATTCCGCCTTTAATAATATCGGAATGTTTGATGTATAATTTATGATAAGGCTCGCCATTGAGTGTAATGTTTTTGATGAATTTATTTTTTTCGTTTGCTTCTTTTACAATAACTCTAAACAAATTACCACTGGGCAATTGCAATGCACTTTCTTGCACCAACGGAATGCTTAAAACATATTCGCCATTGGCAGGGTTTACAGGATAAAAGCCTAACACGCCAAACACATACCAGGCACTCATTTGACCACAATCTTCATTACCTGGTAAACCATCTGGTTTGTTGCTGTATAATGTGGTGCAAATTTGTTTTATTTTTTCTGCAGTTTTGTGTGGCTTGCCAATGTAGTTGTATAAATAAGCAATGTGATGGCTTGGCTCGTTGCCATGTACATATTGCCCAATCATACCACTAATATCTGGAGGAACATGAGAGCCTGTGAGTTTAGAATCTGCTTCAAAAAGTGCATCTAATTTTGCTTCAAATTTTTTTGCACCGCCCATATAATTTATTAAAGCATACACATCGTGTGGTGCAAACCAAGAGTGTTGCCAAGCATTTCCTTCTGTGTAAGCTGTTTTTGCTCCATCATGTTCTGTATGATAAGGATCAAAAGGTGTAACCCAATGACCATTGCTATTTTTAGGACGAGCAAAACCTGTTTTTTTATCAAATACATTTCGCCAGTTGATGCTTCTTCTTATAAATGCTCTATAATCTGCTGTTTTTCCTAATCGTTTTGCTACTTGTGCTATGCACCAATCATCAAATGAATATTCCAACGTTATTGTAACACTTTCGCCTGCTAAATCTGCTGGAACAAAACCATATTTTCTGTACAAGTCTGTTGCCCTTATATTTTGATTGGCACTTGTTTTCATAGCTTCATAAGCTTTGTTGTAATCGAAGCCTGTAATGCCTTTTAAAATAGCATCTGCAATAATAGGTACTGCATGATAACCAGTCATACAATTGGTTTCATTGAATTGTAATTCCCATACTGGCAGCAAACCATATTGGTCGTAAAAAGTAAGATAAGAATTGATGATTGAAGGCACTAATTCTGTTTGCGTAAGCGTTAGTAAAGGATTGGCTGCTCTAAAAGTATCCCATAAAGATTGAACAGTGTAAATAGATTTTCCATGTTCTATATTTCCTTTTGCTCCTTTGTAATTGCCATATCTATCGCTAAAACGATTGGGTGCTAAATAAGTGTGGTATAAAGCTGTATAAAAGGTTTGTTTTAAAGCAATATCTTCTGTACGGATTTGTAATTTTCTTAATTCGCGTTCCCAAATATTTTCAGCATTTAATTTTACAGCATCAAAATTCCAATCAGGAATTTCGTTTAAACTTTCTAAAGCTCCTTCATAATCTGCACTGCTTAAACCTACTTTCATTAAAACTTTTTCGCCAGTATTTGTTTCAAATTCTAAGAAAGCTTTTAAATCTTGTGCAGTGTAATTGGTAGTATCAACTTTTTCTTTATTAGCAATTAATACCAAATTTTTTATGGGTTTATTTAAACGAACTGCAAAAAATATTTTTTGATAAGGAGCCCAGCCTTTGCTAAAACGATAACCAACGAAAGTGGTATCGTTTATTTTTTTAAAATTACATTCTATGGCTTTATCGTAGTTAATGGCAAAACCTAAATCGAACTTTATAGTTGCATTTTTTGAAGCAGGAAAAGTGTAACGATGAAAGCCACAACGAATGGTGGTTGTTAGTTCTGTCCAAATGTCAAAATCTTTTAAATGTACTGCATAATAACCAGGTTTTGCAGATTCTTGTTTGTGAGAAAAACGACTTGTAATTTTTTCGGCAGTAGCAGTTTTGTTTACCATAGGAAGTACAGAAATATCGCATAAATCGCCAACGCCAGTGCCACTTAAATGAGTATGGCTAAAGCCTTGTATAACACTATCGCTATAGTGATAGCCACTGCTCCAATCCCAACCATTTGTGCCATTATCTGGGCTTAATTGCACCATTGCAAAAGGAATTGTTGCACCAGGATAAGTGTGTCCATGTCCATCTGTTCCTATAAAAGGGTTTACTAAATCTACCAATCGTTGTTGAGCCAAAATGGTAAAAGAGGAGAGAAGAGTTGATAAAAGTAATATGCTTTTTTTCATTACTAAAAAGTGATTTTATTTTGCAAATGAACCTATGTTGGTGCTGAAAATTTTTACAGCAATAGCTAAAAGAATTACACCAAAAAATTTACGAACTGCCAACAAACCAGCTTTGCCCAAAATTCTTTCTATTAAATTCAACGATTTTAGTGCAGCATAAATAATTACAAGGTTTATTAAAATACCAATAAGTATAACTGTTTCATTGAAATTTGCTTTCAAACTCATTACAGTTGTTAATGTACCACTTCCTGCAATTACAGGAAATGCAATAGGCACCACAGTTCCAGCTTTTGCATCTGAATCGCCTTTAAAAATTTCATGCCCTAAAACCATTTCTAACCCTAATAAAAAAATTACAATAGAACCACCAACAGCAAAGCTTTTTACATCTATACCTAAAATATTTAAAAATGATTTTCCTAAGAAAAGAAATAAAATCATTAAACCTCCAGAAACCAATGTTGCTTGAAATGAACGAATAGTGCCTCCCATCTTGTCTTTCAAAGAAATTAATAAAGGTATAGAGCCTACTACATCTATTACTGCAAACAATGTAAAGGTTACTGTAAGTAATTCATCTGTTGTAAAATTCATATCGTTTCATTTTCAAATTAAAAATAGCACAAAGCTTTAAGTTTTAAAAATAAAAACATCTTGTCTAAAAACAAGATGTTTTACAAAATAGTAGTTATTTCAGAAATTTATTATACTATTTCAGAAGCATTTTTTACCAATTAAAAGTTACTCCAACATTTATTAAAGTAGGCATAGCATTGTAACCATTTACTTCAAAAAATTTGGTATTGGTTATATTTTGTACATCTGCAAAAAATTTAATTGATGTGTTAAACCTATATTCTGCATAAGCATTTAACAAGTAATAATTTTTCAACTGAATATCTGCTTTTGCATAACCTCCTACATCGTATCTATTATCTACAAACTTATTGCTTACAGAAACATATAATTGTTTTAAAGGCTGCCAGCCTACTGTAAGGTTTACAATATTCTTAGGTCTGCGTAATAAATAATTGTACGTTACTGTATCCATATTTGTTATACGGTTTTGCGATGTTTCTGAAAAAGATTGTGTAGTGTAGTTTCCTGTAATTATAATTTGATTTATAGGTTTTACAGAAAACTCAAACTCTAATCCTGTAACGTGTTGTTTAATGAAATTGTAGTATTTATAAGTTATGTAATTATAATCTATACCATTATCTATTTTTCTGGTAAAATAAACAGCCCTTGCATTTATTTTTTTATTAGCATATTGCACACCTGCTTCAAAATTGATTGATTTTTCTGCTTTTAAATCTTGATTGCCACTCCATGTATCATACAACTGATAAATACTTGGCGATTTAAACCCTGAAGCAATACTTGTTAAAACTTTCCAATTATCTGTTAGGTTGTAAGATGGATTAAAAGTAAAAGTGCTTACACTGCCATAACGTGAGTGATTATTAATTCTGCCTCCTAATTCTACATTCAATTTATTGTTTAAACTATTGTATAATACAGATGCATAAATAGAATACTGATTCATAGATGTATCTTTATAAGCACTTAAACCCCAAGCTGTAGAATTGTAAGCACCATCCATTGATGCAAAACGAAAATCATTGCCTACTAATACAGTAAAGCGTTTGGCTATTTTGTACGAAGCATATAATTCATAAAAATTACTAAATCCTTTATAATCATCTGTTGTATAGGTTGTATGACCTGTGCTAAAGCCATCATCATAATGTCTTTTGGTTTCGCTATATTGGTAATTACCTACAACAGTTAGTTGCGTTGTTTTATAGTTAAAACCAACACCTGTGTTTAAGGTTGCATTATCAATAAAATAATCTCTTTTATCTGTAAATACACCAGCATCAATATCTGCTTTATAACTGCTGTGTTGTACAAAAGTTCTTACAGAAAATTTATTGGTAAACTGATATTGTACAGAAGCATTTAATACATTGCCTTTATAACCATCGTTATCAAAATTTTTATTACCAGCACTATCATAAGCACTTGAAAAGCCATCGGTTTTTAGTTGAGCAAAACGTGCAGTGTACATGAGTTTATTTACTTTTCCAAACAACTGAAAATTATTTCTTGAAGTATTTTTATTACCAAAAGTTGTAGTAGCTTTTATGTTTACTGGTTTCTCTACATTTTTTTTAATAGTAATAATATTAATTACACCTGCAATAGCATCACTACCATACAATGTACTTTGAGCTCCTTTGCAAATTTCTATTCTTTCAATGTAGTTGATAGAAAACAAATTCAAATCATAATCTGTAGAAATAGTGCTTGGGTCGTTCATAGGAATTCCGTCCATTAAAATTAAAGTTCTGCCTGCATTTGCACCACGCATATATACAGTTTGTACACTACCTGTATTGTTCAATGAGCCTAATACTACTACGCCTGCTTGTTCATTTAAAATTTGTCCTACCGATTTTCCTTCACTTTTTTCAAGTTGTTCTTTGTCAATAACAGTAATTACTTTACCAGTTGTGTTTTGTTTTTGTTCTACTTTAAAAGGAGTAGTTACTGTAACTTTTTCTAAAGGTTTACCACTAAGGGTATCTTGCTGTGCAAAGCTGTTTAATGTTGCACCAAGTGCAATAAGCGTTAAAATTTTTTTGCTCATTGTTAATTTGTTTTTAATCGTGAAACAATGAGCTTTCAGGAAATAAATAGCGGAGATATAAATTGCTGTTAAGAGCCATTTACATTCCATGCCTTTCGCCCGAAAGCCTTGAATGAATTGTATTTGGCAGGTCTTCTGACTTAGCAGCTATTTCAAATGCCTTCCCATTTTTTACAAACAGTGGCTTGTAGTATTGAAATATTATTCTTTTTACAGAATGCTACTTTACAGCTACGGGGATAGTTCATGATTTACACATGATTCCCTTTTAATCATCTGCTTGAAGCAGATAAACCAAATTCGGTGCAAATGTGCAATAATTTTTTTTAAAACCGCAAATAAAATTTCGTACTCAATTTTAAAACAACTTTAAAATATTTTAATATACCCAATACCCACAAAAATGTATGAAGTATAAAGATTAACTTGCAGACAGAATTTTTTTTTATTGAATTGTATTAAAAATTGCATCTAATAGAAAATTTAAAGTTTAAGTTATGAAACGTATTTGGATTTTTATGTTGGCAGCTCTTGGTTTTATTGCAGCAGTTTTTCCTTCTGGAGGTCCCAGAAAAGTAGCATTAATTATTGCTATTGCAGATTATTCTGATGCTCCAGGTTGGAGAAATTTAAGCAGTATGAACGATGTAAGGTATGTAAAAGATGCTTTGTTAAAAGTAGGTTTTGAAGCCAATAATATTGATACCCTTGTTAATAAAGCTGCAACCAAAAAAGGTATGATTGATGCTTTAGAAAAATTATATAATAAAGTAAACGAAGGCGATATTGTATATTTTCAATTTTCTGGTCATGGACAACAAATACAAGATGACAATGGTGATGAATTGGATGGTTATGACGAAGCCTTAATACCTGCTGATGCCCCAGCAACTTGGGACCCTATTTCTTACAAAGGAGAAAACCATTTTAGAGATGATTTATTGGGCGAAAAATTAAATAAAATAAGAAAAAAAATTGGACCCAATGGAAGCCTTGTTGTATTAATAGATGCTTGCCACTCAGGTACAGCAACAAGAGATGCAGGTATTAAACGCGGTATGGAAAAACCATTTCTTACAGACCCTAAATATGTACCAAAAATTAAAATTGATTTAAACAAACAATCTGAGCAAGGATTATTAGAAGGTTTTTCTGGAGGTATGGGTAATATGATTGTTTTTAGTGCAAGTAGCCCTAACCAGCCCAATTATGAAATGAAAGACAACAACAATAATGGAGTTGGTTCTTTAAGTTATGCTTTTGCAAAATCAATAGCAGATTTACCTGCTGAAAGCAATTACAGAACATTATTTCATAAAATGAAAGCCATTATTCAAGGCGATATTCCCAATCAAATTCCAATGATTGAAGGTGATTTGAACTTAGAAGTTTTTGGCGGTAAATACATACCTAAACCAAACATAATTGCTGTTGAACAAAAATTCAACAATGCTTCTAACAAATTTAATGATACTACATTCTTAATTAGTGTGGGGCAATTAAACAGTATTTACAAAGGAACTACTTTAAAAATTTATCCAGTTGGTAGCGAAGAACCTTATTGCGATGCAGTTGTAACCTCTGTTAGCACATTTCAAAGTATTTGTAAAAGCAATAAACCTTTGAAAAAAAGTGTAGCTTATGAAGCCAAAATTGATGCCTCGAGTGCAGGTAGTTTTTCAGCAGAATTAATGATTCAAAACAATGAACAAAATGCAAAAATTGCTAATGCAGCCGCTACAAGTTTTACCAATTTTATCAAGCCTTTTCAGTTTTTATCGTTAGGCAATAACCCAGATTTTACTTTAGATATTACGAAAGACAACAAAGGCTCATATACTGTAAGTTTATTAAGCAAAGGAGATGATGTAACTTATACCAGAACTATAAAAGACAGCCTTACAGCAGAAGATTGTAAATATTTTTTAGATGGTATAAAAAGAAATATGAGAGTAAAATATTTAAGAAATTTACCCGATGGTGGTGTATTGGCAAAAGATGTTACAGTAGAAATTGTACCCAAGAAAAAACAAGAAAATCAAAACGAAATCGTAATGGGTTGGAAAGATGCTTTTGAAATAAAAATTACCAACAATGGCAAATCTGATTATTAC
This sequence comes from Chitinophagales bacterium, assembly GCA_026931905.1. Lineage (GTDB taxonomy): Bacteria > Bacteroidota > Bacteroidia > Chitinophagales > Chitinophagaceae > UBA1930. The sequence continues at coordinate 9,000 of JAIXLB010000040.1, forward strand.
TACACTATTATTGATATTATGCCAGATAATGAAATGAAAGTTTTATTGCCAGATGATACCAGTGAACCACAAGATTTTGTAATTCAACCAGGTCAAACCATTCCTATTGGTGAAATTGAAGTTGATGAAGGTACACCCAATGGAAAAGAAATGTTTAAAATTATTGTAAGTAAAATACCCATGGATTTGAGAAATGTGGTAAATAGAACTCGTACACGTAGTGCCAATGCAGCTATGAAATCTGTAGAAAGTGTAATAGATGATTTGTTCAAAGATAGCAATGATAACAGAGCCACACGTTCTTCTATAAGCAATGTAAAAGTAGATGAAGTAGGTATTTTAAGCTGTGGGTTTACCATAAAAAAATAGCATTACAAAAGCTATCCTATTCTAAACAGAAAATTCAATAAGTGGGTACGCCCACTTATTTTTTTACCCTACATTTGCAAACCTTTATTAAAACAAAATTCAACCATTATGGCAGCTAAAATTAAAGTGGCTAATCCTGTAGTAGAATTGGATGGCGATGAAATGACAAGAATAATTTGGAAGTTTATTAAGGATAAACTAATACTTCCTTACTTGGATATTGATATTAAGTATTACGACTTGGGCATAGAATATAGAGATGAAACCAACGACCAAGTTACTGTAGATGCTGCTAATGCCATTAAGCAATATGGTGTGGGCATTAAATGTGCTACTATTACACCAGATGAAGAAAGAGTGAAAGAATTTAATTTAAAACAAATGTGGAAAAGCCCTAATGGCACCATAAGAAATATTTTGGATGGTACTGTATTTCGTGAACCTATTGTTTGCAATAATGTTCCTCGTTTAGTGCCAAACTGGACAGCTCCTATTTGTATTGGTCGTCATGCATTTGGGGATCAATATAGAGCAACAGATTTTGTAACAAAAGGTAAAGGTAAACTAACCATAAAGTTTGAAGGAGAAGATGGAAATGTTATAGAACATGAAGTATTTAATTTTAAAGGCGATGGTGTTGCATTAGCAATGTACAATACAGATGAAAGTATAAAAGGTTTTGCCAGAAGTTGTTTCAACACTGCATTACAAAAGAAATGGCCACTTTATCTTTCTACAAAAAATACCATTCTTAAAAAATACGATGGACGATTTAAAGATATTTTTGAAGAAATTTATCAGCAGGAATTTAAAGCACAATTTGTTGAAGCTGGCATAACTTATGAACATCGTTTAATTGATGATATGGTTGCGAGTGCATTAAAATGGAATGGCAATTTTGTATGGGCTTGTAAAAATTATGATGGAGATGTACAAAGCGATACAGTAGCTCAAGGCTTTGGTAGCTTAGGTTTAATGACCTCTACATTAGTTACACCTGATGGAAAAATTATGGAAGCAGAAGCTGCACATGGTACTGTTACAAGGCATTATCGTGAACATCAAAAAGGTAAGCCAACTTCTACGAACCCTATTGCTTCTATTTTTGCATGGACCAGAGGCTTAGAGTTTAGAGGAAAATTAGACAACAACAATGATTTAATAAAATTTGCTCATGCTTTGGAACAAGTGTGTATAGAAACAGTTGAGAGTGGTAAAATGACAAAAGATTTAGCGGTTTGTATTCATGGTAATAAAGTAAATCATGGGGAGCATTATTTATATACAGAAGAGTTTTTAGATGAATTGGATAAAGCTTTACAAGCAAAATTGGCTTAATAAAAAATTTCTTTTAAAAAAACTGCCGACCAGTCGGCAGTTTTTTTAAAACTCTTCAATAAAAACGTAGTTTTAATACTCTAAAAAATTATATGGCATTTAAAACTTTTATTTTTTTAATAGCCTGCTTTATGGCAGGTGCATTAACGCCAGTGCAAGCTTTATTTAATTTTAAATTAGCTAAAGCAGTTAATAATACCATAACTTCTGCACTAATTTCTTTTTTAGTGGGCACTTTAATTTTATTAGGTTATTTATTGTACAAAAAACAATTACGATTTGATCTTGTTAATGTTGTAAAAACTGAGCCTTATTGGATTTGGTTGGGTGGTGTTATTGGTGCTTATTATGTAGTAACGCTTACTTATATTGTACCTAAAGTAGGTTCTTCTTTGGCATTTAGTTTAGTAATTGCGGGGCAATTAATTATTTCTCTTTTGGTAGATCATTTTGGATGGTTTGGTGTTCCGGTTTCGCCTATTACCATTAAAAAAGTAATGGGTATAGTAGCACTTGCAATGGCAATTTGGCTGATAAAAGAAAATTAAAAAAGCCCCGAATTAATCAGGGCTTGCAATAATAATTTTTGTTATTGTTATTAAAGTTTCTTGATAAACTCATCACTCATTCTTACATAATCTGTATTGCCTTGTTCAGTTGCAACAGCTTTACATTTTTCTGCACTTTGTTTAGCACTTACTTTATCGCCTAATTCTTTTTCAATTTTTGCTTTTAATAAATACATCCAAAAAGATTTAGGACTTCCGTCTATTGCCTTTACTACGCAGCTTAATGCTTTGTTATAATCTTTATCCCACTCATAATAAAAATTAGCAGCAGCATAATAAGTATTGGCACTTACTTTTTCAGCAGCTAAGGCTTGCTCTGTTTGGGTTCTTATTCTATCTTTTACATTTGTAGTTATAGGTAAACTTACAGCAGTATTTGCCCACATTAAATGTAGTTCACAACTTTCGGGAGTAATATTTGCAAATTGCATAGTAAATAACTCCATGCTTTCTTTCATCTTCATTACTTTGGCTGTAACTCTTACCACATCGTTTTCTTGTTTGTAAGCAGAGGGTTGATTAACTGTTGTATCTTTTGTTATTACAAGCGTCCATTCTGTTTTGCCAGGAATTGCCAATAAACCATATTTACCTGGTGCAATTTGTACACCATTGATAGATACATTGTCAGTAAACTTTAAAGTTGTAGCACCATTAGCTCCTGTACGCCATACATTGTTTAAAGGTGCTAATTCACTACCTTCTTTGAATACTGCTCTTCCTCTTACTGATGGACGAGAATAACTCAACTCTATTTTTCCAAGTCCAAATTCTTGTACTATATTTTGTGATGGACTTGGGGCTGGCATTTTAATTTGAGCCTCTACACTACAACTCAAGTATGCAGCCAGTGCTAATAATACTAATTGCTTCATATCTTTTTATTTTCTACAAATTTATGACCTTAGGCTTTATAATTCTGTTTGTTTTTTATAGCATGAAAAAAGTCCATTCTGAATGAAATGAAGAAAAAAGAATTGTCATTCTGAGCGAAGCGAAGAAACTGTTTGTGCAAGGGTACAAACCAACCCTGTCATTCTGAATGAAATGAAGAATCTGCCTGGCTTTAGTACAAACCCTCAGGAGATCCTTCGCTTCGCTCAGGATGACAAAAGGGGGGGCTCATGATGACATAAAGGGCGAGCAAGATGACATAAAAGGGTCCTTTGCTATATTCAAATAAATGAAGGTTATAGCTTTTTATCAATCCTTAAAATGGTAAATCATCATCAGGGGCTGCTTCTGAAATATTATTTATGGGTGCTGGTGAATTTTGTTGAATTGGTGTGGTTGGTGCAGTATAAGCGTTATCGGTATTTTTTGTTCCTAACAACTGAATATTTTGTATGCGTAAGGTAAGCGATGCACCTTGTCTGCCATCTTGTGTGGTATAACTTCTTACATCAGGATTTCCTTCTACAAAAATTTGTGTACCCTTTTTTAAGTAAGGTGCAATAGCTGTTCTATCTGTCCAATAAGCACATTCTACCCATATAGTTCTGTCTTTTTGGTTGCCTTGAGCATCTTTATAACGCTCTGTATGTGCCATGTTGAAATTGATAACATTTTTTCCGTTTACAGAGTTTACAACAGCATCTTTTCCAAGATTGCCAATTACTTGTAGCTTAATCATAATGGTTCGTTTTGGTAAATTGAGTTAATAATAAAAATTGAAATTAGTTTGCCAAGATAATTAAAACAAGAATTGCTTGTAAAATTTTTCTCCACTTTTTGTAAAAGATGCAATAAAAGAATGTGTATTACATTGATTCTAAAAACTCTTGTAATTCTATTTCCGATTTGAATTTTACTTCTCTGGCTTTGCTGCCTTGATTAGGACCTACAATTCCTGCTCTTTCTAATTGGTCCATTAATCTTCCTGCTCTGTTGTAGCCTAATTTCATTCTTCTTTGTATTAAAGAGGTAGAGCCTACTTGATTTTGTACAATTAATTTAGCAGCATCTTCAAACAAAACATCTCTATCATCTAATTCAAAATCTTTGTTCCCTTCCTCTTTTTCATCAGTGTATTCTGGCAGTAAAAATGCTTCTGGATATCCTCTTTGATTTCCTATAAATTCACAAATTTTTTCTACTTCTGGTGTATCTACAAAAGCACATTGTAATCTTGTTACTTCGCCATTGTAACTTACAAGCATATCGCCTTTACCAATTAATTGGTCTGCACCACCAGCATCTAAAATAGTTCTGCTATCAATTTTAGAAGAAACTTTAAATGCAATACGAGCAGGGAAATTTGCTTTAATAGTACCTGTAATAATATTTACAGATGGGCGTTGTGTAGCAATAATTAAATGTATGCCAATAGCTCTTGCTAATTGTGCCAAACGTGCAATAGGCATTTCAATTTCTTTTCCTGCTGTCATAATTAAATCTGCAAATTCATCTACCACTAAAACTATGAATGGTAAATATTGATGACCACGTTTGGGATTTAGTTTTCTTTGTGTGAATTTTTCATTGTATTCTTTAATGTTACGACAACCCGCTTCTTTCAATAAATCGTAACGATTATCCATTTCTATACAAAGAGCATTTAAAGTGTGCACTACTTTTTTGGTATCGGTAATAATACTTTCTTCTTCGCCAGGAAGTTTTGCTAAAAAATGTTTTTCAATAATTCTGTATAAACTTAATTCTACTTTTTTAGGATCTACTAAAACAAATTTTAATTGTGAGGGATGTTTTTTATACAACAAAGAAACCAACAAAGCATTTACACCTACTGACTTTCCCTGACCTGTAGCTCCTGCCATTAATAAGTGAGGCATGGCTGCTAAATCTACAATAAAGTTTTCGTTATCAATTTTTTTACCAATAGCAATAGGTAAAGAATATTTATTGTTTTGAAATTTTTCGCTACTTAATAATGTACGCATACTAACAATAGTTTTACGAACATTAGGCACTTCAATACCAACAGTACCTTTGCCTGGAATGGGTGCTATAATACGAATGCCTAAGGCTGCTAAACTCAATGCTATATCATCTTCTAAGTTTTTTATACGACTAATACGAACACCAGGTGCAGGAACAATTTCATACAAAGTAACAGTAGGACCAACCGTTGCAGAAATACGTTGAATGGTTATATCATAATTTTTTAGTGTAGCAATAATTTGATTTTTATTTGCTTCTAATTCTGCTGGGTCGTGTATAATTTTTTCACTTCCATGTGTTTCTAATAAATCTAATTCGGGAAATTTATAATCTCTTAAATCTAAAGTGGGGTCATAGTTTACTGTTGCTAATTCATCACTTTTAATTTCCAGAGCTGTATTGTCTTCTGCTTCATCAGTAGTTTCTTCTTCTAATTTTTCATCATCATCATCTTCTTCAAAATTTTCTTCTTCAACAGATTCTTTTATTTCTAAGCTTAAATCATTGTCATTGGTTGAAGTTGTTGTGTCTGCAAATTTTTCATTAATAGATAAAGGAGTATTTATAGCTAATACTTCATTCAATTCAACTCCAGTTGTTGTTAGTACTTCATTTTCATTTTCTTCATTTTCTTTTTCGGTAACATTAAATTTAGTAAGTTCATTTTCCTCTGCATCAGGCATAATTACTGTTACTCCATTGCCTTCAGCTTTTAATTTATTGTTGCTTATGGGCTCTTCTGTATTTTGATGAATAATTAATTTTTCTGCATCATCTTCTTCAAAGGAATTTTCTATTTCATTTTCTGCATCAGCATCTTCTTCTATTTTTTCATCATTATTAACAACAATATTTTCTTTCTTCTTTGAGGTAAATAAATTTTTCAAAAACTGTTCAGGATAAGTAAATGTAGGATTGAAACGCCAAATAAAATATGCAAAAACACTCAACAATAAAATTGCTCCTGTACCAAAACCTCCAATCCATTTTATCATCCAATCGTTTATTAATTCTCCTACTGCACCACCCCAACTAAAGTTTGATGAAGCTGTAATAAATGCCATTGCTACGCTTATAATAATTAAACCAGAGATAAGGTATCGTAAATTCCTTTTTATTGAAAATATTTTTTTACCAAATGTTAGGTTTATGCCTAATACAAAAAAGAAAGTACAGAATAAATAAGATGCAATACCAAACCCTTTGTAAATAAAATTATGAGCAGTATAAGCACCTAAAACACCCAATAAATTATTAACTTGTACATCGCTGGTTGAAAATATTTTTATTCCAAAACGATGCACTTTATCTTGGTCTTCTTGCCAGGTAAATAAATAAGATGTAAAAGCTATGAATAAAAAAATAGTAAACACAATGCTTACTGCACCTAATATTTTTGTAGTACGTTCATCTTTTACCACTTCAGCAACAGAAACCTCAGCAACTTTATCAGTTGTTAATTCTTCTGAACTTGGTACTTCTTCTTTTTTCTTTTTTAAGCGATTAGCCATAGAATAGGCAAATATAATTTTGCCTAAGCTACAAAGCAGCTAATAAAATGTACAGATATGTGGATTACTTTTTGTTAAAAGCAGTTGTAGTAACTAAAAGTGGATAACTTATTGTTATAAAATTAAGCATTATAAAAGGTTGCTGCTATTTCATCTATCTTATTTTCTACATTAAAAAAACCAGCAACCTTTCTTATAACTTCTTCTACCAAAGCATCAGGGCAGCTTGCTCCACTTGTAATTAAAACCTTTACAGGTTTTTTTTCAGGAAAATAATTATGTACTGTACTTATTTCTTTTGTTTTCCAGTTGCAATGTATCAACTCATTTTTACTAATTAATTTTTCGGCAGATTCTATAAAATATGTAGGTAACTTTCTTTCGCACAACTCTACTAAATGCGATGTATTAGAAGATTTATAACCACCTATAACTATTGCTAAATCTGCAGGTGTACCTAACATTCCATTTACTGCACTTTGATTATCGTTGGTAGCATAACACAATGTATCTCTTGTGTCAGCAAAATGTTCAGCAATGGTAGATGCAGTTAAACTGTAATGTTTTTTCATTACATTTTTTAAATAATCTGCAATGGCTTGTGTATCTGTTGCTAATTGTGTTGTTTGGTTAATTACGCCTAATTTTTGTAAATCTTTTTTTACATCAAAGCCTTTGCTGTAACGACTTTCAAACTCTGTGTAAAATTGTTCTGCAGGTTTTTCGCCTGTAATATATTTTCCTAATTCTATGGTTTCATTCATATCATTTACAATAACAGTAGGAGCCATAGAAGAAGCATGAGAAAAGGTAGCTCTTGTTTCTTCATGATTGGGTTTTCCATGCACTACAATACTGTAACCCTTTGCTGCAATTTGCTCTCCTCTGTTCCAAACTTTTTCAACAAAAGGACAGGTAGTATTAAATTTTTCCGAAGAAGCTCCTTTTTTATTTAACATACTTTCTATTGAAAGTGTTGTACCAAATGCAGGAATTAAAACAATATCATCTTTGTTTACATCATCAAATGGAATTATTTGTTTGCCATGTGTATCTTGTAAAAACTTTACACCATTAGCTTTTAAATCGCTATTAACTTTTGGGTTATGAATTATTTCGCTTAATAAATAAATTTGTTTGTCTTTATTTTCTTCAATCGTTTTAAAAGCAATTTCAATAGCATTTTCTACACCATAACAAAAACCAAAATGACGTGCAAGAAAAATTTGCAAGTTGCCAAAATCTAATAAAGTAGGCGAAAAATCTTTTTTTAATTTATCGTCTTGTTTGCGTTTGTTTTTTATAGCACTTATTAAATTGCTTCTATAATATGTAGGAACATCAAATTGTTTCATAGTATTGTAAAATCTTGTGCAAATGTATGAAGTATGCTTAAAGAAGTTACCTTAGCTTTTTCAAACTTTAGCTTCTTAAACCTTTTGTAAATGAATTTTGAAATAAATAACCTAATTCGTAAAAATATTCAGGAAATTATAATAGCAAACAAGCAAGAAGATAATTATGAAATAAAATTTAGGTTAGATAAAAATGAAAACAGTTTAGGAAGCCCTTTGCCCAAATGGTACAATCGTTACCCAGATTTTCAACAATTAGTTTTAAAAGAGAAAATTGCAAATATTAAAAACACAAATGCTGAAAATATTTTTTTAGGCAATGGAACAGAAGAGTGTATTGATGTTTTATATAAATGTTTTTGCGAACCAGAAAAAGATAATGTTATTGTTTGTCCTCCAACAGATAATAGATACGAATTTGCTGCAAAAATTGCAAATGTAGAAGTAAAGGAAGCTGTTTTATTAGATGATTTTCAATTAGACTTAGTACATTTAGAAAACTTGATAGATGAGCATACAAAAATTATTTGGATTGCTTCGCCCAATAATCCTACAGGCAATTCTATGAATAGAAATGATATTGAATTGTTGCTAAATAATTTTAATGGCTTGGTAGTAATTGATGAAGCTTATATAAATTTTTCCAGACAAAAATCTTTTATTCAACTTCTTATAGATTATCCTAATTTAATCATTCTTCAAACTTTTAGTAAAGCATGGGGGCTTGCAGGTTTACGTTTAAGTGCCTTGTTTGCTAATGCTAACATAATTAATGCACTTACAGTTATAAAAAAACCATACAACATCAATACTGCAACGCAAGAATTAGTGTTAAAAGCCTTAGAAGAAATAGGTCAAGTAAATGGTATGATAAAATTATTAGTTGAAATGAGGCAAGCTTTAATTGAAGTATTTAAAGAAATTTCTTTTATTGAAAAAGTGTATGAAAGCGATGCCAATTTTATTTTAATAAAAGTACATGATGCAGCAGATTTATATCAATATTTATTATCAAAAAGTATTGCTGTACAAAATGTAAGCCATTTGCCTTTGTGCGAAAATTGTTTAAGAATTACTGTTGGTACTGAACAAGAAAATACAATTTTAATAGATGCCTTTGCTGATTATTTAGAAAGATTTTAATGAAATGTTTTTTAAATTAAGGCAAAGAAAAATAATGCTGTCCTGAATCAAAATCTTTTTCTAAAGCATCAATTACCACTTGCAAATGCTTTTCATTACCAATAAAATCTGCATTAGAAGCATCAATAAAAATGGTTTTTATATTGTGTTGTTTTATATAGCTGGTGTATGTTTCCTGCAAATTGTATAAATATTCATCGGGTATTTTTTGTTCATACATTCTGTTGCGTTTTTTAATATTTTCTTGCAACTTAGTTACAGGTGCATGTAAGTATATAAGTACATCAGGAAAAACAAGTTGATGATGAATAATATCAAATAGCTGTTGATACAATCTAAATTCTTCTTCAGGTAAATTAACTTTTGCAAAAAGCAAACATTTGGTAAACAAATAATCACTTATAGTAACCGATTGAAATAAATCTCTTGTATTTACCATATCCTTTAATTGTTTATATCTTTCTGCCATAAAAAACAATTCTACAGGAAAGGCATATTGATTGGGATTTTCATAAAATTTAGAAAGGAAAGGGTTATCAGCAAATTCTTCTAAAATAATTCTAGCATTATAATGTTTAGCAAGCAAATGTGTAAGTGTTGTTTTACCTGCTCCAATATTTCCTTCAACTGTTATAAAATGATGTTTCATACAAGGCTTCAAAATTAAAAGCCTATGATAGTATAATAATTAAATCTTGTTCACATCTAAATTGTCTGTACACTGTTGTAATAATTGAAGAATAGATTTTTTTTCAACAGGATGAATAGCATGAGCAGCAATTTCTGCTAAAGCTGTTAAAGCAAATTTTCTAAGAGGCAGTGCTGGGTGAGGCAATTGTAAAACATCGGTATTACAAATAAAATTTTCTATCAGTAAAATATCAATATCAATAATTCTTGGACCCATTTTTATGGTACGCACTCTACCCATTTTATTTTCTATAGATAATAATTTTTTCATTAATTCAATAGGCTTAATAAATGTGTGTAATTCTAATGATTGGTTATAAAAGTTAGGTTGATTGGTAACACCCCAAGCAGCAGTTTCGTAAATTGATGAAGCCTTTTTTATTATGCCACATTCTTGTTCAATTAAAGTTTTTGCTTTTAGTAAATTTTCTTTTCTGTTGCCCATATTGCCACCAGTAAGTAAATACGCATTATAATATTTATATAAAGTGTGTTGCATTAAAATCAAAATATTTTAAAACAAAAAGAAAGCATTTGTACAGGAATAAAAAAATATTTTTTCTACTAAGAATAAAATAGTTTTGTTTTCTTTTTTAAAAATATGCAAATAAAATACAACCAGTTTAAGGCTTTGGCGGCAATAAGTAAAGCAAGTTTACTTGCTATTGTAAAAAACCCAGGGTCTGTTTTTTTTAGCCTTGTTTTTCCATTGGTTTTTGTTTGGATTTTTGGCTCATTTGGAAGCAATAGTTTTAGCAAAATAAATATTTCGTTCAGTAAAACATCAGATACAAGTAATGTTGTTTATACTATTTTAAACAATTTGCCACAAATTAAAATAAGAACTTATAATAATGATAGCTTGCGAAAAGCAGATTTGGAGGCTGGAAGAATTGCAGCAGTTTTAAATATTTCAACAAATGATTCTGGAAGCAAACATAAATACCTCATTAACATTACATCTACCAATGCAACTTCATCTGAGTTAGCACAATTAAAGCCAATTTTGGAAAATATTGCTATTAAAATAAATCCAGAAATTAACAATACTGTTCAAATAAAAGAAAATGTTTACGCAATAAGAGCATATAAACAAATAGATTTTATTTTACCTGGGCAAATAGGATTTTCTGTTTTATTTTCTACATTGTTTGGCATTGCATTTACATTTTACAATTTAAGAGAACAGTTGGTATTAAAAAGGTTTTATGCTTCGCCTGTAAAAAAGCTAAATATATTGATTGGCGTGGGTTTGAGCCGATTATTTTTTCAACTATTAAACATTATAGTTTTAATTCTTGTAGGAAAATTTTGGTTGGGTTTTACTTTAATAAATGGCTTTACCACCTTTATAGAAATGATACTTGTTTCTATTTTAATGTTAATGGTTTTAATGGGCGTTGGTTTAATTTTTTCAAGCGTTGTAAAAACTGATGCAACAATTTCATTACTGATAAATTTATTTGCATTACCACAAATGTTATTATCAGGCACATTTTTTCCAATTACCGTTTTTCCAAAATGGATGCAAGTTTTATGCAACATTTTTCCATTAACACATTTTAATACTGTTATGCGAAAAATATCTTTCGAAGGGTTGGGGTTATTAAGTGTTTGGCAAAATATTGGTGTAATTTGTTTGTGGGGCATTTTTGTTTATTTTTTGGTGTATAAAATATTTAAGTGGGAGTAAAAAATATTTCTTTGATGTAATTATTATATAAGTTTTAAAGAATTTTTTTATGCGTTTTATAAAATTGGGCGTTATAAGTTTTATTGTTTTATTTTTCATTTTTACAGCCATAGGCTTGCTATTGCCCTCTACTGTTGTAGTTTCACGAGCTATAGATATATCAGCACAACAAGACACTGTTTTTAATAAAATGAAAAATATTTACGAATGGAAAATTTGGATAGCAGGAATGAATAAACCTGAGGTGAAAATTATTTCAGAAAAAGAAGCAGATTTGTTTGGTACAAAAGTTATAATTATTGCTGTAAAGGAGTATGCTGTTTACTCCAATTGGATAAGCAAAAAAAACAATACACAAGAAAGTATTATGAGAGTAATTCATAACAATAATTCCCCTCAAATTACTGTACAATGGCAGTTTACAGAAAAATTAAAATGGTATCCTTGGCAACGTTTTAGTAGTTTAATGAATGAAAGCATTACAGGAAAACAATTAGAAAATAATTTAGCAGCATTAAAAAAAATAGTTGAAGAAAAATAAAAAAGGTCTGATAAATATCAGACCCCAGTTGTGTACTAAACCTGGGCTCTTTAGGCTTCCAGGATTTTTGGATATTGCAGTCTTTCTGCTTTTAGAATATTGGGTTTACTTGCATTTTAGGTTGCAAAAACCTTGGTTTTTTTATTCAAAAGGATTTTAAAAACGGTTCAGCTTTTCTTGGAATTTTGGATTATTGTTTTTTTTATACAATAGTTGATGTGTGTTATTGTTTTACTACTTTTTAAGGATATTGCTTTTAAAATTCTATCAACTGCTGTATTAAAATTACAACACAAACTTACATAGCATACCCTCTTTAAACAAGAGCAAAAACAACCTTTTTTAACCCTACAGTTTTGTGCAAAAAATTAGTAAAACGAGTAGTAACTGCTTCGTAATTTTACCAATTAGTAGGATAGCAAAAAAGCCGAAACTTTCATCAGTTTTTACTATCTGCTATAAAAGCATTTATATTTGTATAGCTATGAGTGAAAAAATAAAAGTTATTATAACAGACGATCATGCTCTGTTTAGACAAGGAGTGAAAGCTGCATTGAGTTTTAAGGAAGATATTGAGTTTTTAGGTGAAGCCGAAAATGGTATGCAATTATTAACAATGCTTAAATTTTTACAGCCCGATATAATTTTATTAGATATTCAAATGCCCATTATGGATGGAATTGCAACGCTTCCAGAAGTTAAGAAAGTTTTACCTAATGTGAAAATTATTATGCTTACAATGCACAACGAAGTAACCTTAATTACAAAGTTGATGAGTATTGGAGCAAACAGTTATTTAACAAAAGACTCAGACAGTGAATCAATATATCAAGCAATAAAAACCTGTTACGAAAACGAATTTTTCTTTAATGAATTTACCAACAGAGCAATGCTTACAGGGCTAAGAACACAAACTAATGTACTCGAAAAACAAGATGACGATGCAGAACTTAGCGAAAAAGAATTAAGCGTTTTAAAACTAATGTGCGAAGAAAAAAGCACTAAAGAAATTGCTGAAATTGTAGAAATAAGCCCAAGAACTGTAGAGGCTATTAGAGATAGATTAAAAATTAAAACTGGGGCAAAATCTACTGCAGGATTAATTTTATATGCTGTAAAACATGGGTTAATAGAGGCGTAATATTTTTTCTTTTAATTTTTTTTGATGATGCTAACAGCCAATGCTTTAATAAAGCAGTTTAATTTATTGCCACACCCCGAAGGTGGTTATTACAAAGAAACGTATAAAGCCACAGAATATATTGTCAAAAATGCTTTGCCAGAAAGGTTTCGAGCAGATAGATTTTTTTCTACTGCCATTTATTTTTTATTAGAAAAAGGAAATTTTTCAGCATTTCATAAAATAAAAAGCGATGAGTGTTGGCATTTTTATGCTGGCGAAACTTTGTTGGTGTATGTAATACATTCAACAGGAAATTTAGAAATAATTCGTTTAGGAAATAATATTGAAATGGGAGAAGTTTTTCAATATGTTGTACCAGCTAATTGTTGGTTTGCAAGTGAACCTGCTGCTCACACAAACTTTAGTTTTGTGGGTTGTACTGTAGCTCCAGCTTTTGATTTTGCAGATTTTGAATTAGCTAAAGCAAATACATTAATTCAGCAATTTCCTCAACATAAAAATATTATACAACGTTTGTGCAGATAATTTCTATCAATTAGCTTTTCATGTTTTCGTATTGCAAAGGCACACCAAAATTTCCATTATTACACAATGCAATTACAGCTTGCAAATCATCTATTTTTTTAGCAGTAACTCTAATAATATTATCCATTATGGCTGGTTGAACTTTTAAGCCACTTTCTTTTATAGCTTTTACAATTTTTTTGGCATCGTCTTGTTTCAAACCATTTTTTACACTTACATTTTTCTTTACAACTTTACCACTTGGGTAAGCATCTTTACTAAAATCAAAAGCATTGCCATCAATACCTTGTTTCATGCTACGACTAATAAGTACATCAATAATTTGTTGCAATTTCATATCGCTATCAGCTTCTAATAAAATAGAAAATTCTTTTTTATTTAACTCAATAACTACATGGCTATCTCTAAAATCGAAACGATTGGTAATTTCTTTTTTTACAACATTTATAGCATTGTCCAATGTTTGAACATCTACTTTGCTGGCAATATCAAATGATGGCATAATAATTAATTTAGTGGTGTAAAAAAATAACCACATAGCTTAAAAATTCTATGTGGCTATACAATTTATTTAAAAATATTACCCTACAACTGCTGCATAACCTGCACTATCCAATAATGCATCAATATCTCCAACATTATTTACAGTTAATTTTATTATCCAGCCTTCGCCATAAGAATCATTGTTTACCAATTCAGGATTGCTTTCTAAAGCTGTATTAAATTCTGTAACTGTTCCTGCAACAGGCAAAAACAAATCACTTACTGTTTTTACTGCTTCTATTGTACCAAACACTTCATTGGCTTGTAAACTTTTTCCAACAGTATTAATATCTACATATACAATATCGCCTAATTCGCTTTGAGCAAATTCTGTAATACCAATAGTAGCAATATTACCCTCAAGGCTTATCCATTCGTGTTCTTTAGTGTATTTTAAATTTGAAGGAAAATTCATAGTATTTAATTGTTTGTTTTTGCAAATATTGTTTTTTTCTTGCGTATTAAAAATAATTTTTTATTGATGAAATTTAATTCAACATTCTTATTTTCATCCTTACATCTTTCGTTGGTCTATCCATTGTTCTTGTTTGTACATTGGCTATTTTATCAATAACATTTAAACCAGAAATTACTTCTCCAAAAACGGTATAATTCTGGTCTAAAAAAGGCGTTCCTCCCATGCGTTCATAAATTTCTTTTTGTTGTTTACTATAAGCAAAGTTGGGTGCATTGGGTTTTATACGTTGCTCATGCACTTGATTTAATTGAGCACTATCCATTTTTTTTCCTTGCACCAAATAAAACTGACAGTTGCTGCTTGCTTTTTCAGGATTACCATCTCTTGCAGCAGCTAAAGCACCTTTTTTATGAAAAAAATTATTTCTAAATTCTGCTGGTATTCTTTCATTACCTGGTGCTGAGCCATCTCCTAACATAGCAAGGCTATCAGCACGTTTACTTGTAGGGTCGCCGCCTTGTATCATAAATCCTTTTATAACCCTGTGAAATAAAAGGCTATCGTAAAATCCTTGCTGAACAAGTTTAATAAAATTATCTCGGTGCAATGGCGTTTCATTGTACAAACGAACAATCATTACACCATAATCTGTGCTTATTTCTACTAATCTTTCTTTGGTTGTAGTATTTTTTGTTACTGTTTTTTGTGCAAATAAGTTTATGCTAATTATAGAAAATGTAAGTAGTAATAATTTCTTCATTATAAGTATTTAAAAATGTTTAAACTGCTGTAATTAAAATTCATTTTTTTCAAAGTAACGAAGTATGTGTTCTTTTAAAAAAATTTCTTGTTCTGCTAATTTATAATCAGGTGTAGCTTTTATTTGTTTATAATGAGGCCAGTTGTCTTTATCTTTTTTTTCAAAAACAAAATAACCACTTGGTGTCAATATAGTGCAAACTGCAATATGCATTAAATCTTGTTTTTCTTCCTTCGAAAATAGTCTGGGTTCAAAATCTGATTCTTGCAATCCTATTAAAAACAAAGTTGTTTCCAAATCGGGTTTTTTACCAAATCTTTCTGCTAATTTGGTTTCTAATTTTTCCCATGCTTGTTGCACATATTCAACTTGTGTACTCATGGTACAAATGTACTGTTTGTAAAATAAAGAAAAAGGTAAAAATTGAGGTAAAAGGCTTTTACTCCCTTACAATGTTTTATGCACAATGTATTTTACAATTTCATCTAATTCTTTGGCACTTTCATCAAGCATATTAAGTAGCTCTTGTACTTTATCGCTATGCTTTTCATCTTTTAATAAACTTACTAACCCCAAAATATTTGAAAGTGGTTTTCGTACTCTATGACTTTGTTCCCAAGCAATTCTTTTTAATTTTTCTTCAATAGATTTTATTTCACTAATGTTTAAAAAACTCAGCATTACACCTATAATTTTACCCTCATCATCATACACTGGTTTTGTAGTCATTTTGTACCATATTTCTTTTTCAGAAGTTGGCAGCGACAAACTATCTTCAAAATTATTTTCTATACCATTAAAGGCTTCATTAAAACACCTTTCAAAACGTTCTTCTGTACCTGGTACCAATAATTTTCTTACATCAAAACCTTCATGTAAATCTAAATTATAATATAGTTTTGATTTGTAGGCAGCACCATTATTATAGGATATTAATTTTTTGTTTTTATCTATAAAATAAATAGACTCAGTAGTACTATTTAACATAGCAAGCAATTTTTGCTGTGTTAAAATATGCCCCTTTTTTTCTATTGCATACGCAGTTGTAGAATAACCAACACCGCCTATTTCAACAGCTTTACTTTCTTCATTTATGATAGCAAGAAAATTCCATTTAGTGTGGCTATCTATATCATCATGTTTTTTATTTCTTAAATCTGCTTTTACAATATCGCTTGTATATTCTAAGCATTGCTGTGTTATTTTTTGAAAAGTTTGTAAAGAATCTTTATGTAAACAATTAGATAAATTTTCGCCAATGAAATTTGTATAGCTGTGAGCAAAACGTTTTTTAAATAGTCGGTTTGCATACAAAAGTTTTCCATTCAAATCAAAACGGATGAAGTAAATTGAAGGAGTCTTTTCTATAAAATACAATAACGACTTATACATTTTTTTGTTTTTTGATAAAAAAAATAATAACCATTACAACTCTATATCTTATCTCCTAATTCATTAAGCATATAAAATTATGTATATTGTTTGGTTTTAAAAAAATATTTCATGGTGTTTTTCAATGCTTGTGTACTTATACTTGTTTATAAAGTATTTATACGCTTTTAAGGAAATTTTTTTATGTACGTTTGCAGCAAATACAAAGAAATATGTTACTAATAAGTACTTTAAGGCAAGATTCAGATTTTGTAAAAGAAAGATTAAGTGTAAGAAATTTTACTGACTTATCATTAGTTGATACCATTATTGCATTAGATGATAACAGAAAAAAAATACAACTTGAATTTGACAATACTCAAGCAACAATAAATGCTACAAGCAAAGAAATTGGAAAATTAATTGCACAAGGAAAAAAAGAAGAAGCCGAAAAAACAAAACAAAATGTAGCACAATGGAAAACAGATGCAAATAATTTAAGCACACAACTTTCAGCAATAGAAAAAGAACTGCACAACACTTTAATTTTATTACCCAACTTGCCTCACAGCTCTGTTGTAAAAGGAAAAAGTGCAGAAGATAATGTTGTTGTAAAAGAAGGAGGAAATAAAATTTCTTTGCCTGAAAATGCTTTGCCTCATTGGGATTTAATTAAGCAATACAACTTAGTAGATTTTGAAATTGGTGCAAAAATTACTGGTAGTGGCTTTCCTTTATATACTGGTAAAGGAGCAAAACTACAAAGAGCACTCATACAATATTTTTTAGATTACAATACTGATGCGGGTTATACAGAATTTATTCCGCCTTTTATGGTTAATGAAGCAAGTGCTTATGCTACAGGGCAACTACCAGATAAAGAGGGTCAAATGTATCATGCAACTGAAGATAATTTTTATTTAATCCCAACAGCAGAAGTTCCTGTAACTAATATTTATAGAGATGTAATTTTAAAAGAAACGGATTTACCCATAAAAATGACTGCTTATTCTCCTTGCTTTAGAAGAGAGGCAGGAAGTTTTGGTAAAGATGTAAGAGGATTAAACAGAGTGCATCAATTTGAAAAAGTAGAAATTATTCAAATAGTAGAACCAACAAAAAGTTATGATGCTTTAGATGCAATGGTACAGCATGTAGAAACTTTGTTGAACCATTTAGAATTGCCTTATAGAATTTTACGTTTGTGTGGAGGCGATATGGGCTTTACTTCTGCTCTTACTTATGATTTTGAAGTTTGGAGTGCAGCACAACAACGTTGGTTAGAGGTAAGCAGCGTTTCTAATTTTGAAAACTTTCAAACCAATAGATTAAAATGCAGGTATAAAAATGCTGAAGGTAAAATGCAATTAACGCATAGCTTAAATGGCAGCTCATTGGCTTTACCAAGAATTTATGCTGCATTGGTAGAAAATAATCAAACTACAGATGGCATTCAACTGCCTAAAGTATTGCATCATTATTTTGGTAATACTATAATTAATTAAGAGGTAAAATTATGTCTGTAAATAAAATTTCTTATCAAAATATTATTGGTCAACTAAACAATAAAACTACGCTTGTTGCAGTAAGTAAAATAAAACCTATAGAGGATATTTTAGCTTTATATAATTTGGGACAAAAAGATTTTGGAGAAAATTATGTGCAAGAATTGGTAGATAAACAATCTCAGCTTCCTACAGCTATTCGCTGGCATTTTATAGGTCATTTACAAAGCAATAAAGTAAAATACATTGCTCCATTTGTACATTTAATTCATGGTGTAGATAGCTTTAAATTATTGCAAGAAATAAACAAACAAGCTGCTAAAAACAATAGAATTATTAAGTGTTTGCTGCAAGTACACATTGCACAAGAAACTACAAAATTTGGCTTTGGGTTAAACGAATTAAACGATTTATCTATGCTACAAAACTTACCCAATATTCAAGTTGTAGGTTTAATGGCTATGGCATCTTTTAGTGAGGATAAGCAATTGGTAAGAAACGAGTTTAAACAACTAAAAAAATTATTTGATACTTTAAAAATAGCACAGCCACAGTTTTCAATTTTATCAATGGGTATGAGCGATGATTATACTATTGCGTTAGAAGAAGGAAGTACTATGATACGAATTGGGAGTTTGCTTTTTGGTAAAAGAAATTAAATAAAAAATACCCATTTGTGGGTATTGGAATGTAATTTTTTAAAACCCAATATTGCATTTGAATAAGCAATTTACTTGTTCATTCTTCAAGGGGTAGCTGATGGTGTTTGCCATCAGCTTTTTTATTTAAACAAAAATTTTGTGTAAAGAAAAGTTTTAAGAAACATCAAAATATTTAATAACTAAAAAACTCCTTATTTTGCAACCTCAATTATAAAAAATGGAATACAGTAAATTAATTTCAGTTACAGGTTTGCCAGGTTTATTTGAATTAGTAGGAAGCAAATCAGACGGTGCTATAGTTAGAAATTTAGAAGATAAAACAACCAAATTCGTTAGTAGCCGTATTCACAATTTTTCGCACTTGGAAAGCATTGAAGTTTATACTATTCGTGAAAATGTAAATCTTATAGAAGTATTTAAAGCAATGGAGGCAAGCAACGAAACTATGCCTAATGAAAAAGATGCAAAAGCAGTAAAAGCATACATGGAAAAAGTATATGGCGATATTGATTTTGAACGTGTATATGCAAGCGATATGAAAAAAATGATAAAATGGTTTGGTATTTTAAAAAGCAATAATGTTGAATTAAAATTAACAGAACAAGAGGAAGAAGAAACTACTTCTGAATCTGAAGCATAAACTATTTTTTTTAGTAAAATAAATTTTAAAAAGCCACTAAAATTAAGTGGCTTTTTTTATTAGTACATTAGCAAATTATTTTTTAATAGATTACCATGAAGCATAAACTATTTTTTTTACTCATAGCAATACTATTTCTTAATTTTTCTTATGCACAAAAATTTGCTGAAAAATCAGCAACTGCAATACATTGGGCAGATAGTGTTTTTGCTTCATTAACACCAGAACAAAAAATTGCTCAGTTAATGATAATAAGGGCACACAGCAATTTAGGAAATGAACATGTACAAAAAATAACACAGCTTATTCAACAATATAATATTGGAGGTTTATGTTTTTTTCAAGGTGGCCCTCTAAGGCAAGCAAATCTTACCAATTATTATCAAAGTATTGCAAAGACTCCTTTAATGATTTGTATAGATGGAGAATGGGGCTTAGGAATGCGATTGGATAGTGTTATAAATTTTCCAAGACAATTAATGTTAGGTGCTGCACAAGATGCACAACTTATATATCAGTTTGGTAAAGCTGTTGGTGAGCAATGCAAACGATTGGGTATTCATGTAAACTATGCACCAGTTGTAGATATAAACAATAACCCCAATAATCCAGTAATTAATGACAGAAGTTTTGGAGAGGATAAATATAAAGTGGCGTTGTTTGGAACACAATATATGCAAGGCATGCAAGATGTAGGTGTAATGGCTTGTGCAAAACATTTCCCTGGTCATGGAGATGTTGAAGTTGATAGTCATTTGGATTTACCTATTATAAATAAATCCAAACAACAATTAGATAGTTTAGAGCTTTATCCTTTTAAACAGTTAATTAAAAAAGGAGTTGGAAGCATTATGGTTGCACATTTGTTTATTCCAGCAATAGATAGTACTAATCATCTTGCAACCTCATTATCTAAAAAAAATGTTACAGAATTATTGAAAAATGAATTAAACTATGAAGGAATAATTTTTACAGATGGCTTGGAAATGCAAGGTGTAAAAAAGTTTTTTCCTGACGATGAAGTTTCAGTACAAAGCTTAATTGCAGGCAACGATATGCTTTGCTTACCCGAAAATGTGCCCAATAGTATTGCAAAAATTTTAGAAGCTATACATCAAGGAAAGTTAAGCTGGGAAAGCATTAACAAGAGTGTAATGAAAGTGTTAATAGCAAAATATAATTTAGGTTTGAATGAAAAAAAACAAATAGAAATAAATAATTTAGTAGAAGACTTAAATAAAAATACCTATGAAATAAAAAAGCAAATTAGCCAACAAGCATTAACGCTTTTAAGGTTGAACAATAAGAAACTCTTGCCTCTTCATAGTAAAAAAAAGGTTGCATTTATTGGTATAGGTTTGCAGCAACTCAACAATTTTGCAACTATCATTCAGGAAAAATATAAAGCATCTGTTTTTTTATTAGACTATAACGATAGCAGTTCTTTAACTGCTTTAAAAAATCAATTAAACGATTTTAAAACCATTATTGTAGGCATTCATAATTATAGCAGAAGACCAGCCAATAATTTTGGATTGAGTAATAATGCAGTAGAGCTTGCTCAATTTTTGGCTGAAAAAGAAAATGCTATATTTTTTAGTTTTGGAAATCCTTATGCCATAAAAAACTTTTGCAATGCAAGAAATTTAGTAGCCTGTTATGAAGATGATTCTATAACACAATTAAAAGCATTTGAATTATTAGAAGGATCATTTTCAGCTAAAGGGAAATTGCCTGTTACTGTATGCGATAATTTTAAATTTGTCGATGGCATTACTTACAATTACTACATGCCTTATGAACAAAATGATTATTCAAAATTTGTAACCATTGATAGCATAGCAATAGATGCAATACAAAAAAATGCAACACAAGGCTTAGCCATTCTTGTAGCAAGAAAAGGGAAAATAATTTACCACAATAATTTTGGTTATACAGATACAACACATCAGCAATTGGTAAATGATAATACAATTTACGACCTTGCTTCATTAACAAAAGTTACTGCAACTACCGTAGCTGTAATGAAGCTGTACGAAGAAAAAAAAATTAAGTTAGAAAAAACTGTTGGTGATTATTTGCCTTGGTTACTAAACACAAACAAAGCAAGCATAACCATTAAAAACCTTTTATTGCATGAAGCAGGCTTAGTGCCTTACATAAAATTTTATGAACAAGTTATAGATACTACAACTGGCAAGCCTTTACATGGTTTTTTCAATAAAGAAAAAAACAGTTTTTATACTTATCCTGTAGCCAATGAAATGTTCCTAAAAAATGATGTAAGAAATCAAATTTATGCAAATATTGTAAGCAGCCCACTTACAGAACAAGGAAAATATGTATATAGCGACAACAGTTTTATTTTATTGGGCTTAATTGTAGAAGCTTTAACTGGTAAGGCTTTGAATGAATATGTAAAAGAAAATTTTTATCAGCCATTACAAATGACAAGTACTACTTTTCTTCCAAGTGAACATTTTGTGTTGAACAATATTGCTCCAACAGAATTAGAAAAAAAATTTCGCAATCAACTAATTCATGGTTTTGTGCATGATGAAGGATCAGCAATGCTTGGAGGAGTTGCAGGTCATGCAGGTTTGTTTAGCAATGCTTATGATTTGGCACAGTTGTATCAAATGCTGTTGAATAAAGGAAAACTGAACGGAAAAAGATTTTTACAAAAAAAAACTGTTGAATTATTTACAAAATATAATAGCCTAACAAGCAGGCGTGGCTTGGGTTTTGATAAACCAGAAAAAAATAATTTCACTAATTCAAACCCTTATCCTTGCTTTTCTGCATCTTCAAAAACCTTTGGACATACAGGCTTTACAGGAACTTGTGTTTGGGTAGATCCAACTAAAGATTTAGTTTTTGTTTTTCTATCCAATAGAATTCATCCCTCTCGTGATAATAATTTATTAAACACACTACATGTAAGAAATAAAATTCAAGAAGCAGTTTATCAGGCTATTCATTAATTTAATTCTCTTTAAAGCAATATAGAATAAGGGTTATTGGGTATTTGTAATATAATCAATTTCTTTATCTTCGTACACTTAAACTTATTTTATGCGTAAATATTTTCCTCAACAATTATTTATTGTTGCCATTATTTTATTAATTACTTCGTGTGGTAAAAAAGCACCAAATGAATCAAAATACATACCAAAAGATGCTTCAATGGTAGTAGTTGTAAATCCAAAGTCTTTAGAAGATAAGCTTCAATCAGGCAATCTTACATTTGATAGCATTACCAATCGTATTTTAACAAACGATAGAATAGCTACTGAAGAGAATAAAAAAAAGTGGGAAGATTTTAAAAATAGTGGGGTTGATTTAGACAAAAACATTTACTATTTTATGACTCAGAAAGGCTCTTTAGATAAAAATTTAAAAACAATAATTAACTTCATGGCTACTATAAAAGATGAAGCTAAGTTTGATAAATTTATTAAAGAACAAAAAGATATTAATGCTACTGAAATTGAAAAAAATAAAGACTTTTCTATTTTAAAAACTGGCAATGATGTTGTTTTATCATGGAACAAAGAAGTAGTTATGCTTTCTATAACTTTAGAAAAAGTGAGAGGTTCTTATGATGAAACTGGAAATTATATTGAACCAGACTTATCTGTAATTCAATCTAATCTTAAAAATGAAGTAAATCGTTACTACACTTTAAAAGAAAATGAAAGTATAGCCTCTGTATCTTATTTTAAAGATATGTTTAAAGATAAGGCAGATGGGTATATGTTTAGCACTACATCTGGTGTTTCAAGTTTGCTAAGTTCATCGCCTTTCAATATTCCTAAATTGCAGGAGCTTGTAGAGGGCAATTATTCTACATCTACTTTTAATTTTGAAAATGGAAAAATTGATGTAAAAAGCAAAAGTTATCTAAATCCTTTTTTAAGTAGTTTAGTTAAAAAGTATGGTGGCAAAGAAGTAAATGAAGATTTTTTAGAAAACTTTCCTTCTCAAAATATGAATGGTGCACTTTTAATTTCTTTCAATCCAGCATTGTTAGATGCTTTATTAAAAGAGTTGGAAATAAGAGGTATGGTTGATGGATTTCTTTCTAAAGAAGGTTTAACCAGTGCAGATATTTTTAAAGTTTTAAAAGGTGAAATTAATTTTGCTTTATCCGATTTTCTTATTGAAACAAAAGAAGTTCCTTATACATCACCTTATGATGGAACTACATCAACCTATTCCAAAACTGTTCCTTCTTTTAAACTAATTTTTGAAGCACCAGTAGGCGACAAAGCAGCTTTTGAAAAAATTATAAGTAAAGCTGTAGAAATGAAAATGCTTACAAAAACAAGTACAGGTTATGAAGGAGGTGAGTTAATGAGTTCAACAGGAATGTATTTAATTGCAGATGAAAAAAAGATTGTTTTGGCTAGCGATAAAGAATTTTACAATACATATCTTACAAAAAAATCAAAATCAAATATTGGTTCGGATATTTTGAAAAAATTTGATAACAAAATAATTGCATCTTATATAGATTTTAATAGTATTATAAATGGCGTTTTACCAAGCACTAAAGATTCAACTATGGTAAAAATATTGAATATACTAAACGGTACATTTACTAATTTAGTTTCTACTGTAGAAAAATTTGATGGAAAAAGTATGGATGGAAAATTTGAAATAAATATGAAAAATTCAAAACAAAATAGTTTAGTAAGTTTTGTAAATATGCTGTCAGATATTTTTAAAGTAATAAAAGAAGATGACAAAAGCAAGGATGAAATAATAGCAAATTAATTTTCGGTTTTATACATACAACTTTTTTGTACACATACCAGAGGCTGCCTTGTTAAGGCAGCCTCTGGTGTGTTTTGCCTGCAATTATAATTTTTCTGGTATTAGTATAGTATCGTTTTCTTGAATTGAAAAATGAAACAATTTAAAACCAAATAATTCTTTAAATAATAAAACGTACTTTAAAAGTAGTGCCTACATTTTTTTCAGTTGTAAAAGATATGGTGCCATTGGCTCTTTCTACAATGCCTTTACAAATGGCTAAACCTAAGCCTGTACCAGAAGATTTTGTAGTAAAGTTAGGCGTAAAAATATTTTGCTTCATAGCTTCATCAATGCCAGAGCCATTATCTGTAACTTTTATCTCAATAGCATTATCTGTTTTGCTTTGCGAAATAATAACACGAATCACTTCATTTTCGTTGGAAGCTTCAATGGCATTGGTAATAAGGTTTTTAAACAAACGACTTATTTGTGCCTTATCTGCATAAATAGAGTAAGGCTCATCATTTTTAATCCATTCAATAATAATGTTATCGCGGGTTTTATATAATTCAATTAAGGAGGCTATTACATCGCTTACATTAAATAATTCTGGTTGCTGGTTTTCAATATTTGCAAACTGCGAAAAATCGCTGGCAATTTTTGATAATTGTTCTATTTGTTCTATTAAAGTATTGGTAACGTTGTTGGTTAATTCTTTGAAATTTATTTTATCGGAATTAATGGATTTTTGTAAGTACTGAACACTCAGTTTCATAGGTGTTAAAGGATTTTTTATTTCATGTGCTACTTGCCTTGCCATTTCTCTCCAAGCTCCTTCTCTTTCACTTTTAGTTAATGCTTTTACACTGGCATCTAATTTACGAACCATGGTATTGTATTCATTAATTAACCCTCCAATTTCATCGTTTTTGTTCCATACAATTTCTTCATTTTTGAAACCAATATTTATAGCTTTCATTTTTTCACTAATCAAATTGTACGAAGTAGTAATTCTGCCAGTAGCAGTATATGCTACAGCACCTGCTAATAAAAAAATAAAGGCATTCAAATTCATTAAGGTAGAAAGCAAACTAGAAATTTCCTGATTTAATTCTTGTTGAGAATTTAAGTAAGGAATATTAATGTAGGCATAAGTATTACCTGCTTCATCATTTACAGGTGCATAGATGCTTAGATATTTAAAGCTTGCAATTTTTTCGGATTGAATGTAACGAGATTTTTTATTATCGTTTAAAGTTACATAGGCAATAGGTTGCATTTTTTCGCTTAACAACTGTTTGTTGTAAATGTAAGGTTGCGTAGAGGCTATTAATGTGCCAGAAGTATTGTATAAATTAATGTCTGTGTTAAATATTTCTGCAATATCGTTAATGGTTTTTTCTAAGCTGTTGCCAAAACCAAGTGTAGTAAAATCAAGCATATCATCAAAAGCAAAATGAGCATTGGTTGCTTTTAATTTTTCTTCTACCTGATTAGCAATAACCTGAATGTTTTTTGAAAGCCTGTCTTGATTGTTTTCATTAAACCTGTAAATAAAAAACGAAATGGTAGTAATACCAATTACTACAAACGAAAGTAAACTAACAGCAATAATAGTAGCCTGTATTTGTGTTTTGATATTAAAATGAAAAATAGTAAAAAGCTTTTGTATGTTGAATTTTGTTTTTGTAAAAAATATAACACTATGTAATAGTGCTACCACAATAAGAAAAATGCAAAACAAATAAGCAAACAAAGTAAGCAACTCCAATATTGCAGCATTCTTTTTTACAATTACTACAATTTTTCCATTGTTATTGGTGTACCATAATTCGTTGTAGCCTTGTTGCTCTCGGAGTTCAAATTTTTTTGATGGTGTATTATTTTTTGAAAGTGTTGATGGAAAACTATAATCGTTGAAATTATTAATAAGAACGCCATTGTTGTAAACTGCATAAGAATAATGTGTATTAAAATCGCTGGATAAATCTTTTACTTGTTTAAACAATTCAGGATACAAAGCTTCGCTTTTGTATTGCTTGGGTTTTACCATTACAAATAAATAACCCAGTATTTGTGTGTCTTTTAAAACTGTTTTTTCGTAAATAAAATTTTCTTTTTTAGCATTATTTTCAAAGCTGTACAAATAGGGAATAGAGGTTGCTTTGCTGTTGTTTTCAATAATTGTTTTAACTACTGAGAAGGGCATAGAATCCTCATTGTACAAGGGTTTGAATGATTTGTCATAAGTATAAATTTTAGTTTCATATTTGTTAAGATAGCCCGAAAAGTTTTCATTTACTAAGCTATCTTTAATAAACTTATTAGAAAACTCCTGATTAAATCTATTAAAATTATTTTGTAAAAAATAATCGCTGAAATTGGTAGTTGCAATTTTGAGTAATGTTTCACTGTTGGGGTCAATTTGTTCTGCTAATTTTTCTGCCCATATTTTTCTTTGTTCTTTTTCAATATAATTATTTTGTTGAATGATAAGAGCAGCAACAGATACAGAAAAAAACATGATCCATAAAACAAAAAACGATGAGTTGAATAAATAAACAGCAGTGTCTTTTTTTCTTGTATTGATAATGCTTACAAACAACATTAACCAAACAAGAATTATAGAATTGGTAACAGCAGCAACACTACCAATTTGAAAGCTTATAACCACTAATCCTGCTACTGCAATAGTTAATAATTGTAGGCTTAATTTAATTTTTTTATCGAAAATATTTTGTAAGAGAATGTGCGATAAATGATAGAACCCAATGACACATAAACTAAGAATAACAAAACTTACAAGACTGTAAACAGATAGGCTAAAGAAGTTGGTTACATCTAAAGAAATTTTAGAATCCAGTACAAGGCTTTTTATAGTGCCTGTAGTAATAAATGTTGCAGCTACCAGTAAAACAAGTTGTATAAAAGGTAAAATTTTATGAACTGTTTTTTGTGTAAATAAAGAAATATTTTTTGTTGTGTTTTTCTTGTAATTGAATTTGTAAAATAGTATCAACCATAAAATAAAAATTGTGTTGATAAACAAATCTCCCAAAGAAGGATTGAAAAAATTTGAAGCATAGATAGAGGGGTCGAAGAGTGTAAGCCTGCTAAAATTAAAAGGGAAATTAGTAGTATAAGAAATTCCTCTTAGTGCCAACAATATAATAAACAAATAAAAAAACGCTTGAGCAAAAGACTTTTGCTGCAAGGTTTTCATAGAAAACCTATGAATGTAAACCAAAATACACATTATGGCAATGGTGCGTAAAATAATGGTAGGCAAATCATAATCAAGGTTTACATCAAGCGTTTTTTTGCTTATTTTAAAAAGTTCTTTTTGATTGCTGCTTACAATAGGCAAAGCATTTGTATCATCACTTATTTGGTAATATTTTTCAATTTCAGGATGCCCGGCAAACGAACTTTTTAAGTAATTATTTTCAATAAAATAATGAAACCTAACAGGTATTAAAGCAGCAACAATAAAAGATTGATGGTTTACACTAATGGTTTGTTTAATAAATTCAAAAGAACCATTTTGGTATTGCACAAAATAATTTCCATCTGGTTTTAATACATCTTCTTTTGAAACAGTGTAGTTGTTATTGTTCCAATACAATAAATTTTGTTCTTGAAAAATATAAATGCCAAAAGGAAATGTTGTGAGTTGAATTTTATCGCTAACATTTGTTGGAGAAACAATAATTTTTTTTAGTAAAACTGTATCTGCAACAAAGTTCAAAAACTGATTTTCGTTTTGATGTATTGAAGTTGTTAGATGCTCTTGCACTTTTGCTGGAGAAGCTGTATAAGTAATATATTTTGTTACTACAATAGAAAAAATAAAAAGTATTGCAGCCAAGAACAATAAAATATTACTTTTAAAAAAAACTATTTTAAAATAAGTATTCAACTGTTTTAATTTTGTTTTTTAACTTCATTCCATATTGCATCCATTTCTTCCAAACTCATATCAGATAAGGCTTTGCCCTGCTGTATTGCAATACTTTCCATGCTTTGAAACCTTTTTAAAAACTTTTGATTGGTTTTTTCCAAAGCACTTTCAGCATCTACCTTCAAAAACCGTGCATAATTTATTAAGCTAAATAAAACATCGCCCAATTCTTCTTCAATAGCTTGTTGTTGCTTATTAAAAATAGCTTCTTGCAATTCGTTCATTTCTTCTTCTACTTTTTTCCAAACATCTTCTTTGTTTTCCCATTCAAAACCTACTTGTTTTGCTTTTTCCTGCATTCTTGTTGCTTTTATTAGGGCAGGTAAACTTTTTGGAACACCACTTAAAACGCTTTTCTTTTGCCCTTCTTTCAGTTTTATTTTTTCCCAATTACGTTTTACATCGTTTTCATCATTCACTTTTACATTAGCATAAATATGAGGGTGTCGTACAATTAATTTTTCACAAATGGCATCAATTACATCATTCAATAAAAATTTATTTTCTTCTTTTGCTATTCTGGAATAAAATAAAAGATGCAACAACATGTCGCCTAATTCTTCTTTTATATTATTCCAATCTTCATTGGTTATAGCATCTGTAAGTTCGTACAATTCTTCAATAGTCATGGGTCGTAATGAATGAATAGTTTGCTTTTTATCCCAAGGGCATTGCTCTCTTAATTCATCCATTATTTTCACTAATCTTAAAAAATTATTGCTTAAAGAATTTTCCTGCATAAATATTTTATAAAATTGAAAATGCTAATTAATACTTAAAAGTACAGCATTTTACTCCACTAATGTATGTTATGTTCTCTACAATTTTGAATGTTGTTCTTGTAGTGATTACTTTTGAAACATAATAGCAGTTATGAAATATTTTATTTCAATTTTACTAATTGGTTTATTATCACATACAAGTTTGTTTGCACAATATTATTACAACGATATTATTGCAACAGAAAACACCAATCAGTATCAAAAATTATTAAAGCAAAATAAAATTAGGAGTATTAAAATTATCAATAAAGATATTGATGGTAGTGTGGTAGAAGATTTTTTGGTAGAGCAAATGATTAATGCCGATGCATCAGTAATTACTACTTCATCTCAAACATCAAAAGGAAATAAATCTGTTTTAAAATCTTTTTTTACAAACAATACTATTGCAAAAACAACCAATGAAGGTGACGGTGTATCAAATACTACCTTTTATACTTATGATGAAAAAGGAAAAATTCAATACATAGAATCTTTTACAAAAGATACTTTTATTACTACTCAATCCAATGAGTTGCATGAGTGGCAATACAATAATAATGGTATTCCTGAACGATTATTGAAAATAAAAAATAAAAAAGATACTACTGTTGTGAGCTTTGTCGTAGATGAAAATAATTTAGTAGTAGAAGAACACTGGAAACGAAATGGAAAAGAAATAGAAGTTTATTATTATTATTACAACAACAAAAATAAACTTACAGATATTGTACGTTATAACCAAAGAGCAAAAAAAATGTTGCCCGATTTTATGTATGAATATGATGCTAATGGCAACATAAAAAAAATGATTCAAGTAATAGCAGGAGGCACTAACTACAACACTTGGTATTATACTTACAACACAAATGGATTAAAAGAAAAAGAAGTGTGTTACGATAAAAAGAAACAACTTTTAGGCTCATTAGAATATTTGTACAACAACTAATGCTTTACAATAATGATGAACGTTAAATCTATGCTTGCAAAACCTTTTGCAGCAATAATTCATAAACAAATTAAAAAAGGAATGCTTAATGCTGTTCAAGACCAGCAAACCATTTTTAAAGATTTAATTAAAAACGCCAAGCAAACCAAGTTTGGTAAAGATCATTTTTT
Source organism: Chitinophagales bacterium (assembly GCA_026931905.1). GTDB lineage: Bacteria > Bacteroidota > Bacteroidia > Chitinophagales > Chitinophagaceae > UBA1930. The sequence goes on from JAIXLB010000040.1 coordinate 39,280, forward strand.
CAGCAACATAAATACATATCAGGACTTTGCTAATGCAGTTCCTGTAAGAGATTATGAACAAATAAAAAATTACATTGAATTAATTAAAGAAGGTAAGCAAAATATTTTGTGGAAAGGCAGCCCCATTTATTTAGCAAAAACAAGTGGTACTACAAGTGGTGCAAAATATATACCCATAACCAAAGATTCAATTTCTAACCATATCAATACTGCAAGAAATGCCCTATTGTGCTACATGAGTGAAACAGGAAATACTGCATTTGCTTCGGGTAAAATGATTTTTTTGAGTGGTAGTCCAGTATTGGAAAGAATAGGAAATATACCAACTGGTAGATTGAGTGGAATTGTAAATCATCATGTACCAAAATATTTAAGAACCAATCAACTACCCACTTACGAAACAAATTGCATTGAAGATTGGGAAGAAAAATTGGAAAAAATTGTTGCAGAAACCATTACTAAAAACATGACTTTAATAAGTGGTATTCCGCCATGGATGCAAATGTATTTTGATAAACTTACAGAAAAGAGTGGTAAAAAAATTGCAGAACTTTTTCCAAATTTTAGTGTAATGGTGCAAGGTGGTGTAAATTTTGAACCTTATAAAGCAAAGCTGTTTGAAAGCATTGGAAAAAAGATTGACAGTATAGAATTGTTTCCTGCAAGCGAAGGTTTTTTTGCTTTTCAAAATTCTCAACAAGAAGAAGGGTTATTGCTCAATACCAATAGTGGTATTTTTTATGAATTTATTCCTGTCAACGAAATATTTAATGAAAACCCCACCAGGCTTGTATTGCAAGATGTAAAGGTGGGCGAAAATTATGCTTTAATTATAAACAGTAATGCAGGTTTATGGGGGTATAATATTGGCGATACAGTAAAATTTGTTAGCACTAATCCTTATAAAATTATAGTGAGTGGCAGAATAAAACATTTTATTAGTGCTTTTGGCGAACATGTAATTAGTGAAGAAGTTGAATATGCTTTGTTGCAAGCAGCTCAAGAAGAAAATATAAAAATTGTAGAATTTACTGTTGCACCAAATGTGGCACAAGGCAAAGGAAAAAGTTATCATGAATGGTTTATAGAGTTTGAAAATACTCCAACAAACATGAACAGTTTTATTGAAAAAGTAGATGCAAATCTTCGTAAAAAAAATGTGTATTACGATGATTTAATTAGAGGAAATATTTTGCAGCAACTGCATATCAACTGCGTAAGAAAAAATGGTTTTATAGACTACATGAAAAGTATTGGAAAATTAGGAGGTCAAAATAAAGTACCACGCTTAAGCAATGATAGAAAACTGGCAGATGAACTGATGAATTTTTTGTAATAATTTTTAAATTAAGTATTAACTCCTGTACTATTTATTTTATTTAAAATTTGATGTGCAACTTCCATAGCTAAATAGCCATCAATTTCGTTTACAACTGTAGGTTTATTGTTGAGAATGCTATCTACAAAAGCTTCTAACTCTAATTTTATTGCATTGGCTTCAGGAATTACAGGGTTGGCAACAGCTATTGTTTTCTTGCCTTTGGGCGTTTCTACATCAAAAGCAAAAACATTTTTATCATTGGGCTCTCTTTGTTTTATAATTTCTGTTTTCTTGTTTAAAAAGTCAATACCAATATAACTATCTTTTTGAAAAATTCGCATTTTACGCATTTTTTTCATGCTAATTCTACTACTTGTAAGATTAGCAACACAACCATTGTTAAACTCAATTCTTACATTGGCAATATCTGGTGTATCTGTCATAACTGCAACACCATTTGCATTGATATTTTTTACACCGCTTTTTACTAAGCTTAAAATAATATCCAAATCATGAATCATTAAATCTAAAATTACACTTACTTCTGTACCTCTTGGATTGAATTGTGCTAAACGATGTACCTCAATAAACATAGGGTTTAGCTTTAAATCTTTTATTGCAAGAAAAGCAGGATTAAATCTTTCAACATGACCAACCTGCATTTTTACATTAGCTTCACGAACCATATCTACTAAAGCTTTAGCTTCTGAAATATTGTTGCACAAAGGTTTTTCTACAAATACATGTTTGCCTTTTCTTACAGCTTTCATGCAAATTTCGTAATGCCAATCAGTAGGTACAACCACATCAATAATATCACAAGCATCCATTAATTTATCTTCATCCATGTAGCGTTTAATGCCATAGGTGGCAGTAACTTCTTTGGCTGCATCGTTGCTTGGATCAAAGAAGCCAACAATTTTTATTCCCTCAATTTCTTTCCAGTTGTTTAAATGAAATTTTCCTAAATGACCTACACCAAATATGCCTACTTTGAGCATAATATTTATTATTAAAATTCGTTTTTGAAAATTATTTTTTGAAAGCGTAAAGATAAATAAACAGCTTACCTAAAATGTTGTAAATGTTAGTATGTGGAAATATTGGTACTAAATTGCTTTAGGAATGTACTTTTTGTATTGCTATTGCAAATTCCAATAAGTTTTGAAACCTTAAATCAATATGTTCATTAGGATAAGGAGTTTCAGGGTGTGTAGTTGCTACAAATACAGTGTTCATTTTTGCATTTCTGCCAAATTGCATATCACTTAATTTATTGCCTACCATTATACTTGTAGAAAAATTAATGAAAGGAAAATCAGACTTTGCCTGCAAAGCCATGCCAGCATTGGGTTTTCTATTAGGAGAAGAATTTTCTATATCGGAACAATGGTAAATTTTGTCAATTCTTCCTCCAGCATTTTCAATTTCTTTTACCATGTTGTGATGTATATTTTGTAAATCGTTTATACTCATTAAACCTTTGCCAATGCCTCGTTGATTGGTTACTACAACTATGGTTTTAAACAATGGATTTAAAATTTTTAAGGCCTCTTTTACATGATCGTAAAAATGAAATTCGTTCCAGTTAAGTATGTAGCTATTTTCTTTTTCATGATTGATAACACCATCTCTGTCTAAAAATAATGTCCATGTATTATCTATTGCTTGTAAGTTTATCATAAAAAAAGATACTAAAAGATTTTGTAGTACAAGTGTGCGACGCAACTAAAGTTTAATAAAATTACAAAAGCTTAGTTTCAAAAAATATTAAAATAATTGTTCTTCTACTAACTGGCAAATAATGTGTCCCAATAAAATATGACTCTCTTGAATGCGTGGTGTATCGGTACTTGGAACGTTTAACAAATAATTGCTTAACGTTTTCATTTTGCCTCCTGTAGCACCTGTAAATGCAATGGTTGTAATGTTTTTATCATGTGCCACTTCAAAAGCTTTAATAATATTATTGCTATTGCCACTTGTAGATAAACCAATAATTACATCGCCAGTATTACCAATTCCATCTAACAATCTTGCATACACTACATCGTAACTGTAATCGTTTGCAACTGCAGTAAGATAAGATGTGTTGCAGTGTAAAGCCTCTGCTGGCAAGGCTTTTCTGTCAGTATAAAATCTGCCACTAAACTCTGCTGCTAAATGTTGAGCATCGGCAGCACTACCTCCATTTCCACAAAACAAAACTTTGTTGCCATTCTTAAATGCCTGTACAATTATTTCTACACAATCGTTTACAGTTTGTATTAAAGTTTCATTGTTGAGTATTTGTTGTTTTACATCAACTGATGCTTGAATGATAGATTTTATTTTTTGACTCATAGTATGTTATGTTGTTTTATTTTGAAGTCCAGGTTCTTAATCCATTTTTAGTAAGAGAGTAAGGCTTTACTTCGCCACCAAAGGTTTTCAGAGTTTCTATAACATTATATCTTGAATTGGCGGGGCAATAAAAAATCATAAATCCGCCGCCGCCTGCACCACTTATTTTACCTCCAGTAGCACCAGCTTTTTTTGCAGCTTCATAAATATTTTCTATGTTGGTGTTAGAAATATTGTTTGCCATTTTTCTTTTTTGTTGAAAACCAAAATCCAAAATTCTTCCAAACTCATTTAAGTTACCTTTAAGCAATGCTTCTTTCATCATTTTAGCTTGCTCTTTTAATTGGTGCATGGCTTCTATGCTTTTTTCGTTTTTGCTTACTACATTTTTTTGCTGTTCTTTTATAATAGTTGCACTTTCTCTGCTTGTTGCAGTAAAATACAATACCAAATTATTTTCTAATTCACTTAAATATTCTGGTCTTATTCGTAAAGGGTTTACAATTACTTTATCATTATCATAAAATTCCATAAAATTTACACCACCAAAAGTTGCTGCATATTGATCTTGTTTGCCACCTGCTAATTTCAAATCATTTCTTTCTATTTCGTAAGCATAGTGTGCTATATCGTAATCACCTAAAGGAAGTTTTAGCATTTCTACAAATGCACCAATAATGGCTACTACCAAAGTTGATGAAGTGCCTAAACCACTTCCTGCAGGAGCATCTACATAAGTGCTTAACCTAAAATTTTGTTGCGGAATACTATAATCTTTTTGAATACGATTGTAAACGCCTTTTAGTAAATCTAATTTTCCATTAATGGGTAGTTCATTATTCCAATCAAAATGCTCCGTTTCGTTTCTATCTAAAGTTTGAATTGTAATTCCTTTTTTATCTGTAATTTCTATAGATGCATTGGCACTTAAAGAAATAGTTGCATTGAGTATTGCTCCTCCAAACTCATCACTGTAAGGGCTTACATCTGTTCCTCCTCCTGCCAAACCAATTCTTAATGGTGCTTTACTTCTATAAATCATAAGTAAAAAAATATTTTAATAGCTTTCGCTTTCGTTGGGAAAATCTTTGCTTTTAACATCTGTTATATATTCTTGAACTGCCTTTGTTGCTAAGGCTGCAATATTCAAATACTGACGCAAAAATCTTGGTTTAAATTCTGTGTTAATGCCAAGCATATCGTGTAAAACCAAAACTTGTCCATCGCAAAAATTGCCTGCACCAATACCAATAGTAGGAATTAAAACACTTTCACTTACTTCTTTTGCAAGAGTAGCAGGAATTTTTTCTAAAACAACAGCAAAGCATCCTGCTTGTTGCAATAATAGAATATCGTTTTTTAATTTTAAAGCTTCTGCCTCTTCTTTTGCACGAACAGTGTAAGTACCAAATTTGTAAATACTTTGAGGGGTTAAACCCAAATGCCCCATTACAGGAATGCCAGCACTTACAATTTTTTTTACACTTTCAATTACTTCTTCACCGCCTTCTAATTTTATGGCATGTGCACCTGTTTCTTTCATAATTCTAATAGCAGATGCAAGAGCTATATCGCTATTGCTTTGATATGTTCCAAAGGGTAAATCTACTACAACCAAACATCTGTTAATAGCTCTCACAACACTTTGTGCGTGGTAAATCATTTGGTCTAATGTAATAGGTAATGTAGTTTCATGACCAGCCATTACATTGCTTGCACTATCGCCTACAAGAATTACATCAATACCTGCACCATCAACAATTTTTGCAAATGAAAAATCGTAAGCAGTAAGCATAGAAATTTTTTCTCCTGCTTGTTTCATTTTTTGTAAAGTATTGGTTGTAATTTTCTTTACTTCTTTATGAATTGACATTATATTTTTAATAAAATTTTATACAATAATTACCGATGTAAAAGTAAAGTTTAGTTGTTAAATGTTAATAATATGCTTTACCAATAAACTCCAATTAACAAAGCAATAGCACATACAACAAGTAAAATAAATAAAAATGGTGTAATAAATTTCAACCATACTTTAGTATTGATATTTACCATAGCAATAGAAGGTAAAAACAAACCTGTTGGAGTAATAAAGCCCATGATTCCCATACCATACAAATAACTATTTACAATTTCTCTGCCTGGTACATTTACAATTAAAGCCAATGCTCCTAAAATGGGCATGGTTAAAACTGCCATTCCTGATGATGATGAAATAAATAAAGTAAGAACAATATATACGCCCAAAATCATTATAATAAAAAGAGCAGCAGGTAAATTTCCAGTAATTTTTGCTGTGTAAAATAAAAGTGTATCGCTAATATTTCCTTCATTTAAAATTACTGTTATGCCTCTTGCAATACCTACAATAAATGCAACTGCCAAAAGGCTTTCAGCTCCTTTTATAAATTGATTAATAAATTCTTCTTCTTTTATTTTGGTGATAAAAAACAATAACAAAGCTGCTCCAAAAAACAGCATTGTAATTTCTAATAACCACCAATCAAAAAATATAACACCTGCAATCATTATTAAAAATGAACTTCCAAAAATGGTTAATAACAATTTTGTTTGTAGCGATAGTTTTGTTTCTTGTATTTCATTTACCTCTAACGCTTCGTAAGTTGAAATAGCGTTGTTGTTGTATTTTAAAACCAAAGAATTTGCCTGATTTTTTTTTACTTTTTTAGCATATTTCAAAATATACCAAATAAGTAATGATGTAGTAATTACATACATAATTAATCTTTCGTAAATGCCATCAATCCAGTTTAAACCTGCTGCATTTGAACCAATGATAGTAGAAAATGGATTACTGAAAGAAGACAAGCCTCCAATTTGTGAGCCTCCAAAAATTACAGCAACAGGCACCAACAAATCGTAGCCAGCAGCTAAAAATAAAGGCACTAATACAGGATAAAAAACCAAGGTTTCTTCTGCCATACCATACGATGAACCTCCAAATGAAAACAATGCAGTTAAAATAATTATCAGCATTTGTTCTTTGCCTTTTAGCTTATGCGATAAGTATGTAATACCTTTAAACATAGCTCCTGTTTCATTAAACACATGAATAAAACCACCCATTACAAGTATGAGTAACACAATATCTATAGCTTCATAAACTCCTTTGATGGGTGCTCCTAATAAATTTAAAAAAGTAGCTCTGTTGCTTTTAATGGGTTGATAAGTATTAGGAATGGAAACAGGTTTTGAAATATCTTTTGAAGTGAATTTTTCCAATGGTATTAACACCTGTAAGCTATCTAATGTTTTTTGGGTTAATGGTACATATACATTTGTTCCATTGCTTGTTATGGCAAAAGTATTTTCTACAACAGATAATTTATTGTAAGTACCAGCAGGAACAAACCAAGTAGCAATGGCTGCAATAATGGTTACAAACAATAAAATGGTTATAGGGTTTAAAACTTTTTTTTCTGGAACCATGTTTTTCTTGAGTTATTAATAGAACAATAATACAAAAAGCAATTTTAAAATGGAATAGATAGCCATTTCACTTATAAAAAAGTTACTAACAATTAAAATAAAAATTAAACTTATCCCCCAAGTAAATTTTTCAAAGTTGCATAGCTTATTTTGCAGCCATGCAAGATTATTTATCAGGATTAAACCAACCACAAAGAGAAGCTGTAGAATACATTAATGGACCATTAATGATTATTGCAGGTGCAGGCAGTGGTAAAACAAAAGTGCTTACAACTCGTATTGCTCACATAATGGCAAATGGCGTAGATGCTTTTAATATTTTGGCATTAACTTTTACCAATAAAGCTGCTGCCGAAATGAAAGAAAGAATTGAAAAAATTTTAGGTAATAACGAAGCAAGAAATTTATACATAGGCACTTTTCATAGCGTGTTTGCAAGAATTTTAAGAGTAGAAGCACATAAATTAGGCTACCCTAATAACTTTACTATTTATGATACTGAAGATAGCAGAAGCGTTTTAAAAACTGTTATTACAGAAATGAATTTAGATATTAAGCAGTACAAACCTAATATTATTCATAATAGAATTTCTGCTGCAAAAAATGCTTTAGTAAATTACCTGGAATATAATGAAGACACTAATTTAAAACAAGAAGATGCAAAAGCAAACAGACCAGCAACTGGAAAAATTTATAAAGCATACGCAGAGCGTTGTTTTAAAAATGGAGCAATGGATTTTGATGATTTGCTTTTAAAAATGTATGAATTATTAAAAAACAACAACGATGTTTTATTAAAATATCAACACAGGTTTAAGTATGTATTAATTGACGAGTATCAAGACACTAACCCGGTACAATATCAAATAACCAAACTTTTGGCTGCTGTATATGAAAACATTTGTGTAGTAGGCGATGATGCACAAAGCATTTATAGTTTTAGAGGTGCTACTATTAAAAATATTTTACAATTTCAAACAGATTATAATGATGTAAAAGTGATAAAACTTGAACAAAATTATAGAAGCACTCAAAGCATTTTAAAAGTTGCCAATAGTGTTATTGAAAATAATAAAGGGCAATTACCCAAAGAATTATGGACAGAAAATGAAGAAGGCGATAAAATTAAAATTGTAAAAACTGCTACTGATAATGAAGAAGGAAAATTTGTTGCAGATTCTATTAAAGAGCAACAGTTAAGATACCATTATAGCAATAATGATTTTGCTATTTTATACAGAACAAATGCTCAAAGTCGTTCGTTTGAAGAAAGCCTTAGAAAACAAGGAATTGGTTATCGTATTTATGGAGGCATTAGTTTTTATCAAAGAAAAGAAATAAAAGACATGATTGCGTATTTGCGATTAATTGTAAATACACAAGATGAAGAGGCGTTGAAACGTATTATTAATTATCCTGTAAGAGGCATTGGAAAAACAAGTATAGAAAAGCTTACTATCATTGCAAGAGAGCAAAACTTATCCATGTTTCAAGTACTGGAACGTGCAGCAGAATTTGGTTTTAAAGCAGGCACCTTAGAGGCTTTGCAGGATTTTGTAACAATGATAAAATATTTTCAAAGTATTTTAACTGAAAAAAATGCTTATGATGTAGCACAATTGGTAGGCAAACATACTTTATTGGTAAAAGAATTATTCAATGATAAATCTACAGAAGGTTTAGCAAGATACGAGAACGTTCAAGCTTTATTAAACTCTATAAAAGAATGGACAGAAACACCAGACACAGAAGAGGGAGAAACTTTTTCTAAAAACTTAGGCTCTTACTTACAGCAAATTACTTTACTTACAGATGCTGATGATGATAATGAAAATGCAGATAAAGTAAAGCTGATGACTATTCACTCAGCAAAAGGTTTGGAGTTTAGTTGTGTATTTGTGGTAGGCTTAGAAGAAACTTTGTTTCCTAATGCTATGGCTTTAAATACAAGAGAAGAATTGGAAGAAGAAAGAAGATTATTTTATGTAGCAATTACAAGATCCAAACAAAAACTATGGATTACTTATGCTAATACAAGGTATAGATTTGGCAATCTTGTACAAAACGAAGAAAGCAGATTTTTAAATGAAATGCCTAATGAGTTTTTAGATAAAACTTATGCTGGTGCATCAATGCAAAGAAATAATTTTAATGAAGGTTCTGCTTATGAAAGAATGAACAGAGGATTTGGTAATTTTTCAAATCAAAAAGCCAATGAAAAGAAACCATCTTACTTACCTGTAACTCCTGTAACACCAAAAGTTGCTACTCATATACCAAGTGAAAATTTTGTAGAAAGCGATACTGCCGATTTGGAAGAAGGACAAAAAGTAGAACATAAAAAATTTGGTTATGGTGTTGTGTTAAAATTAGAAGGCAGCAACCATAATCCTATTGCTACCATAAAATTTGATTTGAACGGTGAGAAAAAAATTATGCTGAATTATGCCAAACTAAGAATAGTAAAATAGGGTAGAAGGTTTGTGTGCAAAAAAAAGTTTTCTGTTAATGACACTTAAAATAATCAAAAGGTTCATTACAGTTATTGCAATGATACAAGGCTTTGCAAGGTGTACTGCCAAATCTTGAAACTAATTTTGTATTGTAAGAATCGCAATGAGGACAAGGTACTGCTTCATCTTGTTGAAATAATTCTGTATCGCAAACAATTTGTTTTTTATTAGGTGGTGCAATGCCATAGGCTTTTAGTTTTTGTTTGCCTGTTTCAGTCATCCAATCTGTAGTCCATGCAGGTGAAAGTACATTGGTTATTCTAAAATTTTTGAAACCATTTTGTTCTAATTCTGTTTTAATATTCCAACCAATTAAATCCATAGCAGGGCAGCCAGAATAAGTTGGTGTAATAATTACTTCAATTTCATTTTTATCATTAATAATTACTTCTCTTAAAATGCCCAAATCTTCAATAGTAATAACAGGAATTTCAGGGTCAGGAATATTTTTCACAACATCCCATACAGCCTTTTTAAGTTCTTCTGCTGATGTATTATTATTTTTTGTTTCCTGCATTATTAAAGAATTAAAAGTATATTACCAAGTTGCATTAGGATATGTTCTTTGTAAATATTGCATTTCGGTTAAAATATAACCTAAGTGTTCAGTATGTTTTCCTGTTTTGCCTCCTGTGTGTGAAAAATTATTTGTAGAGAAAGAAAGCATTGCTTCATTCAATACAGCAGCTACTTTTTCTTCCCATTTTTTTTGAATAGTTGCCATATCAATTTGCATTGCTTGCTCATAATTTGCAGCAATAAAAACTTCTCCTGTATAATCTTTCAAAAAATCAAGAGCTTGCTGCATACGCTGGTTACTTTCTTTTGTTCCATCTCCCAAACGAATAACCCATTCGCCACTCCAACGAACATGGTAGGCTACTTCTTTAATAGATTTTGCAGCAATAGCAGCTACTTGCTCATCTTCATTTTGTTGTAATTGTTGGTATAAATAAAATAAAAAAGTAGAGATATAAAACTGACGTAATACAGTATAAGCCCAATCTTCATTTGGCTGTTCTGCTAATAATAAATTTTTATACTCATGCTCTAATCTTAAATAAGCCAAGCTGTCTTCTGTTGCATTGTTGCCTATTAATTCAGCAGCATACTGATAAAAATTTCTGGCTTGTCCTAATAAATCCAATGCAATATTGGTTAATGCAATATCTTGTTCTAAAACTGGTGCATGACCACACCATTCACTATTTCTATGCGATAGAATTAAAGCTGTATCTGCAATGTATAATAGATAATTTATTTTATCTTCTTTAGAAACAGTTGTTGTTGATGCCATTGATTATTGTATTTAATCGTGTAGTTTAAAAATTCAATTTTTCTTTTTATAAAAAAATTGATGTTACATGTGATCTACTTCTTTAGGTAATTTATAAAAAGTAGGATGACGATAAATTTTATTTTCTGCAGGTTCAAATAATTCACCAGCTTCTTCAGGATTGCTGGCAGTAATATTTTTACTTTCTACTACCCAAATACTTACACCTTCTAATCTTCTTGTATAAACATCTCTTGCATTTTCAATAGCCATTTGTGCATCTGCAGCATGAAGGCTTCCTACATGTTTGTGGTCTAAGCCTTGTTTGCTACGAATAAAAACCTCCCAAAGAGGCCATGCTATATTTTGTTCATTTTTATTAGATACTCCTCCTTCTTCAATCTCTCCATAATCGCCATAAAAATGTTTGGTTATAAAATTTTTCATTGTGTTGTATTTTAGTTGGTTATTTCAATTACATAATTTCTTACAAAAACAGTATCGTTTTTAGTATTATCTTCTCCTTGATAATATTTGTAAAATTTCATTACTGTTTTGCCGGTTTTAATGGGTGTAATTTCAATTTCTTTATTTATAGAACCACCATCCATATCTGGTGGGCTGTTATCAATGGTTTTTATGGTTGCTAATTTTACAATATTGCTACTATCGCTTATAGTATAGTTGGTACTATTTTCTACAGCACAACCTCTACAAGTTCCATCAAAAATTACTAATGTATCAGTTAGCTTTACTGTATTGATAATTGAATCTGCTTGTAAACTAATTCTTGTATCAGGCTTTTGGTTTATTTCTTTGTTGTTACTATTGTTGGTGCAACTTGTAATAATTATTAAAAAAGAAAATAAAAAAACTATTTTTTTCATGTTATGCTGCTTTATTTTTTTCTTTTTGTTTTCTGGCATGTGCTAATGCAGCTTCTCTTACCCATGCTCCATTTTCATGAGCTTTACGTCTAGCATTTAATCTTTGTTTGTTGCAGGGTCCATTTCCTTTAACAACGTTCCAAAATTCATCCCAATTAATTGCTCCAAAATCGTAAGAAGAAGTTTTTTCATTCCATTTTAAATCGGGGTCGGGCAAAGTCATTCCTAAAACCTTTACTTGTTCTGCAATCATATCTACAAATTGCTGACGAAGTTCATCGTTGGTTTTTCTTTTTATTTTCCATTTCATGCTTTGCTCTGTATTAGCACTTTCGCTGTCTGTAGGTCCAAACATCATTAAACTGGGCCACCACCATCTGTTAATAGCATCTTGACACATGGCTTGTTGTTCTTTAGTGCCTTTACTTAATACATATAAGATATCGAAACCCTGACGTTGATGAAAACTTTCTTCTTTACAAATTCTTACCATGCCTCTTGAATAAGGAGCATAAGAGGTGCGTGTAAGCATTACTTGGTTTACAATGGCAGCACCATCAACCAACCAACCTATTGCACCCATATCTGCCCATGTTAAAGTAGGATAATTAAATATGGAAGAATATTTTGCTTTGCCACTGTGCAATTGGTCTATCATTTCATCTCTGCTAATACCTAATGTTTCTGCAGCAGAATAAAGGTATAAACCATGTCCTGCTTCATCTTGAATTTTTGCTAATAAAATGGCTTTTCGTTTTAAAGATGGTGCTCTTGTTATCCAATTTCCTTCAGGCAACATACCTACTACTTCGCTATGAGCATGTTGGCTTATTTGCCTGATGTTTGTTTTTCTGTATGCTTCTGGCATCCAATCTTTAGGCTCAATTTTTATTTCATTATCAATTTTATATTGAAAAATTTCTTCTAATTTTTTCAATTCCATAATATTATTTTTTGGATTTCAAATATAAAAGTAATGCAAGTATTTGTTGTAAAATTCTAAACAAAAACTTATTGCTTTAAAGGTAGTATTTTTATTTAATACAGTTTGGTAGATTTTTTTTAGTTTTATAATTCAAGCAGTAACAACGTATTTTGTATATTCAAACTTTGACCCTGAAAAAGAAACAAAAAATATTTTTCAATTACATTATTGGTCCTATCTTATTTGTATGGCTTAGTTTTTCTATTTATAAACAAGTAATAGAACAACCCGATTTGCCCAAAGCCTGGCAAGCCATTTTAAATTCTTACAAAAGTGTAGATGCTTGGAAATTGTATGCAGTAATTGTATTAATGTTTGTAAACTGGGGTATTGAAGCTAAGAAATGGCAAATTTTAGTTTCTGGTATTCAAAAAGTAAGTTTTTTAAGAGCTTTTAGAGCCATTTTTACAGGACAAGCTATTGCATTTAATACTTTTAACGGTATAGGAGAATATATTGGCAGAGTTGTGTATTTGCAAGATGGTAATAGGCTTAGAGCTATTGCTGTATCTATTGTTGGAAGCCTGAGTCAATTAATTGTAACAATGATTATGGGTATAATTGGCTTGTTGTATATTAAGCTAAATATTTTAGATGATACGCATCATTTGCAAGGCTTAAATAAATTTTGGTTAAATGCTATGTTGTACATTTTAAGTTTTGGAACTGTAGTAATTTTAATTTTATATTTTCAATTATCATGGGTTACAAAATTGTTTGAAAAAATTCCTTTTGTTGCCAAGTATAGTTTTTATGTTCAAAAGTTAGAAGATTTTCATGCAAAGGAATTAACAAAAATTTTATTACTTTCTTTTCTTAGGTACGTTGTATTTGTGGTTCAATATTTATTATTGTTACAGTTATTTGAAGTAAATGCAAATTGGTGGCAATTATCGTGGATGGTTTGTGTATTGTTTTTAGTGTTAGCAGTTGTACCATCTATACCTATTGCAGAATTAGGTTTAAGAGGCGAAGCAAGTAAACAACTATTTGGTTTATTAAGTGCAAATACGCTTGGCATAGTTTTTACAGCAGCCATAATATGGTTTGTAAACAGAGTAATACCAGCCATTACAGGAAGTTTATTAATTTTAGGAGTAAAATTATTTAAGAAATAAATTATGATGAAAAAAATTGTATCTCTTTTTATTGCAGTAGGTTCGTGGCTTACTCTTACATCGGCAGATGATGATTTTTGCAGTGTAAGAAATACAACTTTTCAAGATGGAGAAAATATTACATACAAAGTATTTTACAATGCCTTAGGTTTATATATTGATGCAGGTACAGCAAGCTTTACTGTTACTGGCGAAACTTTTAATAATAAACCTGTATATCATATTGTAGGAACAGGCACTTCAAACTCAAGCTACGACTGGATTTTTAAAGTAAGAGACCGTTACGAAACTTATATTGATACAGCTACATTAAAACCTCAAAAATTTATTAGAAATGTAGATGAAGGTGGATATAAATTTTATGAAAATGTAACTTTTAATCATAGTACCAATTCTGCTATTACCAATAAAGGCGTTTATAAAGTTCCTGAATGTGTGCAAGATGTTTTAAGCTCTATTTATTATGCACGAAATATTAATTTTAATAAATACAATGTAGGTGATAAAATTCCTTTTTCTATGTTTTTGGATAATGAAATCTATGACTTGTACATAAAATATATGGGCAAGGAAACTGTAAAAACACGTTATGGAAAATTTAGAGCTATTAAGTTTAAACCTTTGTTAATAAAGGGTACCATTTTTAAAGGAGGCGAATCGATGACTGTATGGGTAAGTGATGATGAAAATCATATTCCTCTAAGAATTGAAAGCCCTATATCTGTAGGTAAAGTAAAGGTGGATATGATGATGTATAAAAATATTCGTTATCCTCTTTCTTCTATGATAAGTTTTAGATAACAGGAATTTAACCTTGTTGTGTTTGTTGTTTTTTCAGTTGTTTTAAAAACAACAACATCATACCTATAACAATTAAGTAAGCAACAATATTGTAAAATGTATGATGATCTAAAGTAAATGGTTTGAACATTTTTTTTTGTAGTGCAATTAATAATACAACTACTCTTAAAACATTGGTAATAAAAATAATGATTAAACCACTAATTAACCATTTAGTTTTAAACCAAAACTTTCCCTTGTTTACCAAAATAAAAGCAGTCCAAAAGCATAGTACACCATAACCAATACAAGAGTAAACCATACGAACACCAGAGCCATTTTTTATTTGTAAAATATAGGTTGAATGAATGTGTGTTTCATAACCCAATAAGTACATAACAAATTTTGCAGTACTTAAAATACTATGTCTTAACCAGGCTACATAATTAAAATATTTATCCAACCATTCTATATAAATCCCTCCTTGGGTTGTAATGCCAATAAAAAGAGTTGTTCCATAATCCAATAGTAAATAAAGGATAATAAGTTTGGCAGCATATTTTATAAAAGATTTATTTTCTACTGTCACTATTTTTATAGTTTATGGCTTAAATATAGTTTATATTTTTTATACAAAACGTTTCATTTCTCTTTCAGCATCTCGTTGTTTAATGGTATCTCTTTTATCGTGTAGTTTTTTGCCTTTTGCTAAGCCTATTTCTACTTTTACTAAATTTTTTTCGTTTAGAAAAATCCTTAATGGCACAATGGTAAGCCCTTTGTCTTTTAACTTGTTTTGAAGTTTTCTTAATTCACGTTTTTGCAATAATAATTTTCTATCGTGCACAGCAATATGATTATTTACTGTTCCATGCGAATACTCTGCAATGTACAAACCTCTAAGCCATAATTCATTTGTATCAAACAAGCAAAAAGCATCATTAAAACTTACTTTTCCTTCTCTTATGCTTTTTACTTCAGTGCCTAATAATACAATACCAGCAATATATTTTTCTTCTATAAAGTAATGATAAAAAGCCTGTCTGTTATTCATTTCTTTGGACATTGCACAAAATTAAGCTGTATTAAAGTGTAAATTCTATTTTCTATATGTTTAGCTGTAAATGTATTGAATGAGTTGTTCAGCATTAAGAGTATTATTGTAAATAGATTGAAGTTTTAATTTTCGTAATTCAATTTCTGCTGTTGTAATTTTTTGCATAAATAATTGTTCAATTTTTTCTTGCATTTCTTTTGATGTGTTAGCTATATGACACAAATCATCTAAACCAGTTCCTTCGATAGTTGCATTATTTACTATACAAAATTTTCCAATAAAAAGAGCATGTAATAATTTTAGTTTAATACCTGTATTACTAAAAGAAGGCAAAATATTTATTTGTGCTTCTTTAATTAAATTATTCATTTCATTTTCTGAAGGATTAGGTTGTAGTACAACATTTTTACTTTTTGCTATTATATTTTTTAATTTTTCTGAAGGATTTTTTCCTGCAATTACAAAAGGAATTCCTGAGTTATAAAATACATTTTGCAAAAGCCATATAGCTGCCTGTTCATTTACTTGTACGCTTAAATCTGCTTGGTACAAACAATATTTTCCTTGACTTTCATCAATATCAATCATCCAGTTATTGGGTATAAATAATGGTAAATAATGAGCATTGGTACAATATAAGTCCTGCTCATAAGTAATTTTATCTTTTGTAGTTACAGTAAGAAAAAGAGAAGCTTTATTAATAATTTTTTGCTCATATTTTTTTAGCAAAAAACTTTCCGCTAAGCAATATATTTTTTTAAAAAAAGAAGTAGCTGTTTGCGATAAATGTTTGTAATAATTATACTCTACATTGTGCAGCCTTACTATTTTTTTTCTATGGTTAAATCGTACATCATTCAATAAAAAAGTGCTGTGAATACCTTCCATTAAAATAGGATAATTGTCTTGCAACAAACAATTCAATAATGTATCATTTTTTCTTGAAGCAACAATATATGGCATAGAAAAATGAATACCAGCTAACCCTGTTTTTCTTTTGTAGTAATGAACAGCAGCACAATATTTATTCAATTCATTTTGCACACCTCTGCCATAATCAAAACAATGCAAATGAATGAGTATGCCAACTTTTTGTAAAGCAGGGAGTTTCCAAAATAAATCTATTACACCACCATAATCTGGTGGATATGGAACTGTAAAACAAATTATATGCAAATGCTTATTCAAACATCAACTGTTAAGTACAGTACAATATTCCTATAAAACTATGTAACAGCGAAAGAATTTTATTTATTTAAAAGCATTTATGCCTGTAACATCCATTCCTGTAATAAGTAAATGAATGTCATGCGTTCCTTCGTAAGTAATTACACTTTCCAAGTTCATCATGTGTCGCATAATACTGTATTCTCCTGTAATGCCCATGCCACCTAACATTTGCCTTGCTTCTCTTGCAATGTTTGTAGCAATTTCGCAACTGTTTCTTTTAGCCATACTTACTTGTTGTGGGGTTGCTTTTCCTTCGTTCATTAAAACACCTAAACGCCAAACCAATAATTGTCCTTTGGTAATTTCGGTAATCATTTCAGCCAACTTTTTTTGTTGTAATTGAAAGCCAGCAATGGGTTTATCAAATTGTATTCTTTCTTGGCTATATCTTAAAGCAGTATCATAACAATCCATTGCAGCACCTAAAGCTCCCCAAGCAATACCAAATCTTGCTTTAGTTAAACAACTTAATGGACCTTTTAATCCTTGAATATTTGGTAAAATATTTTCTTTAGGAATTTTTACATTATCAAAAACCAATTCACCAGTAGCACTTGCACGCAAACTCCATTTGCCATGTGTTGTAGGTGTAGCAAAGCCTTCCATACCTCTTTCTACAATTACACCTCTTACAATACCTTGTTCATCTTTAGCCCATACAACTGCAACTTGTGAAAAAGGTGCATTGCTAATCCACATTTTAGCACCATTTAATAGTACATGATCACCAGCATCTTTAATATTGGTAAGCATACTGCTTGGGTCGCTACCATGATTAGGTTCTGTTAATCCAAAACAACCCAACCATTCGCCACTGGCTAATTTGGGTAAATATTTTTTCTTTTGTTCTTCGCTGCCATAAGCATAAATAGGAAACATAACCAAACTACCTTGAACACTTGCTGTACTGCGTACACCACTATCTCCACGTTCCAATTCTTGCATCATTAATCCGTAAGAAATATAATCCAAACCACCACCTCCATAAGCTGTAGAAACGGTTGGTCCAAAGCAACCCAATTCGCCCATTTGTTTTACAATATGTTCAGGAAATTCAGCACGTTGTGCATAATCTTCTATGATGGGTGAAATTTCTTTTTTTACATAATTACGAACCGATTCACGAATTAATTTATGCTCTTCTGTTAATAATTCATCTAACAAAAAATAATCGGGACTTTGAAATAAATCTGCTCTTGCTGCCATGTATTTTAAATTTTATTTTAGTAAAATAAATTAATTGCATTCTATAAAATGCTTTGATAATGTTGTTGGCAAAAATAAGTGTTTCACTTCGTTCAACATGATATAAAGAATGCCAGGCAGATTCTTCGCTTCGCTCAGAATGACAAGTGTTGTTATTTATCTCTGCCTCTTAATTGGCTATGTACAAAAAGGCTTGTAATACTTTTATTTTCGTAGGCATTTCTTATAGCAATAGCAAACAAATCAGCAACAGAAATTATTTTTATTTTAGGACTATCTTGTTTTAATGGAATAGTATCGCACACAACCAATTCTTGCAATACACTGTTTTCAATATTTTCGTAGGCTTTGCCACTTAATACAGGATGTGTACAAAATGCTCTTACACTTCTGGCACCTTTTTCTATTAATAATGATGCACTTTTGGCTAAGGTTCCTCCTGTATCGCAAATGTCATCAATTAAAACAATATCTCTATTAGTAACATCTCCAATTACCACCATACTGGCAATTTCGTTGGCACGTTTTCTATGCTTATCGCAAATAACCATTTCTGCATTAA
Source organism: Chitinophagales bacterium (assembly GCA_026931905.1). GTDB lineage: Bacteria > Bacteroidota > Bacteroidia > Chitinophagales > Chitinophagaceae > UBA1930. Next base: position 58,008 of record JAIXLB010000040.1, read on the forward strand.
AATAGCTGGCTATTTCTCTTACACGATTGGTGCTACCAACATCTGGTGCAGCAAAAGTTAAGTTTTCTAATTGTAATTGTTCTATATAAGGTATAAAAATGGCACTACTATCTAAATGATCTACAGGTATATCAAAAAAGCCTTGAATTTGTGGTGCATGCAAATCCATTGTAATAATTCTATCTGCACCAGCAGCTTGTAATAAAGTAGCAATTAATTTACTACCAATAGCTACACGAGGTTTATCTTTTCTATCTTGTCTGGCAAAACCATAATAAGGAATTACTGCTACAATACGGTTGGCACTTGCTCTTTTTGCAGCATCAATCATTAATAACAATTCCATTAAATTTTCGGTAGGTGCAAAAGTGCTTTGAATTAAAAAAACATAATCGCCACGAATACTTTCTAAAAAAACGGGTTGAAATTCTCCATCACTAAACTTTTGAATATTTACTTTACCAAGAGGCGTACCAAAACGTTGGGCAATTTTTTCAGCTAATTTTTGAGAACCTGTACCTGAAAATACTTTTACAGAAGGATTCATCATAACAAGTAGAATGTGCCGCAAATATAAACTTATGCCATGAGTGAAAAAAGATTTTAAAATTCAATGTTTATGAATTGTGAATTTGTGTAGCTAAATGAAAGTATATAAGTGATGGATAAAAAAATAACTCACGATAAAAGTGAGTTATTTGGTTGGCCTACCTGGATTCGAACCAAGACGAACAGAACCAAAATCTGTCGTACTACCATTATACTATAGGCCAATCCTTTAAAAATGGACGGCAAAAGTAATGTTCAAGTCTTTTCTTTCCAAATAAATAAGCAAAGTTTTTTCTTTTTTTAAGAATTGATTTGCAACTATTTTTATTATTACTTATCTCTTTGTAAAAACTTATACATATACTATGAAGTTTTTGTATTTAATACGACATGCAAAAAGTAGTTTGGATTTTGATTGGGATAATGATTTTGAAAGAACTTTAGATAAACGTGGTAAACAAGAAGCTGCTTTAATGGCTGAAAAATTATTTAATAAAAAAGTTGTTATAAATACTATTGTTTCAAGCACTGCTATTAGAGCTTTAACAACTGCACATTTTTTTGCCACTGCTTACGGAATAAATGAAAATGCAATTATTAAAATTCCTGAATTATACCATGCTTCTGCTAATACATTGTACTACCTTATAAAAAAATTTGATGATGCACTAAATCATGTTGCTGTTTTTTCTCATAACCCTGGCTTAACAGAATTTGTAAATAATTTAACCGATAAAATAATTCCTGGAATGTCTACCTGTGGTGTATTTGCTTTAGTTATTCATACCACTGAATGGAAAAATTTTGAACAAGCTGAAAAAGATTTTTTGTTTTATGATTATCCAAATAATGCTTAAAAACAATTAAGCTTTTGCTTGATAAACTGCTAACAACTGAATACACTCCATTGCTTCTTTTACATCGTGTACTCTTAGAATAGTTGCCCCATTGAGTAAGCCTATTGTGTTCAAAACAGTAGTGCCATTTAGTGCTTCTTCTGGAGTAATGCCTAATGTTTTGTAGATTGTAGATTTTCTTGAAACGCCTAATAATATTGCTTTATGTAACATTGTAAACACATGTAGCTCTTTTAATAATTGCATATTGTGTTGTATTGTTTTTCCAAAGCAAAAGCCTACATCAATTATTACATCATTTATACCAGCAAGCCTGCATTGTTCTATTTTTTTTATAAAATAATTCAATATATCATTTGTAACATTTTCATACTGCGGATTTTGTTGCATGGTTTGTGGCGTGCCTTGTATGTGCATGGCTATAAAAGGAACTTTTAAGGCAGCAACTGTTGAAAGCATATTCTTAACCATATCTCCTGCACTAATATCATTGATAATAGATGCCCCATTTTGAACAGCAATGTTTGCAACCTCTGCATTATAGGTATCTATTGAAATAATTGTTTCAGGAAATTTTTTTATAATATTTTCAATAACAGGTATGGTTCTGTTTATTTCTTCTTGAATGGTTATAGGTTTGCTGTTGGGTTGTGTAGATTGTCCTCCTATATCTAAAATAGTTGCACCTTCTTGCAACATTTGTTCTGCTTTTTGCACAGCTTTTTCTATTGTGTTTTGTCTGCTGTTGTTGTAAAAGGAATCTGGTGTAACATTAATAACACCCATTACAATAGGTTTATTTATCAACAGTAATTTGCCCTTGCAATTAAGCGTAAACATAGAAATAATTTGATGTAAAAATACAGCAATGAGCGTAAGTGAAATGACACACCCTGTTATGTTGAAACCCTTCTGTCATGTTGAACGAAGTGAAGAAAAAACCTTGTCATTCTGAGTGTAGCGAAGAAACTGCCTGGCTTTAGTACAATCCCTCAAGAGATCCTTCGCTTCGCTCAGGATGACAAAGAATGGGAGTATAGGATGACAAGAATGAGAATTAGGGTAATAGTGTATTTCTATATTTATACCCTAAAATGGCTGCTGTTGTAAGCAATAAAGTTACCCCTCCATCTAATGGAATATCAATAGGATCATCTGGTGGTGGTGCAGCATCATAATCTGCACTGGTTGTACCTATTAATCCTCCTGTTTCCAAGGTATCTACAGCATTGTAGGTTTGCGTATTATTATTGAGGTTTAATTCTCTTCCCCACATATCTACATTTGTTCCTTGCATACTGGGCAATGCCCCCCAATTATTATCTATCAAGGGCAAACCTATTACTTCTGGTGCTATGGACATGTTACCATAAATTTCACTTCCTGCAACCTGCTGACTTTGGATATTATTACTAAAAGCAAAAATCAAAATAGCTACTAATATTTCCTTGGCGTTTTTCTGTTTTCTCATTACAATTATTTAATTAGGGTACAAATTTTATTTTTTATTTTTTTATTTTTCTCTGTCATGTTGAACGAAGTGAAACATCTGCCTAAGCCATAGTACTGCATTTCAAGAGCTCCTTCGCTTCGCTCAGGATGACAGCTATTTGTCATTCTGAATGAAATGAAGAAT